>CAMDGB010000021.1 GCA_945897915.1 Chryseobacterium gleum | reverse complement strand
GTATAAGAGTGATATTACACAATACCAAAAGAATAATCTATTATCAAGTTATGGGATTGTGCTTATAAAATCGACTCCTTCATACGATTTATTTAAAACTAACGGTGATCCTTTACAAGTTTCTAAAATTTTATATCAAACTGGTAATTTTGAATTTTGTACACCTAATTTCATTGCTAAAACAGAGTTGTATGGCCATATACCTAATGACCAATATTTTTCTCAACAATGGTATTTACACAATACTGGTCAAGGAACAAATGATGGTAAAAGTACCACAGTAGATGCAGACATAGATGCACCAGAAGCTTGGGATATCACAAAAGGTAGCCCTAATGTTATTGTTGCAATAATAGATGAAGGAGTTTCAAATAATCATCCTGACTTACCAAATTCTAGACAAGTAAGATTAAATGGTAGTAACTTTGCTTATCAATATGATGGCACAAATAATCCTAATGATCCATCACCAACCATTTCATCAACATCTGGTAACAACCATGGTAATTCATGTGCAGGGTTAGTTGGCGCTAGTCAAGACAACAATGAGGGAATATCTGGTGTTGCGCCTTTATGTAAAATTATGCCAATAAAAATACCATTTGGTTCTGTACCAGCAAATGTTTATGCTGATGCAATAAATTTTGCCGTAACTCACAATGCAGATATTTTATCAAATAGTTGGGGCTATGGTTCAAGCAATCCAAATTTACAGCCAGTAATTGTTTCAGCTATAAATAATGCAATTTCAAATAATAAATTAGTAGTGTTTGCAGCCGGTAATACAGCAAATAGAGTTAGTGGTAATAATGGTTATGTTAATTTTCCAGGTAATGCAGCTATTCCAGATTTAATTACTGTTGGAGCGTCAGACAGAAATAACAATCAAGCTAATTATAGCCCTAATGGACAAACTTTAGAAATTGTTGCACCTTCTCATACTGCATATAATTCACAAATAAGTGGAGAAAGTTTTAATATTTGGACAATAGATTCTCCAAATACAAATCAAGGTTATAATAGTTGGAAAGATTCTTGGGCTGTTTTACCAGCTGTTGGAGAAACCCTACCAAGTAGCGGTACGAATTTTGCTTCTTATACTGGCAGAATGGGAGGGACATCTGCAGCGACTCCAATAGTTGCAGGTGTTCTTGCTTTAATGAAATCTGTTAACCCTTGTTTAACGGCTAGTCAATTAAAATTAATATTACAAAATACAGCTGATAAAATAGGAGGTTTCAACTATAATTGGTCTACATCGATGCCTGGTCATTCCATACAATTAGGATATGGTAAAGTGAATGCTTACAATGCAGTATTAGTTGCGTCAAACTCAAATTCACCAACTTTAGATTTGATGGTTAAAGATAGTCAAGACGACACAGGTTCAGAGCCAAATACTATTACACAATATATGTGGACAAGCGATAATATCTGGGTAAGAAACAATAATGATAGTGGATTAACACATGAAAACCCTGAATATTCCGCTCTTGGAAA
The DNA here is from genome assembly GCA_945897915.1 of Chryseobacterium gleum. GTDB lineage: Bacteria > Bacteroidota > Bacteroidia > Flavobacteriales > Flavobacteriaceae > Flavobacterium. The sequence goes on along the minus strand of CAMDGB010000021.1, from coordinate 37,686 downwards.
CCCAAATTATGTTAAAGTAAGAATTATAAATAAAAGTTGTGTTGCTTCATCAGGAAATGAACAATTAAAACTATATTGGGCAAAAGCCTCAACTGGATTAAGTTGGCCGAACCCATGGAATGGCGGTATTTCAGAACCTGTTACAAATGCTTCAATGGGTCAACAAATTGGAACATTAACTATTCCTGTTTTACAAGCAGGACAAGAAACTATTCTAACCTTTCCTTGGCAAGTACCAAATCCAACTGATTACTCGCAAGACCAATGGCATTTTTGTTTATTAGCAAGAATTGAAGCAACAAATGACCCAATGACTTCAATAGAAACTGGCGATATTAATGCAAACACAAGAAACAATAACAACATTGCGTGGAAAAATGTAACAGTTGTAGATATTTTGCCAAACAACATAGTAAATCCAGGTGGTGTAGTAGCAGTTGCAAATCCATTTAATCACCCTAAAACCTTCTTTTTAGAACTAGAAATTGCAGATTTAGAAACAGGCAAACCTATTTACCAAGAAGCAGAAGTAGGAATCAAAATGGATGAAATTTTATTCAATGCGTGGGAAAGAGGTGGAAAAGAAGCTCAATTACTCGACCCAACATTAGAAGAAAAAAGAAAAATAGTTAGAGGAAATCACGTAATTTTAGACAATATTTCGTTCAATGCTAATGAAACAGGTACTTTGCGTTTAGATTTTAATTTCTTAATAGGAGAATTAACAGAAAAAACAAATTATGCTTATCACGTTATTCAAAAAGATGGTGAAACAGGTCAAGTAATAGGAGGTGAAACTTTTATTATCATTAAAAACCCAAGACCTATTTTTGAAGCTGAAGAACAAGACAAAGAAGTAGATTTAAATCAAGCTATTACTATAAGTGCAAATGATATCAACGAACCTGCTATTTATAACTGGTATGACAATGAAGGAAATTTAATCTATCAAGGTAAAGATTTACAAATAGCTAATGCTGTTGCAGAAAAATTCAAATTAGAGGTAATTGCAACTGCTGATGGTTTCAAAGATTACAAACAAGTTGAAGTAAAATTAAAACCAAGTACATTAGAAAACATTACACCAAATCCAGCCACAAATAATGTTTTGGTAAGTTACAAATTAAACGGAGCAAATTCTGCTTATTTAATGATTATTGGATATTATGGTAGTAATGGAACATCAAACAATTATATTTTAGATATAAATTCAAGTGAAACAAATCTTAATGTAAGTAATTATCCAAGTGGTTTTTACACAGTAGCATTAGTTGTTAATGGAGAAATTGTAGATGGAAAAACATTAATTAAACAATAAAAAATAATATGCCACGCACAATGCGTGGCTATTTTATATAATTATTAACTTTTAAATATATAATCATGAAAACATTTTTTTTAACTTTTAAATATATAATCATGAAAACATTTTTTTTAACTTTTTTTTCGTTTTTTATGTTACTATCTTGTAGTAACAATGATGATAATTCTGATAGTTTAATTAATAATGCAACGGTATTAAGAGTTGGAATGGATTGTGACAATACATATCTTATAAAATTTGTTGATGGCTATTCTAATACTCCTCAAAATTCTACTCAAAATACTTTTTATGCAATTAATTTACCTGAGGAATATAAAATAGAAAATCTAGAAATTCACATTGATTTTAGACTACCAAATGAAAATGAAATATTGAACTGCACGAGTCAAGACATATCTTATCCTCAAATTTATATTGAAAACGTGGAGTAAATTCCTGATAACGCAGATTTACAAAAGTTAGACGTAAACTTAAGAGGAAATATATTTTTAATAATAAAATAAATCAAAACCTGATAGCTCGAATTTACCCGCTCGTGTGCGAATCCCTTTGCGTTCGTATATAATTTTTAGAAAATAAAAAATACAAATAATAATATCATGGCACTAAAACCAGGACCAAAAAGAACAGCAACCTCAACAGGAAAACCAGATCAACGTCAACGAGACAACAAAAAAACTCCTGGCAACACACTATCATTAAAACCATCGAAATCAACAATAAACAAATAGACTATATTCAAAGCTACCAACACTTAAAAAGTTATATATCATTGATGTTATACACTAGTTGGCGTTAATCATAAAAAACATTCAACAGATAAAAATATGAGCATTTTTAAAGTACTAGAACAAAACATAAATAAGAGTAACGAGAACTATTCAGAATATTTATCTGACAAGAAAGGTGATGTGCTGAAAGGTTCTGAATTTATGTTTTACGCACTATCGAGCATTTTTAAAGACAAAGACATTGACCAAATCGAGTGTGGTATTGTTGACTCATCATATAGAGAAGAAAAATATGACTATGGTATTGACGCAATATACATTACAGCCTCGAATGATTTCATAGAACAGCCAGAAGAATTAGAAGAATACAATGAAGATACAAAGTTTAAAATTCAAGTTTTTCAATTTAAAAGAGGTACAGGAATATCACAAGCCGACCTTTTGAAATTAAAAACCGGACTAAAAAAAGTTTTAATTGATGAGGCTTTGGAAGAGGACGACAATCTTTATTTCTTCAACAGAATGAATGTATTGAACGAAATTAAAACAAGGTTATTTACTGAATTTTCAAGCGACAACATTAGCGTAGTTTGTCATATTGTTTTCGGAGGAATTGAAGCAAACCTGTATAGCGAAAAAATTATTAAAGATGAATTAGATGACATTACTTTAACTTTAAGAAACAATGGTTTTATTAATTCAAAAATCCTTGTTTCGGACTGTGAGAATTTAATAAAAGCCCCATCAAAAAGTGAAGAAATTGTAGACATAATTGAATACCAAAAAACTTTTAAATACATAACGGACGTAGATGATAATGGCAAGTTAAATGGATACATAAGTATAATAAACGGCTCAGACATAGCAGAACTAGTCAGGAAACATCAATCTGCAATATTTGAGGCTAACATTAGAGATTATTTTAAAAGGAGTGACTTAAATTCAAAAATAATAGCAACTAGTTCAGATGAAAAAGAATCCAGATTCTTTTGGAGTTATAATAACGGCTTAACTATGACTTGTAGCAAAGTTGAGGAAATGCCAAACAACAAATATAAACTACATAATTTGCAAATAGTTAATGGTTGCCAAACTTCTAATGCAATCTATTTGGCAGTAAAAAATAGAGAGCGTATTCAATTCCTCGATATAAAAATTGCAGAAGGAAAGGAATTAACAAAAAAGGAAAGAGATGAATATGGTAAAATTGAAAAATTGCAGTTTAGAGACGATACTACTTTGTTAGTAAAAATCATAGAAACAAAGAACGAGGATTTTATCTATAGAATTACTGAAACGACAAATTCACAAACACCGATAAAAGCATTTTCACTTAAAGCAAATGATGATATTCAAAAGCTGATTGAAAAGTATTTTGAAAACAATAATGTTTCATACGAGAGACGTATCAATAGCTTAAGAAATAAAGGCAAAAAAAATATTGTTAGTATTCAAAAATTATTTCAGTTATACACTGCACAAATTCTTTTCAAGCCATCACAAGTGAAAACCAGACCTAAATCAATGTTCATTTCAACTTATGATGATGTTTTTCCACCATTAAGTGTTAAAGCAATGAATTATGCACTTTATTTGGTTCCTGTAAAGATTGATATTGCTTTAAATAAAGCTATAAGGGAGTATTTAAAAAACAATACTACAATTGACAACTATAGGAAAACACTTATTTCATATGGAAAACTTCATTTAGGAGCTTTTATACTAAGTTCAATTCTTAAAAATGAATACAGCGATAAGAATATTGTAAATAAAGAAGCAACAATAATATCAGAACTAGAGAGCAATTATTTAATACATTTTATTGACGCTTTAGACAATTTTGAAAAAGTAATGAAGTCATTTGCGGGTAATAAAAAGGAAGCAATCCCAATTGAAATTAGAAAAACAGACTTAGACAATAGATTAGTTAGGTATATAAAAGCAAGAAAATGACTATAGCCAACACACGTTTTGCATCATGCGGGGTGATGTACTTACATTCAAGTTCAGTTTTCCAATTGGGCTTTTTTGCTGGGTTAACAGTTTTGTTCTCCGAAAACCCGCACGAACACAAAGCGTGGGAACGTTGTAGGTAATTTTTTGCCAACAATGGAACATTAAAAATAAATTGTAACAATCATTTAAACTAAAACTCTTAATATTGTTTAGAGCGTTTAATGAATTTTTAACTGAATTATTATTTAAAATTTAAAAATTATGAAATCAAAAATTTTTCTTATGATTAGTTTGGCTTTAAGCTTACTAATCTTTTCTTGTGAAAGCTCTGAAAGCTCAGAGATTAATAACAAAACTATTGAATTGTTGTCTAGAAATTCGATTGACAAAAATATTAATGGTGGTGTTGAATTTCAATGTATTGGTAGTTGTGCGTGCGGTTTTGGTCTTGATTTAAATACAATGACCGGCGCTTGTACATGTTCTCCTTGTGCTTTAGAAATCAAATTTGTTGAAATAAAAGATAATAAACTATCTTCTAGCGACAAAGAAGTACTTCATGATAATTTAATTAATAGTGAATTATTGAAAGTAGCAACTAAAGATATAAATGAATATGCTTTAGATGAGTATGATGTTGAATTGAATGGTTATAAGAAACTAGAGCTATATCATAATGATGGGAATGATGTTATTATTTTTACATTTGAAGATTCAAAAAGAAATACACAAACTGTTCTTTATTCAAGAAGCTTAAGCACAGGGAAGGCTTTTAGGGTGGATTGTACCGGTTCTTGTGATTGTCGTGAACAATTTAACTTCAACACTAATACAGCTTCTTGCTCATGTAGTGATTGCACAATGACTGTAACTGAAATAAAAGATTTAAGTCCAAATCCAAATTAACTTTTTAAAACTAACTACAACCGCAGTTTCTAGCAATAGCGGCTTTCAAGAATTACTGAAAGTCGCTTTTGTACATGAAAAGTGAAGGCAAAATGAAAGAAACATACGGTTCTGGCATCAGTATTACAGTTGAAGACATTGCAACAAAGTATTAAAATGAAAGACAAAGAAATTTACAGTAACAAAATCACAAATGGAAACAGGACTTACTTTTATGAAATCAAGAAAAGTGAGAACGGAAATTTTTATTTGAAAATTTCAGAAAGCATGAAAACATCATCAGGCTTTGAGCCCCCCGCTCGTTCGCGAATCCCTTCGCGTTCGTATATAATTTTAGTAAATTAATAAATACAAAATAACAATATTATGGCACTAAAACCAGGACCAAAAAGAACAGCAACTTCAACAGGAAAACCTGATCAACGTCAAAGAGATAATAAAGGAACACCAGGCAATACACCTTCGTTAAAACCATCAAAATCAACAACAAAAAAAAAGAATTAATAAACATACCAACAATTAAATAATTAAAAAACTTTTACATGTCAAGATGTACAGCTCCAGTAAATGGACATAGAACTGCCAGTGGTGCGGAAAATTGTCCTGTTTGCAGATACAAATCTCGAGGATATAGTTCTTACACTTCTTATCCTTCATACTATGACTCATATTCTTCATCAAGAGGTTCATCATCTTCTGGGAACTATAACGTCAGCAAAGGAAGAACCCAAAAAGCAAATTGGTCAAAGTCAGGTTCATCAATCTATTACACTCCTATAGAAATTAAAACATTAACTCCAGTAAGGAAAATTGTTGAACAGAGAGCTGAAAAACCTGATCTTAGAGATATTTTTCTTTGTCACGCATGGGATGATAGGAAAGAATCAGCAAAAGAATTACACGATTTACTTGAATCAAGCGGAGTTTCAGTATGGTTTAGCGAAAAAGATATACCCCTAGGAACATCTTTTCTTCGAGAAATTGACAAAGGATTAGTAAAGTCAAAAATTGGAATTGTTTTAGTCACACCTAATTTTTTAAAAAGAATTCAAAATGAAGGTGTTGCTGATAAAGAATTATCAGCCTTACTAGCCCGCGACCAGCTTGTACCGATAGTTCACAATACTACATATGAAGATTTACGTGATGTAAGTCCACTATTAGGTTCAAGAAATGGTTTAGATACTAGTGAAGATACTATGGAAAATATTGTTAAAAAACTAGCAGAACTAGTAACTATATAAAATCAAAAGAAATTAACCTTATGGCGCGGTTTTGTAATCCATGCTTAACCAATATTAAAAATAAAAACATATGACCACACAAGCAATCAAACCAGGACCAAAAAGAACAGCAACATCAACAGGAAAACCAGACCAACGTCAACGTGATAATAAAAAAACACCTGGGAATACCCCATCATTAAAACCATCTAAATCAACAACAAAAAAATAGGGATTTTAATTAACGTTTATTTCGTAAATAAACTATTACTAATAATTTTAAAATAGACATTCAATGGCTGAATTACCTACATATATAGATCTTGACCATAAACGAAAATTCTTCAGTAACGGACAGAAAGAAAGCTTTGTGATTAATACTAAAACAGCCCTTGACAAATGGTTCAAAGACGTGCAAGACGAAGAAAAAGAAGAGTCTGAAATTGACGCAACAGCTTGGATTTACAGAGGTATGACAGAAGCAAAGTATAAACTCTTGACATCATCTCAACGACTTTGGATTTCTAACGAAATGAATCAATGGGCAAATAAAAATTATATTGATTTCATTAGCGACTTAGTCGACAAAGCAAATGAAAATACTTTAATAAATAAGGTTTTTAAACTATATAACTACTCAAGGAGTGACAGGGAATTTCCAATTTTAAGCTTACTTCAACATTATGGAGCACCTACTCCGTTAATGGATTGGACCTACAACAATAATGTTGCATTTTTCTTTGCTACAGAAGGGCTAAAAAAGAAAGAAGAACCTAAAGAAAAAATTGATGAATACTTTTCTGTTTATCGCATAAATAAAAGAAAATACAAAAAGGAATTACTAAACATCATTGACTTTATACCAAAAGAGCTTTACCCTGAAATAAAATCATTCAATAATTTTGGAGACAATAATGGAAATCCAAAATCCAATGGCATTTTTTACATTTCGGACTTTGAACGAAAAGGAGAATCATCAGGAGAAATAAGACCATCTGGAAATTTAATTATTAGAACTAAAAAACCATTTACTTCAATATATAATCAAAATATCATTCCCCAGGAAGGACTTTTTATTTTCAATCCTTTCAGCCAAAAAACACTTGAAGACATATTTAATACTGACCTTAACAAAGACGGCTGGAATTTAGCATTGACGCCTTTTGACTGCTTCAACATTCATAAAGATCTTGCCGAATATCTAAGACGAAAAATTGATGTTCGCTTCAAAATCAATAAAAGTTTTATTTATCCTGACCTAAATGACGAAGCAAGAAAAATTAAAGAATCAACATTGAACGGACTAATATAATAAGCAAAACTATCGCTAAAATCTCCGCTACCGAGCAGATAGCTAGGATTTGCAATAAGAGTTCAATTAACCTAAAAAGATATAATCATTAAACTACAAAAAGTAAAATAGCATTTATGATATTAACTATTTAGCCTACATTATTAACACGTTACTAAAAAAAACATTTAAATAAACTTTTTATGAAACCAACTATTTTTTTTACCAAGAAAGCAGAGTCTTTTTTAGAGCAACTTAATAACATTAAGTTAGTCGAATTTGATTATTCTATATCTAACGATATTTATGAAGATACAATTAATGGCAATAATTCAGAATATAGTACTCAATTAGAATTATTATATAATATTAAATTTCAAATTAAATTAATGTTTTCCGAGTTTGATAATGGAGAATTGTTTTTACAAAGAATTGAAAGCTTTAACACAAAAACTATTTTTAAACACAACTTTGAGGAGCATGAAAACCTTAAAAAAGTAACTGAATTATTCATAGAATTTTTGAAAGAATACAGAAATTAAAAACTAAAAGAGTTTTAACGCAAATAATTAAATAAATTATGAAAAAAGAAGTTTTAGAAAGGATTGCAAAACTTATAGCTACCAACAATCAAGATGTTAGAAAAAAACTTCAGGGTGAACTATATCATTTAATAACTTCTGCTAAATTACCTTTTGAAAATCCTGAAACAGAACTAAAAACTAAAAATTTAATAATCAATGATATAAATGAATTCGTAAAAGATCAAAATCCAATTACAATTGACAATCTTAAAATTCAGTTAGCATTTATTGGAGAATTATTTACAGAAGAGTAAGCTAAAAGAAAAGTTATAGATTAAATTAAAAAACCATGATTACACTGATTAGTAATCAGTTCTAAATCAAATTAAAAAATAAAAACTATAACCAACAAAACAAACAAACCCAAACCAATTAACAAATATAAAAACGGCAAAATATAAATATTTTTGCCAATTTTATATAATTCAAAAAAAAGAGTTAACTTTGCTTAAAATAAGCAAAAAATGAGTGTCACAATAGAAAATCAAATAAATAAATATTTTGAAAGTAGAGACAAAATCTCTAGGGAAGAACTATTGGTGCTAATCAAAAAAGATTTTGCCAATTGGACAGACAATACCATCAATATTTATTTGTCTATTTTACAAAAGAAAGGCATTATCCATTCCCTTTCAAGAGGTATGTATGCCTTAGGAAATGAAGAAACATTTCAACCGCATCTAAACAATAAACTAGTTAAAATAGCAGCTGTCATAAACAAAACATTCCCATTTGTAAAGTATTGCGTTTGGGAAAGCGCCTGGTTGAATGATCTAATGCGGCATCAAACCTTTAAAAATTTTACGATTGTAGAAGTAGAAAAAGTAGCGAGTGAACAAGTATTCAACCAACTCAATACCAACCTCCCAAATGTTTTCATCAATCCAGACGAAAAAACAATCGAACGATACATAGGAGCTTTAGATAATGCCATAATCATCAAAAACCTAAATTCAGAAGCACCCATTCAAAAATGGAACAACATCAATGTGCCAACATTAGAAAAAATTTTGGTTGACATCGTAGCAGACGATGAACTATTTGCAGCACAGCAAGGCGAACTCGAATTTATTTTCAAAAGTGCATTTGACAAATACAACATCAACGAATCAAAAATGAAACGCTACGCATCGAGAAGAAATCGCGAAGCTGAAATTAAAAAACAAACCAATATAATTTCGGCAAAATAAAGCCGTTTTTGCCAATAGTATAAATGATAAATAACGAAACACATACAACTAATTGGATTCTTAACTTAAAAAGAAAGTTAGGAAAACATAGCGATGCCAAATTAATTGAAAAAGTAATTTGGGCACTAACACTATTGGAACAATTACAAATAAACGGTTTAAACTTTACATTCAAAGGCGGTACGGCTTTAGTCTTAGCAACCGAAAAACCAAAACGATTTTCAATCGACATCGATATAATAACAGAACATTCCGAAAAAGAAATAACCGCAGTTTTACAAAAAATAGTGGACGATAAAATATTCTTGAGTTGGGAAGACGACAACAACCGTAAACACACACCCGATGCACCAATAGGTCATTTCAAAGCCTATTATAAAAGTGTCGTAGATGACAATATAGAACCTATTTTGTTAGACCTACTCTACACACCCAATCCCTATCCCGAAACGCAAGAAGTTCCAATAAAGCACCCATGGCTAATCACATCTGGTGATGAGGTTACTATAACTATGCCAACATTTGATGCTATTCTTGGCGACAAGCTAACAGCATTCGCCCCTAAAACAACCGGAATACTATATAGTAAAAACAGACCAGCAGAAATAATAAAACAACTATACGACATCGCTTTTCTATTCGATAACATGACTGATTTAACTGTAGTAAAAAACAGCTACAACAAAGTAGTCCAAGAAGAAATAGGTTTCCGAAAATTAGACATAACCGCTAAAGAAGTACTAGAAGATACCTGGCAAGCGTGCTATACCCTAGCCGAAAGAAATGAAAAATTAGCAGACTTCAAACAATTACAAAAGGGCATTACCAATTTCACTAACTTCCCTATTGAACAATTCAATATAGACCAGGCAATAACAGCAGCAGCAAAAGTGGCCTATCTAACCCAATTACTACAAAATGAGGAAGAAGTTACAAAAGTTCGATTTACAAATCCACTCGAAATAAAAGACTGGAGTATCGAAGACCTGCAATACAATAAATTAAATAAATTAAAAAAGAACAACCCAGAAGCTTTTTATTATTGGTATAAAGCTTTACAATTAAACAAATAGGAAATGGCATTAAGTTGGAACGAAATCAAAGACAGAGCAATTAAATTTTCCAAAGAATGGAAAGATACCACCAATGAAGAAGCGGATGCAAAACCATTTTTAGACGCTTTTTTTGATGTTTTTGGAATCACCCGTAAAAAGATTGGAACCTTTGAACACCGAGTAAAAAAACTATCAGATGCCGATGGGTATATCGATTTACTTTGGAAAGGAACTATCTTAGTAGAAATGAAAAGTCGTGGTAAAAACCTAGACAAAGCATTTCAACAAGCCATTGATTATACACACGGATTAAAACAAAACGAATTGCCAAAATACGTTTTGGTATGCGATTTCCATATTTTCAGATTACACGATACCGAAGAGCAAACGACATTAGAATTCACTATTGACGAACTAGTACTTAATGTACAAAGTTTTGGCTATCTTTTAGGTTATCAAAAGAAAACATACAAAGAGCAAGACCCAGCTAATATCAAAGCAGCGGAACTAATGGGGAAATTGCACGACCGATTAGAAGAAATTGGGTATGAAGGACATCCATTAGAAGTATATTTGGTTCGAATTTTATTCTGTTTGTTTGCTGAAGACACTACTATTTTTGATAAGCAACAATTTCAAGATTTCATAGAACATAGAACCGCTGAAGATGGAAGTGATTTAGCTTCAAAAATTCAAGAATTGTTCCAGGTGTTAAACACGGCAAAAGACAAACGATTCAAAAACTTAGACGAGCAATTGAATGACTTTCCGTATGTGAACGGTAAACTGTTTGAAGAAATTTTACCCATGGCAAGTTTTGATAGCAAAATGCGCCAAGCCTTGTTAGATTGTTGTTACATTGATTGGAGTAAAATTTCACCAGCTATTTTTGGTTCCATGTTTCAAAGTGTCATGAATCCTAAAGAACGTAGAAACTTAGGAGCACATTACACCAGTGAAAGCAATATCTTAAAACTAATTAAGCCGTTGTTTTTAGATGAATTGTGGGCAGAATTTGAAAGTATCAAAGGAAATAAAAACAAACTACCCGAATTCCATAAAAAGATTAGCCAACTCAAATTCTTAGACCCCGCTTGTGGTTGTGGGAATTTCTTAGTGATTACCTACCGTGAATTACGATTATTAGAATTAGAAATTTTACGAGCTTTATACAAATCAGGGCAAGGAGTTCTTGATGTTCGAGAAATAATGCTCCTGGATGTAGATATGATGTACGGCATTGAATACGAAGAATTTCCAGCTCGTATTGCCGAAGTAGCTATGTGGTTAATTGACCATCAAATGAACATGATGATTAGCAATGAATTTGGACAATACTTCGCCCGTTTACCCTTGAAAAAATCGGCTAAAATTGTTCATGGGAATGCTTTAAGGGTTGATTGGGAAGAAGTAGTTCCAAAAAAAGAACTTACGCATATTATTGGAAATCCACCTTTTTTAGGACATCATATGCAAAGTGAAGAGCAAAAAAAAGACTTACATTTTGTTATGCAAGGAATAAAAGCTGCAGGTGTTATGGACTATGTTACAGCATGGTATTACAAAGCATCAAAATATATTTTAGATACAAAAATAAAGGCTGCTTTTGTTTCAACAAATTCTGTTGTTCAAGGCGAACAAGTAGGGATTTTATGGAGTAACTTATTGAGTAATTTTAATATTAAAATTCATTTTGCACATCGTACATTTAAATGGAATAATGAAGCAAAAGGAAATGCAGCAGTATATTGTGTAATTATTGGTTTTGCAAATTTTGACACAAATAACAAGTATATATTTGATTACGAAGATATAAAAGGTGAAGCTCACGAACTAAAAGTTAAAAATATTAATCCGTATTTAGTTGATGCAAAAGATATATTAATTGAAAATAGAAATACTCCAATATGTAATGTACCAAAAATGATGTATGGTAGTAAGCCTACAGATGGAGGTTTCTATATACTTAGTAATGAAGAGAAAATAGATTTTTTAATCAAAGAGCCTAATGCTGGTAAATTTATTAAACCTTTTTTAAGTGCCAGAGAATATTTAAACGGTGAAAAAAGATGGTGTATTTGGTTGGTTGATGCAAATCCTAATGAATTGAAAAATTGCCCCATGATTCTTCAAAGAATTGAAGCTGTGAAAAAATTCAGAAGTGAAAGTGTAGCAGCATCAACTCGTGATTATAAATATCATAACTTATTTAGACAAGTTACTCAACCAAAAGATGATTTTTTATTAGTTCCAAGAACTACTTCTGAAAACAGAAGTTACATACCAATTGGATTTTTTTCTAAAGATTTTATTGTAAGTGATACTTGCCAATCGATCCCAAATGCAAGTTTATTTCATTTTGGAATTCTTAATTCAATCATGCATATGGCTTGGGTTAAAACTACATGTGGTAGATTGAAAAGTGACTTCAGATATTCAAAAGATATTGTGTACAACAACTATCCTTGGCCAGAGAATCCATCTGAAAAACAAATAAAAACTATAGAAGAAAAAGCACAAACTGTTTTAGATGTTAGAGCTTCTTTCCCTACTAGTTCATTAGCAGATTTATACAATCCATTAACCATGCCACCCGCTTTAGTAAAAGCCCACAACGAACTAGACAAAGCCGTTGATGCCGCCTACAGCAAACAAGCCTTCACCAGCGAAGCCAAACGCATGGAGTTTTTGTTTGAGTTGTATGAGAAATATACCGCTGGGTTGTTTGTTAAGGAGAAGAAAAGTAAAAAGTAAATTTAAGACCATGTTAGACAAAAAAGAATTAGAAAAAATTAAAAAAATATTAGAAAGTTGTCACATCAATTTTTTAATTGGTTCAGGTGCTTCTACTGATTATTTTGAAACACTAAATATGGTTGAAAATTTATTAACGGAATTGAATGATAATCAACACTTCATAGATGAAGATAATTTCAAAATCATTGATTGTTCCATAAAATTCGCTTATTTTCAAAAATGTATAAGAGGTAATCTAGGATTTATAGATAAGAGGATAGCTGTTGAACGAAAAATAGAATTTAGAAATACTCTGAAAAATTATTGTCAACTTATTTCATCTTTAAATACCATTCTAACTAGAAGAAAAACAAATATCATAAGTAAGCAAATCAATTTGTTTACAACTAATATGGATTTGTTTTTAGATTATACGCTTGAAAAGCTAAATTTAGAATTTAACGATGGTTTTTATGGTCGGCAAAATCCTATTTTCTCAACAAGTAACTTCAAAAAATCAGTTTATCAAGTGAGTGCTCATTATGATAATAAAACAGAGTTGCCTACTTTTAATTTGTTTAAAATACACGGTTCTGTAAATTGGAAATTAAAAAAAGAAATAATTTATCATGATAGCCAATTGGATGTTTTGTCAAGATTGAATGAAATTAAAATTTTACAAGAATCATTAATTGAAATTAAGAAAGGAATAACTGTTGAACAATTAAAAGATGAAACAAAAAAGTTAAAAGTAACTAAAGAAATTGAAAACTTTTTAAGGATTTACAATGAGCTGGTAATGATAAACCCAACAAAAGAAAAGTTTGCATTTACGACTATTGACTATAATTTTTATGAACAATTACGAATGTATTCTAATGCATTAGAAAGGGAAAATAGTATTCTTTTTGTTACAGGATTTTCTTTTGCTGATGAACATATTAAAGAAATCACTCAAAGAGTTTTACAAAGTAATCCAACTTTGATTATGTATGTTTTATGTTTTAGTGAAAAGGATAAAAAAGATATTGAGCAAAATATTTTCAAAGACAAGTACAAAAATGTTTTTGCTATTCACATTACAGAGTTTTTTAGTTTAGAACATCAAATCTTAAATATTTTTGACCCAATTGCAAGGGAATTTGATAGTAAATATTTTTTAGGAGAAGAAAAATCAAATGATCTAAAAGATAAACAAGAGACAGAAAAAGAAACAAAAACAGAAACTACAAATGGAAAAGGATAATGATTCAATATTAAAAGTAGGAACTGTTATTGCTGTGAAAGGCAGAACCATTGAAGTTGCTGTAGACAAGATGAAAAATGCGTCACATTTACTTCATAATGGTAATGTAGTTAAGAATGTTTCTGTTGGCAGTTATCTTAAAATTTCTAAAGGATTTTCCGAATTAATTGGAAAAATTGAGAGTGAATTTATCCAAGAAGACAAATTAAATTTAGCATCAAATTACACCAATTCTAAAAACAAAATCAAAAGAATTTTAGTTGTTACATTAGTTGGTTTTATCAATTCTGAAAATAATCAAAAAGAGTTTAAACAGGGTTTAAAAGAACTTCCGTTAATTGAAAATGATTGTTATTTATTAACTGAAAATGAATTTGAATTAATTCACAAGTTTGCCAAAGACGATGAAGACGCAATTCAAATAGGAACTTTACTAAATGAAACTAGTGTTCCAATTAAACTGGGAGTTGATAGACTTTTCGCAAGTCATATTGGTATATTTGGAAATACAGGAAGTGGAAAATCTTACACATTAGCTAAAATTTATCACGAACTTTTTAATCAATATAAAAACGAACCAAAATTCCAAGAAAATGCAAAGTTTGTTCTAATTGATTTTAATGGTGAATATGTAAATCCTAAAACAAATGCGGGAACATATGAAAAGATAATTCTTGAAGATGAATTTAAGGAAGAATTTATTTTGCCTGAAAGAAAATTTCCTATTTCAAAAGAATCAATAGAAAATGTTGAAATTTTATCTATTTTATTAGATGCTACTGAAAAAACCCAGAAACCCTTTTTAGACTCAGTGATAAATTTTACATTATTTAAAAGTGAAACTTTCTCATTTAATAATTTTATTAAAACAGATATAATTGAAATAGCTCTTTCAAAAAAAGATAAAAATATTGGAGTAAAAGTATTTTTTGATTTGTTTAGAGATATCAATGATTGCTTTTCAGATTCTTCAAAATATACTGAAATTAGAAAATTTATATATGATGAAATAGATTATAGAACTGATAATGGTTCATATTCTTTGAAAAAAGGTATGAATGGAAGAGATAATAAATCAACAAAAACTTCTCACACAGAATATTTAGATGAAAATATCATTGAATATTTTTATAACCCATTATGTCTATTGATAGATAGCATTGAATTTCAAAAAGATGATTTATTTTCTCTTAAATTAAAAATAGTATTAAAATATTACAAGGATGTTGTATCAGGATATATAAATCCAGAATTTATTGGTTCTTTAAAAGGAAGAGCAATTAAAATTTTTAGACAACTATTTAATTTAATTGAAATAACTAATAATGAAATAATTAATGACAAAAATCTAATTATTATATCATTGAAGAATATATCTGAACAATCAATAAAAAAAGTCCTACCATTAGTAATTTGCAAAGAATATTATGAGAATCACAAAACAAATAATTTTAAAAAAGATAAATATCTTAACATAATTATTGATGAGGCTCATAATATTCTTTCAAAGTCTTCTCTAAGGGAAAGTGAAACTTGGAAAGATTATCGTTTAGAAACTTTTGAAGAGATTATAAAAGAAGGTAGAAAATTTGGTGTTTTTTTAACCATTGCCAGTCAAAGACCATCTGATATTTCAGATACTATAATATCTCAATTACATAATTACTTTTTACATCGTTTAATCAATAACAAAGATATAGAAGCTATTGGTAGAACTGTGTCTTATTTAGACAAAGTATCTTTTGAAAGTTTATCAATTTTACCTCAAGGTGCATGTATTTTGGCAGGTCTTTCAGCTGATTTGCCTGTTGTAATAAAAGTTGATGAAATAGATAAAGACTATAAACCTTATAACGAAACAATTCAATTAACGAAACATTGGAAATGATAAAACTATACCTAGATTGGAACATAATGTCAGGAATGAAAAACGGTCATTTTCCAGAGTTATCTGCTATAGTTTTAAACGAACAAAAATTCTTTTTACCTTATTCAACATCGCACATTGGAGATATTTTAGTAAGTATAAAAAATAATTCTGAAGAAGAACAAAGATTGATTAATCAAGATTTAGATTTTATAAGGAAAATTACGAAAAACCAATGTCTATACAATGATGGGGTTCAAGTTTTAATAAATACAATAGATCCAGGAGAATTATTAGAAGAAAGGATAAGAGATGCGCCAATTTTTACTGATTTTAGTTTAGATAGTTTGTTTAGTTTAATTGATGAAAATGATCCAATGTTTGGTATACTAAGTTCAATTAAAAATATGATTTCTTCTATACCATTAGACATGGTATTGAAAGAAGCTTTTGAAAACCCAGAAAGTGCTGAAATCATGAACAAAATGTTTCCAGGATTAAAAGATGAACCTAATATGAAT
Organism: Chryseobacterium gleum; assembly: GCA_945897915.1. Lineage (GTDB taxonomy): Bacteria > Bacteroidota > Bacteroidia > Flavobacteriales > Flavobacteriaceae > Flavobacterium. The sequence continues at coordinate 21,056 of CAMDGB010000021.1, read as the reverse complement.
GGTTTTTTTAAAAGTTTTGGCAAAATGTATCAAAACTTAAACGAAAAAGAGGATTATAAATTACTAAGAGATACTGTTCAAAAAGTTGGAGTAAATAGTGGACACTTCAATGATGAAAAAAATCCATATGAAGTAATTCAAAAAGCATATCAAAAGTTGAGTATAGAGCCATTTAATCCAGACCAGTATTTCGATAAAAATAGAAATGCTCCTGCTTGGTTTAATGATTTAGCAAATAGTTATTTAATTTTAGACATGCATGGTTACAAAGCTGATACAGTAAAAGTTAATGAAAAAGAAAGCAATACGTTTAAAAACACAACGGAAGATGCATCTCATATGGCTTTTGCCTCTTTATGCGATATTTTCATAACTAATGATAATAAGAACTATTTCAAAACCCAAAAAGTATATGATAAATATAACGTAAGAACAAAAGTTTTTAAACCACAAGAATTTGTAAATTACTACAATAAATATTTGAACTAAAATACATTTGATCAAAATTACATTTTATTTAATAAACCTTCTACACCAAACAATGTTCAGAAAGCAAAAACTTCCGTATCATACTTTTAACATTCAATACGCATATAACCAAAAATCTCAATTATACGAATATAAATTTTTAAACCCTCTATGAATAACTTAGAAGACTTTGATAAAGAAATAGAGTGCTCTTACAAAGAAGAGCGATATGCTGTTCGTGACAACGGTGCCGTATTGCGCTATCCAATAGACGGTAAAAAAAAGCGCCCTACAGACAACAATTGGACTTTTGGAAAGTTAAACTTAAAGTCAGGTTATTTAGAAATTGCAGCTGTAAGAATTCACAGAATAGTGGGTACTGCTTTTCATGGAGAACCACCCACAAAAGAACATGTTGTAGATCATATTGATACTAATAAACAAAATAATCGACCCGAAAATCTACGTTGGGTAACTAGATTAGAAAACATATTACTTAACCCAATTACAGCAAAACGAATCGAAATTATTTGTGGGAGCGTTGAAGCATTTCTTGCTGAACCTTCAAAATTTAAGAATAAATTTCCTGACCCAAATTATGAGTGGATGTGTACGGTCTCAAAAGAAGAAGCACAAATTAGTTTAGAAAGAATGCTATCTTGGGCTAAAAGCAACAATCCATCAAACGGGGGTTCTTTAGGAGAATGGGTTTATAATCGAGGCACTTCAAGTCAACCTACCAACTATGTTGAAGAAGATGTAGTAGAATTAATAAATTCATTAACTCCAAATGCTGTTCAAAAAGTACAAAATTGGAAAACACCAAGTGAATTTCCATGTTGTCCACAGGAAAAATCTGAGCACCCCATAGCTTACTATATTTCAAATGTAACTATTGGAGCAATATTTTCCCGAAACCAATACACGAGTTCAATTGTTGAGCAGTATGCAATATCCAAAGATGAAAAAACATTATGGATAATGTGTAAAAGTGGTGAAGAAAACCCAATAAAACCCTACGCTTTAGCTGAGGTAACTTATCAAAACGATGTTTATATACATAACAGTCTGGGAACTTTTTTCGAAAAAAACGGTGCAGAAAAGCAATTTACCCTAATCCAAGGACTTGAATGGACAGGTGAAGACACAATTGATGATTATTGTTAAATAAAAATATTTAAAGCGAAAGGAACTGGCATTCTTGTTTTCCATTACGTCATCCTGAGCTTTGTCGAAGGACCTGCTATCCGCTATTACAAGGTATCGCTCCTATCAGGGCTAGAAAGTAATCTATAGGCATTCATGTTGTCTTTTTTAAAATAGGAATCCTCACTCGTGCGCAAATGCCTTCACGTTCTTAAATACTTTTTAGTAAAACATATATAAAACACATCACTATGGCATTAAAACCAGGACCTCAAAGAATCGCAACCTCTATAGGTAAACCAGTTTAAAGTCAAAGTGTTAACAAAACAAATCAGGAAATACATAATCATTAAAATCACTTGCGAAGAAGTAGTAAAAAAGAATGAAAACAAAACTAATTTCTAGATTAGGCTATAAAGAATTTTATAAAAATTCGGAATCAATGGATGTTCTTGTTAAGCAAATACATCTAGAGAATGCTATAGAATTTCTGGTACTAATAAATAAAAATGAACAGTTACTTTACCAAAATGAACATTCAGAAATTAGTTTTATTCTTAGAGAGTGGATACCTGATACATCGGAGGATTTTAAAACAAATTTTATTCGAGTTTTTATAGAACATTCTGAAAGAAAAAATCTCAAAAATGTAAAAATAATCAACAAGATAAGCACATTACGAACTATCGAAATCTTATTAAAGAAAAAGATAAAAATTGAAAAAGTAAGTCATAATCCTGAAAGTCTTTTCAAACTCTATTTAATCGTAAATGACGAAATAGCCAATAGACTAGAAGTTTTTACAAAAAAGTATCTGGTTGGTAATTTGTCAATGTCAAATGAAATAAGACTTCATCTTCATTTAGGGTTAAATCAATATTTAATCAATACAGATTTAGCCAATAAAAAACTTTGGGTAGAAGCTTTAAAATTCGTGCAATTTGAAAAGTGGATAAATACGAAACCGGAATTAGAAAATACTTTGACAAGGTATTTGGAAAAATTCAATGTTAAAACACTTTATGAGTTATTTACACTAATATTTAGAATTGGTCAGGTTGCCATAAGCCATCATAAATTCTCAATTGACGAACAAGAGAAAGGGATTACATTTTTTAATTACATTTCAAATCATAATATTAATTCTTCAGAATGGAATGAATTATCAGAAATAATGAAAAATCCATTATATAGAATGGATAATGGAGAATATTTGATTATTGATTTTTATTTTGTTTTGAATAAATTTTTTACAGGGATGTATCATGATTTATTGAATTTTTCAAACTCTGAAAATTCAAATTTTCACCAAGTTTATAGTTCGGATTTTGTTGAAAAGTATCTTTTAGGAAATGCTGTTAATTCAGTTTTTGGTAATAAATACATTCAGTTCAATGAAGATAAAATGAAAAGCTACAAGTTGAAGAATATCAATAATCTTGCTTTACCAGATTACTACATTAGGAATGGGAATAAAGTTTTTCTATTTGAATGTAAAAACTCATTAGTATCATTAATTGCTAAACTAGATTCTAAATTTGAGAAGGTAGAAACAGATTTTAAAAACAAGTTTTATGAAAGTGGAAATAAAAATAAAGCAGCTAAACAATTATTGAATTTTATTAATTTGTCAAATGAGGGTAAATATTCATTTTTTGACACGTGTGCTAAAAATAATAATTTAATTTATTTTCCAATTATAATTACTACCGATGATACATTGACATCGCTTTCCTTTAATAATCTAATAAATGAATATGTTATTAAAGATTTAAATGAAATAGATGGTAAATTAAAAATGAGAATCAAACCAATAACAATTATTCATATTAATGATTTATTGTATAGAACAACATCCCTAAAAAGATTAGATGTTTTAATTGATTCTTATCATAGGCATTTTGAGAGTAGTAAAAATTTATATTTTGATAGATTTATATCATTTACAGATTATATTGAAATTTTTATTTTTAAGAGAAAAAAAGCTATTGATTATAAAAGTTTAGAAAATATTATTCATTAATTAAACTTTAACACTTTATATGTAACTTTAATTTAATTATCACGTTAAATAGATATAAGTAAGTTATATTCAACAAATAGTAAAAGTAGTTTTATACTATAAGATATTGTTTTATTAATAAAAATAATTACATTTGGAACGTAATTTGCATTACAACTAACATTATGTACTTAACTATTGACATACAAGAAATGGCGCAACCTGTAGTAAATGATACTAAAAGGGTTCCGTTGGTACTAAAGTTTCTTTACTTTTTAAAAGTTAGATTAGTAACTAAATACAATATACATCTTACTACTTTTAATTTAGCTTTAGAAGGCGCTATCAATCGTGTTGATGATATGTCTAGTGAAAAATCTAAAAAACTTTTAGATGAGACAAAGAAGATTATTCTTTCCATGGAAAATGCAGAATCTGATTTGGCTAAATATAACTATTTAGATAGTGAAGAAGTAAAAGAGAATATAAAGTATTCACTTAAATGTTTATATACTTTTGAAAGCAAACTTCATAAACAAGCTTACAAGTCTTTACCTGCATTAAAATTTGATAATGATTTAAAAGAAGGTATTGCAAGAATGAATAATACTAATATTCACGAATTACTTTCATATTAATGAGTTTTCAAAAGGGAGACATCATTGAGGTTTATTTTGATTTACCTTATTCAAAAGAAACTAAAACTCACCCAGCAATAATTATTTCCAATGATGACGTTTATGATAAAGACGAAAGTTACGTTTGTTTCATGATGTCATCAAGTACTGATACGGATTTGTTTACTTTTGAAATAACTCAAGAAATGTTAACTCAAAAGAATAACAAACCATTCAGTCAAGCTCGTTGTCACATAATTACTTTTGTTCAAGAAAAACATATTGTTGGAAATAGAGCTATGAATTCTTTGAAAGAAAATGCATTAAATCGCTTAATAGTTAGAATAAATAATACCGTTTTTTAAAATAAAAATAGGTACGCTATCGCTTACGTATTTGCGCCCACCCAAGCCAACGCTCCCCACCGCACATGTGGTTTTCCTACCGAGAACAGCACTTGTTTTCCCTTAGTAAGTCAATAAAAAATGGCTTTCTGTTTTTCCAACTCCACGCGCACAATAAGCCATTTTTTATCCACTTACACCCATCCCAAAAACAAGAGCTGTTTTTCCCAATGCTAAACCACCCCAAGCTATGTTTACATAATAAGTGTTATAATGCCTTTTCTCTCCCAACACAACACCAGCGGCAGTTATAACAGTTATTATGTAAAATATCCGCACCCAGCCGCACCCGCCCAAGAATCAGTACGCTACCGCTGACCTAATTTTCATTGTTTTTTGAAGATGCTTCCCATTTTCAGTTCACGTACTTTACTGAACACTAAAAACTGAATACTGAACACTTTCAAGCATCCTCAAAAATCAAAACCCCAACAAGAGTGTGCTTTTCAAAATCATAAAGACTATTCACTAATCACTAGTTACTAATCACTAAATAGAATCACACCCTTGTTCCGCTACTGCCACATCGCACTAGGTAGTAATGCATTGTTTTTTGAAGATGCTTCCCATTTTCATCAGACTTAAACTGCAAACTAAACACAAGGTCTTTCAACAGACATTCAAGCATCCTCAAAAATCAAAACCCCAACAAGAGTGTGCTTTTTTTTTCAGTTTCCAAATGAATACCAACATATCCCTTTTCTTATCCCTTATCCCTAAAAAAACCACACCCTTGTTCCCGAAATCCATCAGAAAACCACAACCTTTAACCCAACACCTTTAACCTTTAACCAAAAAAAAGAAACATTTTCACAAAAAAAAGGATAAAAAAGAAGGCAAATATTTGTTCCAGGTAGTCAAAAAAGCAAGTTCAAGCCTTCGGTTCCGGATAAAATCTCCACCCTCACATTTACTGTTTGACAATTCACTTATCATCAATTACTATTCACTCATAAGGGTAGTATTTTATCCGAAAAACTTGCTTTTTTGATACCCTCCACAAGGCAAGACGGCTTTCTTTTTTTTCCTTTTTTCTTTTGCAAAAATGTGTGAGGCACCTCGACAACAATTCACGATTTTAGCAACCGATACAGGAAGACGAAGAAAGTTAACCTTTTAAATCCTTGTATTATGGACACTATTTTTATCAAAACCCACAAACCGAACACACAGTATGCGAACCCGCATTTTTTCGTATTAAACAAAGGACAAAACAGCGGCAAACCTCAAAACGAACCTTTTACCAACAGCTTTGTTTTGGTCTTCCAAACGGAAGAACAAAAAGAAAACGTGTATTGGATAGCCATGAGTTTATGGAAATCCAAGTTCTGGCACCAATATCTAAAAGGTTCTGTTATACCATTTATTTCAATTTATGAGTTTAAAAATGAGTTCAATCCAAAAGTTACTAGAGTAATGCGAGAACACGAGCAGCACTTAAAAAATGTCCAAGCACTAAAACTTCTGCAAGAAAATGAAAACAATTTCAACAAAAATATTCATTTCATCAATGAAATTAGAAGCGCTATTTTATTAAGGTATAGGTTAAAATAACCTAATCCTTTGCAGAGGGTTAATTAAAAATAAAAAAAAATTATCAATATTATTTTACGGTAAAATTGAATCAAATAAATAAAAATGTATGAGTAATAATACACCTGAAAATTAAGTGTAAATACGTAAATAATAATAGTAATGCATAAGTTAAGTTTGAAAAAAAAAATTAAGCATTGAATTGAATATATTAAATAGTAAGAAAAATGAAATTTTGGCTTGTCTTGACAACAAAGTAAAATACTAGTCAGAAAGTTTCCCAAATAAATAAGTTACAAGTAATCTTATTACAAAAGTTCGTGTAAAATTTCAAAGTTCAGCCAACGGAGTGGTTTTTTATAAAAAAGGAATAACACCAAACAAAAGAAATAATTTACTTGTATCAGGCAGAAATCCATAGTGGAAAACAACAGCAGAAAATCTTTGACTGCCTCAAAGGGAGCCAGAAGCTCTTGCAAAGATTCAAGCAAAATATTTTAAAAGTATGAAAAAATTATTTTTATCTTTAGCATTTATGCTAATCGGTTCGTTTGCTTTTGCTAATAACTCTAGTGATTTCAAATCATATGAAATGAAAGAAGTAGAAGACAATTGTTTTTATACAATCACAACTATAGTTACGTATCCAGATGGATCATCATATAGTTATGATACTAATTATTCAACAACTGCAACATCACTTTCTAATTGTATAGATAAAGCTAAAAAACATGTTGCTTATTTAAACGCAATTGTATAATTAATTTAAAAATAGGCATAGATTGAAAATTTAATTTGTCTATGCTTATTTAATTTAATAAACTAATCATAATGTATAAAATTAAAGCTTTAATCTTAGTATTCTTTTTTTACCAAATATCATATACGCAAAATAAAATAGTAATAGTTCAATACGAAGCTGTTAAAGGAAACATAACTAATAAAGAAACATTATTAGCATTGAATAGTAAAGCTATTTATTTAATTGATTCTCTGTTAATTGAAAATGAAGAAAATGTTAAAATTATAGAGGAAGACCCTTTGAACAATAAAATAACAATTAGTCAAAAAAAAATAAAACTAGACGCTACTAAATATTTTTTAAATAAAGACGATCAAATAATTCACTTTACAAATAATAATAAAAGTATTAAAGTGCTAGTAAAAGACAGCTTGCCAAATTATTCTTGGAGTGTATTAGAAAAAGAAACCAAAAAAATTGGAGAATTCTTATGTAAAAAAGCTACAACTAATTTCAGAGGTTCAGAAATTACAGCATGGTATTCTGAAGAGTTAAATATCCCATTTGGCCCATGGAAATTTAAAGGACTTCCGGGTTTGATATTAGAACTATATAATACAAATGATGACAATCAACATTCGTGGCGTGTTCAAAAAATAAATTTTATTCAGAACAAAGACGTAATTTTTGATAAGAATGATAATTTACCTTTAATAAGTTATGAAACAATAATCATCGATAGAGAAAATGAAATTAAAGAGCAGATGGCTAGAACTCAAAGTAGGATGCCACAAGGTGTTTCTGTTTCAAATATTAAGCTAAATAGAACAGGTATTGAAAAAGAATTTGAATGGGAAAATTAACACTATTATTAATTTTAGTTTTTTTATCATTTTCTACATATGGTCAAAGCTTTTTAAAAGGCAATATTCTTGAAACTAATAAAGTACCAATAGTCTCTGCTAGTGTTATTCTTAAAGATAACACTGGCAGAATTATAACTTATACTTATACAGATGAATTAGGTAAATATTCATTAAAAATTGAAAAAACAGGACAATTTGTTTTAACGGCTACTTCAATGGGTTTTGAACAACAAATTATTGACATATTAATTGAGGATAAATCCGAAACTAAATTAGTAAATTTTGTCTTGAGTACAAAATTTACAGAACTAAAAGAAATATTAATTGAGTCCAAAAAACCAATAACTATAAAAAACGATACAATAATTTTTAATGCAGATTCCTTTAAACAAGGCAACGAACAAACGGTTGAAGATTTACTAAAAAAAATTCCTGGGCTTAATATTGATGCAAATGGAACCATTAAAGTAGGTAATCAAGAAATTGAAAAAGTAATGATTGATGGTGATGATATGTTTGAAAAAGGGTATAAAATTTTAACAAAAAATATGCCGGTTCAGCCAATCGATCAAGTGCAACTCTTAAAAAATTATTCCAATAACAAACATTTAAAAGGTATTGAGAATAGCAATAAAGTGGCTTTAAATTTGATGTTAAAAGAAGATGCAAAACGAGTATGGTTTGGTAATATTAACGCAGGTTACGGTTTAGTTTCTGAAAACAGATATGAAATTAGAAGTAATTTAATGAACTTTGGTAAAAAAAACAAATATTATTTTTTAACCAATCTTAACAATATCGGAGTAGATGCTACTGGCGATATTAACCACTTAATTAGACCTTTTCGTTTTGATGAACCCGCAAGTATTGGCGATGATCAAACTGCAAATACGTTATTAGGTTTAGGTTTTGATACACCAAACTTAAAACAAAAAAGAGTAAATTTAAACAATGCCGAAATGCTTTCTTTAAATAGTATTTTTACATTATCTAATAAAGTAAAACTAAAAACACTCGGCTTTTTAAATACGGATGAAGTTGATTTTTTTAGAAATAGCTTTCAATCATTTTCAGTTGGCACAACCACATTTGCAAATACCGAAGATTTTGTAGGAAGAAAAAAACAATTGATAGGTTTTGGTAAAGTAGATTTAACTTTTGACATATCAAAAAATAAAACTTTTGAATATACTGGAAAATTCAACAAAACAAATGAAAAAAACAGAAGCGATTTATTTTTTAATAACGATTTGTTAAATGAACGATTAAATGCAGCCAACCAACTCTTAGACCAAAAAATTGTTTATACGAACAAGTTGAATGAAAAAAAAGTATTCTTGCTTTCTGGAAGATATATTAATGAAAAAACACCACAAAATTATTCGGTTAATCAATTTATTTTATCCGATTTATTTTCCGAAAACGCCAATAATACCAAACAATTAAGCGAAAATAAAATGCAATTTGCTGGCGTTGAAGCCCATTTACTAGACAAAAAGAAAAACGGCGATTTATTAGAACTAAAAATGGGTAATCAATTGAGGATAGATAATTTAGACACTCGTTTTCAATTACTAGATAATCAAACTAGCTTGTCCTTTCCAAATGAATATCAAAACAACTTGATTTACACTACAAACGATTTATATTTATCGGCTAAATATTGTTTTAAATTAGGGAAATTCACTTTATTGACCCAGTCAGATGCGCATCAATTGATTAATAAATTAGAAAATTTTAACATAAAATCCAATCAAAATCCATTTTTCATTATGCCAAAAATTGGTCTGGATTGGAAAATTAACGACAAAAATAAAATCTTAACTTCCTATTCTTTTAACACAACAAATGCAGGAGTTTTAGACGTATTTTCCGGTTTTGTGCAGACGGGTTTTCGTTCCTTTTCAAAAGGTTTAGAAGCTTTTAATCAGTTAAATTCATCAAGTGCCATTTTAAATTATACTTATGGCAGCTGGGGCGATAAGTTTTTTGCAAATACGTTTATTTTCTATACCAAGAATAATGATTTTTTTAGTACAAACTCCATCGTTACTCAAAATTATTCACAATCAGAGAAAATCATCATAAAAGACCGCGAGTTTTTATCTATTTCTTCAAATATTGACCATTATTTTAAACCTATAAAATCGAATTTTAAAGTCAATTTAGGAGCATCCAAAACAAATTTTAAAAATATTGTAAATAACTCCAATCTTCGAGAAGTTAAAAATCTTAATGCGGATTATGGTTTTGAGTTGCGTACTGGTTTTAGGAGATTTTTCAATTATCATATTGGTTCAAAATGGAATTATAATCAAGTGGAAACTACTATAAAAAACAATTTTACAAATAATATGACGTTTTTAGATTTATCTTTTATGTTTAGTAACACATTTAATATTCAAATGCAATCAGAGCGTTACTTTTTTGGGAACTTAGATAAAAACAACAATCAATATTATTTCTTAGATATAGAAGCACGTTATGTTGTTAAAGAAAATAAACTTACTTTTTTCTTGTCAGGCAATAATCTTTTAAACGTTGAAACTTTTAGAAATTATAGTATTTCCGATATCAATATTTCACAAACTGAACACAGACTAATGCCAAGATATGTGCTTTTAAAAATGGAATTAAGATTTTAAATCAAATAATGGCTTAATGTAACTGCATATATAGGAATTAGTGCGTTTAATTGTAATTTTAGCTTTGTGTCTCATTAAAAATTATGAAAAAATGAAACAACCCTTTTCTAAATCTGCCAATTCATAAATTAACAAACCGTTAAATCAAAAAAGCCATGTCTCACGACTTGGCTTTCATTTTGTTTAACCCAAAGGTCACCACAACTAGGGCTAAACTTATTTTTTGTACTTTTTATTTACGCTTTTAAGTAGTAACGAAATCGCAAAACTGACAACTGCACCAACAGTAGCTAAGATTACCGTTTTCGCAATATCATCAGAGGAAAGATTAGGTACTATACTTAATAATGTGCCTCCAGCGGTTCCCGCTAATGTTGAACTATTGGCTGTCATTAGTAGTAGTAAGCTGACTTGCAGCCGATAAAACGCTTCCAGCTACCGCAACATAACCACCAATTGTAGTTATTATAGCAGGTAAAACAATTGGAGCAGCTAAAATAGTGCCACCAACGGCAGCTAATGCCAACCCAACAGTTCGAAGCACTTTAAAAAACTTTGGAGTAGGAGCTTTAGCTCTAGTAATGATTTTTTTCATAATTTCCTTTTTTTGTCATCTTGTAAAAGATCTAATTCGTATTTCAACACGTTCTTTTTTGTCTAATGCATTGTAAACTAATGTTTTTAACTTCACAAATGCCTTTCTTGACATTAAACCTAAACCAGGTCCAGAAAGTTTAGTAACTGGAGCAATACAACCTTGCAATTCCTTTTGTGAATTATTAGCAGGATGAAAAAGAATAAACTTTCGATTCGGCACATCCACCAATTCCAAATGCCATTTGTGTTTTGCACTGTATCGCTTTCTTATAAAATACTTCCCTTCCGGAACACAGGAAACCTTAGTTTCGTTCATCTTCCATGGCAATTCAATTGTATTGCAAATTAATTTACCTTCGCATTCGAGTTTACCATTGGTTCCTTCAGGGAAATAAGTTCTAGTTAATTCTAGTTTCATAAGTTTTAAGACTTTCGGCTTTTCACTTTCGACTAATCTTACACACCACTATCTACTTTCGCAATCGATAATGGGTTAAAAGCACCATTTTTCAATGGGTACATTTGTCCATTTATCTCTTGATAGAATTCAACACCTAAAGCCAAAAACAAGGGTTTTGTACTTGCAGGTGTAACAGTATTTACCTGGTTAATTGGAGCAGTAGCTGTTCCATTCCAAGGCAAAATTGCCGTTTCAGAAGTAGCAACCACATACGTTTCAGCTTCAAAATCAATCTCAGCTCCTCCAGAAATGATTTTGTAGTGAGTAGTTCCACTTGGTGCAGCTATCATATTCGCTGGAATAAATGATGCCAAATCCACAGTAATTTCACCTGCCACACGGTCAATAGTTGCCACAAACGGAGCAAACAAAGTTGTACCAAGCTTACCACGAATATTGAATTCAAAACCAAATAACAATTCAGCTTCGCCATCAATAACGTTTCGCAAACCACGAACACTCACCAAATCCGCTTGAATCACCTTCATCATAGCCTGCGTCAATCGACTCACCATTCTACCATCAGCAGAATTTAAAAGCAACGGTCGTAAAGCGGTTCTAAGCATTTTTCCTGCCTTTCCAGCTCTACCAAACTCGGAGCCATTCTCTCGAGTTCTTTGAAACGCAGGATCACTCGCAATTCTGCTCGCGTCAATTCCACCTTTTTCTCTTGCCAAGTGCCCGTCTTGCGTTTTGTAAAAAGTAATATCACCGATAGTACCTTTTAGTTTAATTATGCCTTTCTGTCTAGCCATAAATTCAAAATTTTGTTAAACATTCATTTAAAATCTCCTTCATTCTTTCAATCAGTTGCAACCACATTTTGAATGATTAAAGCAAAGTTTACAAAGCATTTCACTAAAGAAAAAGTCAAGAGTGTACCATATGTCCAAAATTGACATAATTGTCCAAAATCGACAAAAAAATACATTCAATCAGTTTTAAAAATTATAATTAAATTGCATGTCTTGTCCTAAAATAGCTATACATAAAAACAGTGTATATGCAAAATCAAAAAGAAGTAATTTATGCGGTTCGTAAGAACAAGCAAAGTCGTTTTGATAAGCGATTAATTTTAAAAGTTGTTTCAGAAATTGAAAAAGGGTTACCCCGAAAAGAGGCAATTCAAACTTATGGTTTAAGTGTTCCTACTTTGGATAGTTGGATGCGTAATTACGGCTCACAAGACTACAAAGAAAACATGAAGCGTAGAACGTATAATTCGCTTTTGAAGCGTACTGTGGTTGCCGCTATAGAACAAGGTAGGTTAACTGTTAAAGAAGCAAAAATAGCTCACAATATTAAAACGGAAAAAATAATTCGTAGTTGGATAGCACAATATAAAACAGAAAAAGTCGAAATTTGTATTGAAAAACCTTCTGTTTTGGCTAAAGATAAAAAAACAAAAAAACATATAGAAAAAGAAGCATTACTACAAGCTTTAAAAGAAGCAGAGCTTAAAATAAAAGCCCTAAACACCCTAATTGATGTAGCCGAAGACCAACTCAAAATTGATATTAGAAAAAAGTCTGGTGCCAAGCAGTCCTAAAAATGAAACAGGATTTTCCAAAATTGGGAATAGCTGTTTTGTGTAGGTTGTTTGGCAGAACAAGACACGCATATTACGATAGTTTATGGCGTAAAGAGAGTAGTTTAGTCAAAGAAGATGTTATTCTCCAAGAAGTAATTAACATCAGAAAAAACTTGCCACGACTAGGAACTAGAAAGCTACACTTTCTAATAAAAAATAAGTTGATCTCACATCAAATATCTTTTGGTAGAGATTATTTATTTGATTTATTGTCAGAACATAAATTACTCATTAGGCAAAGAAAAAGAAAAGCTATGACAACTGATTCTAGGCATTGGATGAGAAAATATAGCAACCTAATAAAAGGTATTGAAATAACAAGACCAGAACAAGTTTGGGTAAGTGATATTACTTATATACGTCTTACTCATCAATGGGGCTACTTAAGCTTAATTACAGATGCTTATTCGAGAAAAATAATGGGATATAGTTTTCGTCAAGATTTGGCAGCGGAAGGATGCATAGAAGCTTTAAAAATGGCATTGAATAACAGAATTTATAACCAATCTATTATTCATCATTCTGATAGAGGTTCGCAATATTGTTCTCATAATTATGTTGATTTACTATTAAAAAATAATATAGCTATAAGCATGACTGAGAATGGAGATCCTTATGAAAACGCTTTAGCAGAAAGAGTAAATGGTATTATAAAAACAGAATTTAATCTTTACTCAAGTCTATTAGGTTTTGAACAAACAAGAAATCAAATAAGTAGAAGTATTAAATCTTATAATGAATTAAGACCACATGCAAGTTGTGATTATTTAACACCTAATCAAGCCCATTTGCAATCCGATAAATTAAACAAAAGATGGAAGAACTATAATAAGAGTTTTTATCATGAAAAAACAATTGTATAGTAAGTTTAGGATTAAAAATTATATTTGTATAACTATAATAGGATTTATTTATTAATCTGTATAGTTATTTTAGGACGGGTCAGCAGAAGATTTTCTGCAAGTCAGAAGCAAGTCAAAGCCTAATCAAAGGCATAGATAAAGTATGAAATTGAATAATCAGAGGGTATGCATCTATCCGAAAGACATACAACGCATAACAGGCAAGAGTTATCGTCAAAGTACTAGATTGATGCAAAAGATAAAAAAAGACCTCAACAAGCTCGAAAATGAGTTTCTAACGATTGAAGAGTTCTGTACATATAGTGGCATAAAATATGAACAAGTAACTCACTTGATTTTTGGTTAAAATAGGGGTAATAGAAAAACAAATTTTAATCAAGAATAGTATCAATAAGCATTTAAATAACCAGTTCAATTTTTAGTCTTGATGCTTTAATATTCAAATATTTATCCTTATATTTGACTACTTTGAATTTAGAATAATAGTAACCTTATAAAAGAGGTGTCAGTCGAGGAGTCACTTAAATAATATGCTTTGCAAAGTATTGATTTTATTGGTGGCTTTTGTAGTAGACAAATCCCTCTTTCTCCGCTGAATTAAAACCCTAACGATTGATATTCAATTAGTTAGGGTTTTTTATTTTCTAATTATCCCCACAATATCCCCACAATAAATGATTTTTTTATAATTAAGTCACATGTCTACAAAAAGAAATACGTTACTTAGTATTTGTAAATAATCAAATTTTCTAAAAGAAAAAAAGAAAAAAAAGAAAGCCAATACTGCTAATGAAGTGTATTATTGAAACAAGTTTTTTGGATAAAATACTACCCTAATGTTGAATGGTAGAATGGTGATTTTTTTTTCTACTGAAATGTAAAGGTGGAGATTTTATTCAAAACCGCAGGCTTGAACTTTTTTCTTTTAAAACACGTAATTTAACTTTGCGGTCTTTTTACTTCTTATAAATCCAATATTTCTTCAAAAGTGATTCATTCTATTACTAAAGTTTACCAAAGGGTGTTAAATTTTATGGGCAGATTAATTGGTAGGAAAATGGTAGGCTATTAATCTGAACTGAAATTTAGCACTCTTTTTGATGGACTTGATTTTTGAGGATGCATATGAGTTCATTTAAAGAGAGATTTTGTGTTCAAGATGTAATTTGTTATGAAAAAGTAAAGCATCTTCAAAAAACAATGAAAATACTGTTCCTTTTCAGGGTGGGAGCGTAGGAGAGCGGATATTTTACATAATAACTGTTATAACTGCTGTGGGTGTAGCAATGGGAGAGAATAGGCATTATAACACTTATTATGTACAAATAGCTTGGGAGAGATTTTTAGCGTAGGGAAGCTCTTGTTTTAGAGCGTTGGGAAAGTGCAGGGTGTTTTTTGCCTTTTTTATGCGTGTTTGGGTTGGGAAAATAATAAAAGGCAAAAATACTTTGCACAGCATGGGTAAAAACAAGTGCTTAATGCGTTGGAAGAAAATCGCTAGTGCGTTGGGTAGCGATGGATGGGTGGGTGCAAATAATTCAGCGTTAGCGTTCCTTATTAATGAGTAAAAAAATTTATCAATCTACAACTGCTTATTAATAGAACAGCATTAGACACAAAAAAGAGCTGCTATTTTTCTTAGCTGCTCTTAGTTTTGGTTTCAAGTGGTCTGTGGAATGGAAGCTTGTTAAAGCGACTGTAACAGCCCAACGCAACAAAGCAAACGATTGTAGGGAGACCTATTTATTGCCCTTTATTAATCTTTAACACATCTTACTGATGCAACATTACCTTTACTCATACTACTATAATTCCAATTTCCACCAGATCTAAATAATGAAATGACGTTTGCATCTGAATTAGGTGTTGGTGTGTTTAATTGAGTTGTAGAACTCCAAAACATACCTATATTTCCAACTGTATAGACATTAGTATTAGTATTAGGAAACATTTCTCCACCACCTGGCAAGCCAGTAAACCCACTGCTATTGCTTGCATTCACATTAGGACTGTTCCAATGGCTTGTCCCAGCTTCTTTCATTTTTCCTCCAGCAATTAGTTGGCCCCCTAAGCAATCCCTTAGAATTATCCATTCATCTAAAGAAGGAATATGATATCCAGTTGGAGCCAATCCCCTAGGATCATTAACAGCATACCAATTATACATTTTTCCATAAATACTTCCATATGCAGAATCATTATTATAATAACACCAAGCTCCTGAAGTTATTGTTTGCAATTGAGTAGGACTTGAGACTTGAGGGATGATGTCACCATTACGATATTTTGATACATTTAAATTGGCTTTTGTCCATGTCTGGTTACAAATAGTTACTAATTGATAATTGTTCCCATCAATGTCTGTAACTGAAGTTTGTGAGCTAGTGGTTGTACTGTTCCCATTACCATCAGAACTAGTTGAACAAGAATAAGCAAGTGTTATTCCTAAAATGAGTGTGAATATTTTTTTCATGTGTTTTTTATTAATTCTATTCAAATGTAGTAAACTTATTTGTAAGAAAAAAATGCTGTCATTTAACCTATCTGTTTTGTTCTTAAACGTTTATTATTATTCCTTGTGGGGAGTGCATCCAACATGAAAATTTTAATAGGGAGGTCTTGTTGGGAGGTATGTTGGTTATTTTTTACTTTTGGTAGCGGTGAGATGCACTCCACAAGTGATTTTGCAACAGGTTTATTTATTACTTTTTCTCCATTAGTGCTCTATACAATGTATATTTTGATATTTAAAAAGGAAGAGTAAAATTTACTTAACATAAAACTAATTATAAAAACATAGTTTCAATATTATGGGATTTTCACAAAGAATGGGGCTAAAACCAATGTCAAAAGAAATTCAAATCGACAGTATTGACAATGAATTAAGAAATGGGCTTTGGAATAGCTCAGGATTCGGAATTTAGATTTGGGATTTACGATTAGGCTCTTTGGCAAGTTCAGGTTGGTAGAAATTGGATTTTCATAATTATAAAATAACCGTTATCTTTGGGCAGTAAAATAATAGTATTTCTGAAAATGTAGTATTGCTATTATTTCATGTTAAATACGCATTTTACTAACTAAGGATTAACACTTTTATATTATGAAAAAAGCAATTATATTATTTACTTTTTTATTATTTAGTTTACAAATAGTAGCACAGTCTAAAAAAGAAATTATAGAAACCTTAAAAATTCGAATTGATAGTTTAAATTCGGAAATAAAAAATCGGGATATCAAGTTTGAGAAAGAGCAAGTAATAGCCAATTCAAACAAAGAAGCTATGCTAAAATCTATTTCTAAACTAGAACAAGATATTGCTTTTTTAAAAGGGCAAATGGATGTTATTAAAAAAAATGGAGATAAATTGTTAGAAAACAACATGCAACTTAATAATAGAGTAGCAGTACTTAAAGACTCAGTTACTATTTTGCAAAATAATTTAGCCGCTAATGAGTCTTCATCAACTGATAGTGATTTTGATAAAAAGGTAAAAGCTGCTTTTGAAAACATTAAAAACGAAGAATATACAAATAATAGGTTTGATAGTATTTCTGTAGAAAAGGATATTATTAAAGATTCATTTAATCATGTTTGTAATGATGATGGATGTGTATCTTATGTATTAACGGATCAATTTTTAGTAATGTCTTATAGAGTTAGTGGCGCAGCTGACATGGGTACCTATATAATTGACTTAAATTCTGGAAAAAATATAATCCATGATAACGATCGTTATATTTATGTTAATGGTTTTGATAAACAAAAAAATGTATTGAAAATAGAAACAGACAATCTTGATAATATTGGGCGTTATTGGAAAAAAGGTACTTATAATCTGAAAACTAAAATTTGTCAATTGGGTAAAAAAGAATATTAAGTTCAATCAAAATATAAAATTTATTTTAATAGAATTATATAAATTTCACTAAAAAGCAGCTTTGCACAGATGAAAATCGGATTTAGAATTCCCTCAATAACAAAGCGAATAGCTGCTCGTACTTCTATAAAACGCGTGGTGCGTCATAGTTTAGGATTGAAAGCTCCAAGAGGTTTGGGATGGGTTACCAATCCAAAAAAGGCGTTGTATAACAGGGTATATTCTCGTACTACAAGAGGATGCGTAGTTAGCCTATTGTTTTATGCTGGAAGTTTTTTGATGTTGATTTTGATGCTGATTTTTAGTTGAGTATGTATCATCTGTTAAAAGTTTCTAGATTTAGTCAATTATTTGTTTTTTAATAGTCTAGTCTTTTAATCCAAATAAAACAGATTCAATCTTAAGGTACTTTTCCAATTCATCAAACGTAAATTGTATGCTAATTTGTGTGTCTAAACTTTGAATAGCATGTGGAAATTCAAAGTAATGTTCTTTATAAATTACTAATTTTCCTTCTTTGATATAGAATGTATCAAATATAGTTTCTGGAACTTCATTTACAGAAAACGCATTTGTGTAAGTTTCGCTATCTCCAAAAGCATTAATCCATTCTTCCTCGGTAACATCGGCATAATCTTTTTTATGAAGTGATAAAGTACTTTGAATACGTTCTCTTATTTTAGCTTTAAATTCATTTAAACGATTGGAATCAATTTCATTTATCAACGAGATTTCTTTTTTATTACTTAAATTAAATACGTGATAAATTGTTCCAGATGATAAATATGCGCTCATATATTCCCAGTAATAAGAAACGCTTACTATGTTTTTTTGAGCATAGAGAATTTCTAATTTTGGAATTTTATTAGTTGTCTGATTTTTATATTCATTCATTTCATCAAGAAGTGATGAATTATCTAAAAGTGCTAATTGATTGTTTTTTGGAATTATTGCAGTCTCTTTGTATTTTGAATCTGTTTGAAGTAAATTAACTTTTAATTGTTTTTTGCTGTTTGGTTTATTCCAAAATCCTTTTAGTGAATTACCCGAATGAACCAAAGTGAATACTCCAGTTATGATATTTTCTTTGCTTTTTTCTTCAATTATCCACGTATTCCCATTTGTTTTGCCAGATAAACTAATGCTGCTTCCGTTTTTTTTATAAAAATACGAACCAGAAATAGTATTATTCAAAACATCTAGATTGATATCTACCCAAACAGGAATATTTTCATTAATATACCCTTCAAAGGATTGTGCATGACAATTATTCCATTTTGCCATAACTAACACGACTAGTAATAAGGTTATTTTTTTCATGTTTTTGTATTTTATTTAGTGATAATTGTATAAATAGTAGCGCTCTTTATGTTGTATTGTTTTTAAAAAAATGCGAGGGTTGATTAATCAAAGATAAATATTTTCTCCTCTTTTTGTAACTTTTTTTATTTTTAAGAGTATAAACCAACTATCTGGGCTGCTGTTAATACCACGGATATACGATTATCATTTTATGCCCAATTGTGTGTACGTTACATTACGCATGTTTTACACATATGTAAAGTAAAAGGTAATTATATGTGTAATGTTACAATATTATTTATTAGATTTGTGAAGTTAAAAGGCTTTTAGTCAAAAACATAGCGGAACCGAAAAGCTTTTTCGGTAGGAAAATAACTAAAAAAAATATAATGAATTCAACAAAAAAACTAGCAGCAATTAAAAATGTAATTTTCACATTTTTATTTTCAATCGCTTGTCTATATAGTTCAGCGCAAGAAAACAAGAATAGATTTATTTTAAGCACAGGAGTTTCGGTTCCTTTTATTAAGGATTCAGATAATAATTATCTTGGTGGAAACGGGTCTAACTTTTCTTTAACTTATGCAAGACAAATTAAAAGCGTGAATAGAGGTTTTTACACTTTAGATGCAAAATTTTCGTCTATAACAAATACTTATCTTACTGATGACTCAACTAAAGATTTAAACTCTGATTTAGAATTAACATCAGTTACAGGTTCTTTTACAAGCTCAAGTGATAAATTCAAATTATCTTCGTATTTATTAGGTGTTAGTTTTAACAGGTTTTTATCAAAAAACAACAAATTTATTTACTATACTAAATTATATTTAGGAAGTGCAACATTAATTAATCCTTCTCAAACCTTCAATTCAAAAAATGGATTTGTTTTTAAATCTTCTGAAGTTAAAAGTAGTGGTTTTATTTACTCTACTGAATTGGGTTTCAATTATGATGTTTCTAAAAATGTATCAATAGGTACAGGAGTTGGATACACTAAATCTTCTTTTAAAATTGATAATCAAAAAGTAATTGGTTATTTTTCAGGAAATTCCGTATCTGAAAACATACCTTCTTATACTTTAGATTATGCAAACTTTAACTTAAATGCTGAATTAGTTTTCAAGTTTTAATTTTTATAACTAAAGCGGAACCGAAAAGCTTTACAAATGGGGGATTCAATAGCTTATAATATAAATAATATTTTAGCAATAATAATTGTTTTATTTTTAAATTTTAGTACATGTTATAGTCTGTCTTTAAAACTTACTAATTTATGAATATATTATTTAGAAAAATTAATTTGTATTATTTTTATTTATTTTTATTTTTATTTTCTTTACAATCAAAAGCTCAATGTAATGGAACTTCCCTAAATCAATTAATTAATCCATCTTTTGAAACACCAGTACAGACTAATATTGGAAATAATATTATTACATGGCCAATAAATGGTTGGAATGGATTTGGTGCAAATCCAAATATTGTTAGAACTAATGGAGTACTAAGCACAGGAGGACCAAATAATGCACACCAGGGTGTTCAATATTTAGATGTTGTTGGTTCGTCAGCTGATTTTTTTCAACAATTCAATTTTCAATGTAATACACAAGTATTCTTTTCGGGTTATTTTTCTGTTCGCGATAATAGAACTTCTACAGGAAGAATTGATTTATTACGGGTAAATAGTAACAATACAACAACTCTAGTTGCTAGTTCAAACCAGTTAAATATGCCATCTACTCCCAATATATGGTATTTGGCTTCAGGTACTACTGTACTATTACCAGGTACATATAGGTTTAATATTACAATGGGAGAAGATTCTAATTTTGATGATGCGTGTTTTTCTTTTAATTATCCGATTATTAATACTGGTTCATATGGACCATTGTGCGAAAATAGTGGTAATATTACACTTACTGGTACACGAACAGATA
>CAMDGB010000020.1 GCA_945897915.1 Chryseobacterium gleum | reverse complement strand
TTGACGAATTTGGTACGGGTTCAGATCCAGAATTAGGTGGTGCTTTGGCAGAAATTTTCTTAGAAGAATTTTACGATAGGGAAGCTTACGGAATTATCACCACACATTATACCAATTTAAAAATTTTAGCTAACGAATTGCCATTTGCCAGTAATGCCAATATGTTATTTGATGAAAAATCATTAGAACCGATGTATAAATTACATTTAGGGCAACCAGGGAGTTCGTTTACATTTGAAGTAGCACAGAAAAATGGTATTCCTTACGGATTAATTAATCGTGCGAAAAAGAAAATTGAAAATACAAAAGTTCGATTTGATAAAACTATTGCAACTTTACAAAAAGAGCGTTCTAAAATGGAAAAAACCTCAGTTTCCTTAAAAGAAGAAGAAACCAAAGCACGTGAAGAAAGCAAAAAAATGGAAACTATAAATGTTAAAATTCAGGATAAATTAGAACGTTATCAAGAATTGTATGACGCCAATCAGCGTTTGATTTATATGGGGCAAAAAATTGACGACATTGCAGAAAAATACTTTAATAATAAAGACAAAAAGACATTAATTGGTGAATTTTTAAAAGTTGTTGAAATTGAAAATTCGAAACGTAAAAAAATATCTGCCAAAGAGAAAAAAGTTAAAGAAATTGTTGTAAAACAAGTGATTGAGGAAGTAAATATTAAGGTTGAAGAAATTCGAACTGAGAAAAAAGAAAATAAAATCAAAGCCAAATTGATTCCTGTAAAACCCGATGTTATTTTAAAAGTTGGCGATAGAGTGCGAATGAAAGACGGAAAAGCTATCGGAACCATTGAAAAAATTGAAAAAAACAAAGTTTCCGTGAACTATGGCGTTTTTATCTCTAAAACAAATTTAGAAAGTTTAGAATTCGTGCAACCGAGTTAATGTGGAAATTTAACAATTAGTAAATGTGTCAATTTTAGGATTAATTTGTCTAAATAGAATTAATATAGGTTTTCACCATTTAAATCAGTAGTTAAGACTTCACTCATGTAATTGAAAAAAGTTCGCATCGCTGCAAATGTGGCGATTACTTCTTCCTTAAAATTTGGTGACATCACTTCTTTATTAGTGAATTTTCTGGTAAGTAAATATTGTTTTTTCCTAATTAAATCTATGTTTGGATGAATTTTATCAAAGTTTTTTGGAGCTGTTTTTAATTCTTCGCCTTCCAAAGTTCCAAACATTTTTTTGAATGTTGCGTCTGCGATAATCTCTCTTAAATCAGAAGCGTCCAATTCTAATTCTTTTCTAATTCGCAATAAATCTTCGTTATTTGGCTCCCAAAATCCGCCGCCTACAAAACTTGCATCGTTTTCAATATGTAAATACATTCCTCCTCGCAATAGTGGTTTTGTTCTGGTAAAACCAACAGAAAAATGATTTTTATATGGCAATTTATCTTTAGAAAAACGCACATCTCTATAAATTCTAAAAACTTGCATTTTTTCTAAACTATCTATTTTTTCTAAATCGATAAAGACTTCAGTAAAAAAAACTTTTGCCAAATTATTTTCAGTTTCAAAACGTTTTTTATTATCGGAAAACCAATCGCGGTTATTATTTTTAGTAAGTAAATCTAAAAACTCAAAAGTTGATTTTGTTAACATAAATTTGAATTTAATTAAATTGAATCATTTAGTTTACTGTTTTTATAACTGAATGCAAAATAAATTACCAGTCCAATAACCAACCATACGCCAAACCACATCCAGTTAGAAACGGCCATTCCGGTTAATAAATAACTACAAGAAATTAGCCCTAATAATGGAATTAATGATAAGTTTTTAGTAAAAGATAAAATTGTCATTACTATACAAACAAGTATGAAAACCAACATAGGTAAATTCGTAGCTAATTTATCAATAGAAAAATCAAAAAGATTGGTAAAAAAATCTGGAACATAATTAAGAATCAAAATAGTCGCAATAACAATTAATACTGGAAAAATAAACTTTGAATTCACATACGGAATTCTAAATTTTCCTTTCGTTTCGCGTTCTGCAATTTCGGCTTCACTTTGTGGAGAAAGCATCAAAACACCACCACAAACTAATACGAAAGCAAATAAAGTTCCAATACTTGTAAAATCTAAAACAAAATTTTCATCCGTAAAAAAGATTGGAATTCCCACTACTAAACCAGTTATAAGTGTAGCAAAACTTGGTGTTTTGTGTTTTGGATGAATAGTAGAAAAACGTTTAGGCATTAAACCATCGCGACTCATCGTCATCCAAATTCTAGGTTGTCCCATTTGAAATACTAATAACACACTTGTCATGGCAACAACTGCAGCAATAGATACTATAAAAAGCATCCATTTTACACCTTTCAAAGCGAAAATTTCGGCTAATGGATCGCTCACTCCGAGAAGTTCATAAGAAACCATTCCCGTAATAACAAGAGCTAAAACAATAAAAACTATGGTGCAAATTACCAAAGAATAAATCATTCCTTTTGGTAAATCGCGTTGTGGATTTTTGCTTTCTTCGGCCAATGTTGAAACTGCATCAAAACCAATGTAAGCGAAGAAAACAGCTGAAACTCCACCCATGACACCACTAAATCCGTTAGGCATAAAAGGCGTCCAATTATCAATATCTATGTAAAAAGCACCTACTATTATTACCAAAAGTATAATCGCTAATTTTATATAAACCATTGCGTTACTAAAGTTTTTAGATTCTTTTGTACCTCTATAAACTAAATAAGTAATTAGTATGTTAATCACAACCGCTGGCAAATCAAAAATAACTTTTAAATTTCCTAACATCGGTGCATTTTGCCATGCTGCGAGACCTTCATCGCCTTTAGTTGCTAAAAACGCAGCATGTGCGGATTTGTAGTTTATAGTTAACCATTCAGGTAAATGAATGCCGAAAGTTTCTAATAAATTGGTGAAATAACCACTCCAAGAAAAAGCAATGTAAATGTTACCAATAGAATACTCCATAATTAATGCCCAACCAATTATCCAAGCAAAAAGTTCTCCAAAAGAAACGTATGCATAGGTGTAAGCACTTCCAGAAACAGGTACTCGAGAAGCAAATTCGGCATAACACATAGCTGTAAAACCACAAGCTATGGCACACATAATATACAAAAGCACTACTGCAGGTCCGCCTGAAAAACAAGCATTTCCAATAGCACTAAACGTACCGCCTCCTATAATAGCAGCAATCCCAAAAAAAGTTAAATCTTTTACTGTCAATACTTTATTTAAACCTGTATGATCCCCATCTCCGCCTTGTTTCAATATCGTCGTAATCGATTTCTTTCTAAAAATTTTCATTTTTAATATAATTTAGGTTAGCAAAGCAAATATAGAATTAAAATTGTAATTGTTTTCAGTTATTAGAATGAAATAATGATAATCAAAAACTATTATTAAATAAATTTATATAATTACAAATTATATAAAAAAACAGAATTTAAAGCATAAATTTGTAAGTGAAAAAACAAAAACATAATAATTATGGAAAACAATTCAAATTCAAACGGAGGAGGAAAATGTCCTTTTTCTGGTGCTGTAACAAAACAAACAGCTGGTAATGGTACAAGAAATAGTGATTGGTGGCCAAATCAGTTAAAATTAAATATTCTTCGTCAACATTCAGAATTATCCAATCCAATGGGTGAAGATTTCAATTATGCAGAAGCATTTAAAAGTGTTGATTACGAAGCTTTAAAACAAGATATCGTCAAATTAATGACCAATTCTCAAGATTGGTGGCCTGCAGATTACGGACATTATGGTCCATTTTTTATTCGAATGGCTTGGCATGCAGCAGGAACGTATCGTATTGGTGATGGTCGTGGTGGTGCCGGATCTGGACAACAACGTTTTGAACCACTTAATAGTTGGCCAGACAATGGGAATTTAGACAAGGCACGTTTATTATTATGGCCAATCAAACAAAAATATGGAAATAAAATTTCTTGGGCCGATTTAATGGTTTTAGCTGGAAACTGTGCGTTAGAATCTATGGGATTCCAAACATTTGGTTTTGGTGGAGGTCGCGCTGATGTTTGGGAACCAGAACAAGATATTTACTGGGGTTCTGAAAGTGATTGGTTAGGAAATAAAAGATATCAAGGTGAACGTGAATTAGAAAATACTTTAGCAGCTGTTCAAATGGGATTAATTTATGTAAACCCAGAAGGCCCAGATGGAAACCCTGATCCTCTAGCTTCAGCAAGAGATATTCGTGAAACGTTTGCGAGAATGGCCATGAATGATGAAGAAACGGTTGCTTTAACTGCGGGCGGACATACATTCGGGAAAGCTCACGGTGCGGCAGATCCTGGAGAATTTGTTGGACCAGAACCTGCTGGTGCTCCAATTGAAGAACAAAGTCGCGGGTGGAAAAATTCATTTGGTACAGGTGTTGGAAATGATACCATTACTAGTGGAATTGAAGGCGCATGGACGCCAAATCCTACGCAATGGGACAATGATTATTTCAACGTATTATTGGGTTACGAATGGGAATTAACTAAAAGTCCAGCTGGTGCACAACAATGGACACCGACAGCAGCTTCAAATGCAAAAATGGCGCCAACTGCTGGAGATGCTTCAAGATCTCAAAGATTAATGATGACTACTGCAGATATGGCTATGAAAATGGATCCTATATATGCTAAAATTTCTAAACGTTTTCATGAAAATCCAGAGGAATTTACTGATGCTTTTGCAAGAGCTTGGTTTAAATTAACACATAGAGATATGGGTCCAAAATCTTTATACCTAGGACCAGAAGTACCTCAAGAAGAATTGATTTGGCAAGATCCAATTCCGGCTGTAACACATAAATTAATTAATGAAAACGACATCGCAATTTTAAAAACTAAAATTGCAGAATCTGGACTTTCTATTTCTGAAATGGTTGCAACAGCTTGGTCTTCCGCTTCTACTTTCCGTAATTCAGATAAACGTGGTGGAGCAAACGGAGCAAGAATTAGCTTAGCGCCACAAAAAAATTGGGAAGCAAACAATCCAGCGCAATTATCAAAAGTAGTAGCTATTTTAGAGAATATTAAAAATGGATTTAATAGTGCTCAATTCGATGGTAAACGTGTTTCTTTAGCTGATTTAATTGTTTTAGCAGGTGCTGTTGGAATTGAAAAAGCAGCTAAAAACGCAAATCATGATATTAAAGTACCTTTTAAAGCAGGAAGAAATGATGCTACTCAAGAACAAACAGATGTTGAATCTTTCGCGGTTTTAGAACCAGAAGCAGATGGTTTCAGAAATTATATGAAAACGCAATACACGGTTTCTGCAGAAGAAATGTTAGTAGATAAAGCACAATTAATGACATTAACTACCTCTGAAATGACAGTTTTAGTTGGTGGATTACGTGTTTTAAACGCGAATTACAACCATTCTAATCAAGGTGTTTTCACTAAAAATCCAGAAACATTATCCAATGATTTCTTCGTGAATTTATTAGATTTAAATACCACTTGGAAAGCATCTTCTAATGATGCTACCATTTTTGAAGGAAGAAATCGCAAAACTGGCGAATTAAAATGGACAGGAACTCGAGTAGATTTAATTTTTGGTTCGAATTCAGAATTAAGAGCATTAGCTGAAGTGTATGCTTCTTCAGATGCCAGTCAAAAATTCGCAACTGATTTTGTAAAAGCTTGGGATAAAGTGATGAATTTAGACCGATTTGACATCGCAAAATAATCAAAATCAATATTTTATATTAAAGGCAGTTTGGAAACAAATTGCTTTTTTTTTATTTATTTCTATTGTGCTTTATATTCTATCGTAATACATAGCTTTTACGACCCCATCAGCTAATCCAATTTTTGGCACATAAATATGATTGGCACCACTCCATCTCATGGCACTTAAATATATAGTAAGTGCTGGAATAATTACATCGGCACGGTCTGTATTTAAACCTAATTCGGAGATTCTTTGTTCGTATGTTAATGCATTTATATATTCAAATTGCGATTTTAAATATTTATATGTCAAAGGTTTATCTTGCGTTTTACCTGACAATTTAAATGCTTTATTAATATTTCCACCAGATCCAATCATGGTAATATTACTCATACCTTCTGTATTGGTTTTAATCCATTTTTCAATTTCTTGCCAAACTACTTCGTTTACCATATTATTCAACATACGAACAGTACCGTTTTTGAATGATTTTGAAACCAATATTTTTCCATCAGAAAACAAAGAAAATTCGGTACTTCCTCCACCTACATCTACATAAAGATAATTTTCGTTGGTTTTTATAAAATGATGTAAATCAGATGAGGCAATAATTACTGCTTCATTTTTACCGTCAATAATTTCAATTTTAATATCTGTTTTTTTCTTTATGATTTCGACAACTTCTTTACAATTATTTGCTTCACGCATGGCAGACGTGGCACAAGCCATAAATTTTTCAACTTTATATACTTTCATTAATAATTTAAATGCTTTTATCGCATCAATCATTCTGTCAATATTTTCATCTGAAATTTCACCTACTGTGAAAGCATCTTGTCCTAAACGAATAGGTACACGGATTAAGGCACTTTTGTTAAATTGAACTTCTTTGCCTTTTTGCTCAATAATATTAGTAATTAACAACCGCATTGCATTGGAACCAATATCTATTGCGGCATATTTTTTTATTTGAATCATTAATGTGATTATATAATTTCTGGAAGTATTACTTCCAATTTGTTCTGATAGTGTTTGTACATTTCTTGTTGAGCTCTAAACACTTTGTCTTCACCACGTTTTCTGTATAAATTTTCAAATTTATCTGAATGTAAACGTGCCTTAACATTTGCTTTCCAACCAATTTCAAAAGTATCTATTAAATCTTGTTTAATTTCTTCATCGTAAATAGGACAAGTAACTTCTACTCGTGCATCAATATTTCTAGTCATAAAATCAGCAGAAGAAATAAATACTTCAGGATTTTCATTATTTCCAAATATAAATACTCGGGAATGTTCTAGATAATTATCAACTATACTAATAGCTTCAATGTTTTCGCTGTAATTTTTTAAAACTGGAACCAAACAACAAATACCTCTAATTATCAATTTAATTTTAACACCCGAATTACTAGCATCGTATAATTTATCAATCATTTTATAATCTGATAAACTATTCATTTTCAAATTAATGTAAGCGGGTTTTCCTTCTGAGGCGTTTTTTATTTCTCTGTCTATTAATTTAATAAAACGTGAACGCGTATAATGTGGTGAAACAATTAAATGTTTGTAACGATGTACTCTATAGTTTACTTCAAAAAACTCAAATACTTTAGACATGTCTTTTAAAATTCTTGAATCACTTGTAAATAATGTTACATCGGTATAAATTTTTGCCGATGCTTCACTAAAATTACCAGTTGACACAAAACCATATCTTTTAATTTCTTCATCTTCCAACCGTTCTACTAAACAAATTTTACTGTGCACTTTTAGTCCTTTAACACCAAAAATTAAGTTAATACCTTCTTCTTGCATTTGTTCGGCATAAGAAATGTTACTTGCTTCGTCAAATCTGGCTTGCAATTCAATTTGAACTGTAACTTTTTTTCCGTTTTTAGCAGCATTTATAAGCGAACTTACTATTTGAGAATTTTTAGACAACCGGTACAAAGTAATTTTTATAGATTGCACTTTTGGATCTAAAGCCGCTTCTCTTAAAAATCGAATTAAGTAAGAAAAGGATTGATATGGCGCGTGCAATAAATAATCTTTTTCCTTAATACTTTGCAACATACTTCCATCCAAACTTAATCCTTGAATGGGTAGTGGCACATTTTGTTTGTATAGTAAATCGTATCTTCCAAGATTTGGAAAATCCATATAATCTCTTCGGTTGTGGTATCTTCCTCCAGGAATTATGCAATCCGAACTATCAATTTTCATTCTGTTTAGGAAAAATTCTAAAGTATCCTTATCAATTGCTTGATCATATACAAAACGAACAGGTTCTCCTACTCTGCGCTCTTTAACACTATAAGATATTTTTTCAATTAAACTCTTACTTAAATCTGAATCAAACTCTAATTGGGCATCACGAGTAATTTTTATCATATGAGCGTCAATACTTTCATAATCGAAAATATTAAAAATATGATCCAAACTATATCGAATTACGTCATCTAATAAAATAATATATTGTTTTTCTGAATTAGAAGGTAAAACAACAAACCTGTTTATTGTTTTTGGAATTTCAACAATTGCATATCTAATTTCTTTATCATTTAATAATTTAGAAATTAGTCCTGTTTTGTTTTCATTCATTACCAATTTTACTGCTAAATATCCTGAAGTGTCTTTAATTAAAGGAAATTCCACTAAATCATTTAACATGATGGTAACTAATTCTGGACTTACTTTTTGAATGAAAAAATCTTTAACATATGCTTTTTGGTCTGTATTTATTTGTTTTTCATTAACTATGTAAATTCCCTGCTTTTCAAGTTTTTTTTCTATATCATTTAATATTCGCAAACTTTCCGATTGATGGTCAATTACAATTTCTGTAATATCTTTCAATAACTGTTCTGCAGAAATATCGCCTAACATTGGTTTAGTATCTATCTTTTCTATGGTCATTCTACGAATTGCAGCATAACGAACACGAAAAAACTCATCTAAATTATTGGAAAAAATACCTAAAAATCGAAGTCTATCTAATAAGGGTACATTTTCATCTGCGGCTTCTTGTAAAACTCTAGCATTAAATGCTAACCAGCTTTTTTCTCTATCTATGTATGGGTTCATTCTAAATCTAAATTCTAATTAATTTTGGAAAGAAATTTTTCTTTATTGTATTGATTTTAAATGGATTTTATACCTTTAAAACAATATCAAATATAGGCATAAAGGTACTATTTTCAATGATAATTAACAAAAATTGATGAAAATATAACATATATAAAATCAGCAATTTTAAATAAATGAAAGAAATAATAAACTAAAAACAGCATCAAAACGAGTTTCAATGCTGTTAAAAATACTAATTGTATGCTGCTATAATTTAATTCCTGGTGGTAATAATTGTTGAAATTTTTTATTTTTCCTAAAAAAAGAAACGATTTTTGTGTTTGTTGGAACAACTTTAAACTTTCTTTCTTCTGCAATATCTAAAACAGAAGTTATAAATTGATTTACTTTATCTTCATTTTCGTTTTCGTTTGCACAAAGCTTGGTTAGAAAAATCTTTCGTTCTTGAATGGCATATTCAATTGTTAAAAGTCCACAATCCGTTTTCGTTTCAAATTGTCTTAATAATTCATTGTCTTTAATTTCCTCAACTAGCATAAATTTGGGTTTTAAATACTAACAAATCTTAATTGTTTGTTAAAATGTCTGCAAATTTACAAAAAAATAAAGACAAATCAAGTAGTAAACAAATGAAAATCATAACAATAGAAAATTATTTATTAAATTTAAATTTTTATATCTAAAAAAGAAACCCAATTAAAATTAAAATTATAATTTTAAAGCACAAAATCATCAAACTAATGTCTAAAATACAAGTTTACTTTGTTCCTGGTTTGGCTGCAAGCATAGAAATATTCGAAAATATAAAATTACCAAAAGAACAATTTGATATGCATTATTTAGAATGGATTTTACCTATTCATCATGAAACAATACATAATTACGCTAAAAGAATGTGTAAAAAAGTGAACCATGAAAATTGCGTGTTAATTGGCGTTTCATTCGGAGGAATTGTGGTTCAAGAAATGGCTGAAATAATTAAAACAAAAAAAGTCATTATCATTTCAAGTGTAAAAAGCAACCAAGAATTGCCTATTCACATGAAATTAGCTAAAGCTACAAAATTATACAAAGCATTGCCAACCAGTCTTTTAGGGCAAGTAAACTATTTATCAAGATATGTAAAAGGGAGAGGTTTACTTGCTAAAAGAGTTAAATTATACAATAAATATTTATTTATGAAACAAACTAAATATTTAGATTGGGCAATTGAAAATGTATTACTTTGGCAAAGAAATATTCCTGATGAAAAAGTAATTCATATTCATGGCGATGAAGACATGGTGTTTCCAATTGCGAATATTAAAAATTGTATTGTTATAAAAGGAGGAACTCATATTATGATTGTAACAAAATACAAATGGTTAAACAAAAATTTACCCAATTTAATTTTACAATAAATTTACAAAATATATAAAATTGCACAGATAATAAAGGGCAAAAACAAAATTATAATCTTATGAAACAACTAAATAAAACGTTATTTTTATTCGCTATATTATTAATTTGCAGATTTTTAATTTATGCTACGTCTTACCAAAACGTACCAAAAAAAAATCATGTAGATTATCCTAGTGAAATGGATTTTTGTGGAGAAAAAGTCCCTACAAATCAGGCAGATGTTAAAGAACGATTAGATAGAGAAATGCTAGTTAATATCAATCTAAATGCCTCAACTGCCATTTTAATTAAAAGAGCGAATAAGGTATTCCCTATAATTGAACCAATATTAGCCAAATATAATGTTCCAGATGATTTTAAATATTTAGCTGTAATTGAAAGCGGGTTAATTAATGCTATTTCGCCATCTGGAGCTAAAGGCGTTTGGCAATTTATGCCCGGAACTGCTAAGGAAAGTAAATTAGAAATAACGGAACAAGTAGACGAACGTTATCATATTGAAAAATCTACCCAAGCTGCTTGTGAATATTTAATTAAGGCCAAAAACAAATTTGGAAATTGGACGGTAGCTGCAGCCTCATATAATGGCGGAATAACTGGATTACAAAATCACATTAATTTTCAACAAACTTCAGATTATTATAATTTATGGCTAACGGATGAAACGGCTCGTTATATGTTTAGAATTTTAGCTTTGAAAGAAATTATGAAAAATCCAGAAAAATATGGCTATTTAATTCCAAAAGAAGCCTTGTATCCAAAAATTAATACAAAAAAAATAATGATTGACTCTTCTATAACAAATTTGTCTACATTTGCTATAAGTCAAGGTATAAACTATAAAATTTTGAAAACGCATAATCAATGGTTGCGTGATAAAAAATTAGATAATCCAACAAAAAAAACATACGAAATTGAAATTCCAATTGAAGGATATAATAAATAAAAATGAAAAGTAAAATGACCCTACAAATAATAGTTTCTTTAATTCTTATTGGAATTTTAGCAGGAGTACTAAGCGGATTAGTTGGAGTTGGTGGTGGTATAATTATGGTGCCTTTATTAGTAATGTTTTTTGGATTTAATCAGCACCAAGCACAAGGTACAAGTTTAGCTGTATTAGCAGTACCAGTAACAGCTGTTGCGGTTTTTAATTATTACAAAGAAGGTCAAATTAATATAAAATACGCAGCAATTATCGCTGTTTTTTTTGTTGTGGGTAGTGTTTTTGGAAGTAAATTTGCTTTAACATTAGACCAAAAATTATTAAAGAAAATTTTTGCCGTAGTATTACTAGTTATTGCAGGAAAAATGTTGATGGACAAATAATCTAAATTACATTGAAAAGTAAGAAAATTGTAATTTCGGGTATAAACATGGTAGAAGGTGGTATTTTTACAATCCTTCATAATGCCTTACAAGAACTTTCTAAACACATTGAAAACAAGAAAGTTGATGTAATCGCTTTGGTTCATGACGCCTCCAAATTTCAATTTCAAAATATTACGATTATTGAGATACCACTTTCAAAAAAATCCTGGTGGTTTCGTTTGTATTACGAGTATTTTTATTTTAAAAAATTATCGAAAAAATTACAACCTGACATTTGGTTTTCACTTCATGATACCACACCAAATGTAGTTACTAATAAGCAATTTGTATATTGCCATCACCCTACAACCCTTTTTAAACCAACATTAAAAGACTGGAAATTTGATTATAAAATTGGAGTCTTTTCCCTTTTGTATGATTTTTTATTTAAGATAAATATTTCAAAAAACCACACTGTTTTTGTACAACAACATTGGATAAAAGAAGTATTTGAAAAGCGTTTTAACATCACAAATATAAAAGTTGCCATTCCAGAATATGTGGAGGAAATTACTTTTGAAAAATACAATTTTGAAACAAATAAAATTCACTTTTTTTACCCAAGTTTTCCAAGAAGTTATAAAAATCATGAATTAATTTTGGAAGCTATAAAATTATTACCGAAAAGCATTTCAGAACAAACCCAATTTCATTTCACAACCATAAAAGATAATAAAGAAAAATTCGCACAATTTTTAATTAAAAATTATAGCGATTTAGAAAACGTACAATTTTATGGAAAAGTAAAAAGAAATCAGTTATTATCGATGTATAATGCTATGGATTGTTTGCTTTTCCCGTCAAAAATTGAAACATGGGGATTGCCAATTTCCGAAGCAAAAGCATACAATAAACCAATGTTTTTAGCTAATTTACCTTATGCCAAAGAAGCTTGTGGTAATTATGAAAATGTGTCATTTTTTGATGAAAATAGTGCTCCCGATTTGGCAAAACTAATTACTGAATTTGTCGAAGGTAATAATACGTTTCAAGGAAATACTTCACCTTTTGACACAAGTAAAGATTTACACAACTGGAAGGAAGTATTCCAATATATTTTAACTGATTAAGATGCCATTTTTCACCGTCATAATTCCGCTTTACAACAAAGAAAAGTATATTGAAAACGCTATAGAAAGTGTTTTAAATCAGACTTTTACAGATTTCAATTTGTTGATTATAAATGATTGCTCTACTGATGCTAGCACCACAATTGCATCAAAACATGAATCAGATAAAGTTCAAATCTTTACTCACGAAAAAAATGCTGGCTTATCAGCTTCAAGAAATACAGGAATTAAAAATGCAAATTCTAATTATATTACATTTTTAGATGCAGATGATTTATGGCAACCAACTTTTTTAGAAAGTATCTTTCAATTAATTCAAAATTTCCCAGAAGCGAGAATTTTTGGAACAAATTATGAAGAAGTTTGGGAATCAGTAATTAAAAAACCTCACAATGGTTCTAAAATTTTTCCTTTAGATTTTAGAGGTTATATCAACTTTTTCAAAATAAATGTAAAACAAGGTATTTATAATCACGGTTCCGTTTGTTTTCATAAAGAAGTATTTGAAAAGGTTGGTTTTTATAATGAAGATATTAGTTTTTCAGAAGACTTAGATTTCAATATTAGAGCCAATTACAATTTTAAATTAGCTTATCATAACTCGGTTCAAATGAGTTATTTTATGCAAACAGAAAACCAACTTACACAAAGTTCATTACATGATAAAACCACGCCTGATTTTGACATTTATGAAGATTGGGCAAAAACAAATTCAGATTTAAAAAAATATCTAGATTTTGAAAGGTATGTTCTAGGAAAGCGTTTAAAGAAAAATAACGATTTGCGTTGGAAAAAAACAATTGCAACAATTGATTCAAGAAACTTAAATTGGAAACAAAATACACTATTAAAAATGCCCCGTTTTGTTTTAATTACAGTAGATGAATTGAAATTATTTTTATTAAAATTAGGTTTAAAAATAAGTACGTATTGATAATTATTTTGCTAAACTCAAATAGTCCTTATAACTTCTAATATAATCATCTTCAGAAAATTCTTCTGAAGCCAAAACCAAACAAACAGAACCTGAAGAAAAATTTTCTAATTCTCTCCAAATGTTGTTTTCAATTAATAAACCATTGTCAGGTCTGTTTAACGTAATAATTTCTTTGGATTTTCCATTTTTTAAAACCACATCAAAACTTCCCGAAATAGCAATTAAAACTTGTTTGAGTTTTTTGTGCGCATGTCCGCCACGTTTTGCGCCACTTGGTACGTCAAACAAATAATACACTCGTTTTATATCAAAAGGAATTGTATCATTTTCTATAACACCAATATTACCTTTTGTATTGTTTATTTTTGGAATTTCTATGATTTTATAACTCATTTTATTTTAATTTATCAAAAACGTTAAACCATTCGTTACCAATATTTTCTAAACTAAACTTTTTCACACTTGATACCGCGTTTTCTTTACAATGTAAATATATATTATTATCTGTTACAAACAGATTCATCGCTTCAATTAGTTTTTCAGCATCCTGATTTTCAATTAATAATCCGTTTTGTTTGTCAGTAATTATTTCATTTGGACCTGTTGCATAATCCCAAGAGATTATTGGTGTTTCGCAAGCTAAAGATTCTAACAAAACCATTGGCATGCCTTCAAACTTACTAGTTGAAATGGTAAATAATGCATTTTTATAATATCGAAATGGGTTTTTTACGTTGCCTTTAAAAATTATCATGTCTTGTAAATTCAAACTTTCAGCTAATTTTATCCATTTGCTTTTTAGTTTTCCTTCGCCTAAAATAATCAATTTTATATTTTTAGACGGTAATATTGAGTTGGCATAACATTCTATTAATTTATTAAACTGTTTTATGTTTTTATTCATGCTTCCAGCAGATAAAATATATTGAAAATCGTTATTTATTTCTTCTTTTGATTTATTCAAAATCATCTCAAAATCAATTGGATTATAAATTAATCTAGTAGGTAAAAATTTATATTTACTACTCACTTTTTCATAAATTCCTTTAGAAACAGTGATAAATTGCTGACAATTTCTGTATAATAATTTAGCTAAGAGTTTATTATTTGGTATGTACGATTTGAATTTATAACTATGAATAGTTTGAATGAATTTAGGATACACGAAATTATGAATAATCATTTCTTGCAAAAAAAATTCTTTAGCACGAAAATCAATTACATAATCAAATTGATTATTGTCAAAAAATTGCTTCAAGGCAAAAAATCGTTTACTTCTACTCCACCAACTATTTCTTTTGTCTTTTAAATGTTCAAGATGAAATAATTTTCCAGAATAATCATAGTCAACTTTTCCAGAAAAAACCACATGGTATACTTCTACATTTTTAGAATCAAAATAGTTGGATAATAATGCTGCACAGCGTTCCGCACCTCCATCTGAAAGCGTTACGGTAACAAAACAAATTTTTAATCTCTGAGATTTTTGATTCAAAAGATATAGTTTTTAACAAATATAAAAATATTCAAGAAACTACGGCTGTCATTCTTTAAATTTATAAATACTTTGTATATTTGAGCAACAAAAAAAGGTTTTCAATGTCATTTATAAAAACTACGGAACAAACATCAAAATATGATCATTTAGACAAAATGTCTGTTCGTGAATTGCTTACTAATATCAATAATGAAGATAAAACAGTACCGTTTGCAGTTGAAAAAGCAATACCGCAAATTGAAATTTTAGTGACGCAAGTTATCACCAAAATGAAAACGGGTGGTCGCTTATTTTATATTGGCGCTGGAACTTCAGGTAGATTAGGAGTTGTAGATGCGAGTGAATGTCCGCCAACATTTGGTGTGGATTTTGATACCGTGATTGGAATTATTGCTGGTGGCGATAATGCAATTAGAAAAGCTGTTGAGTTTGCTGAAGATGATAAAAACCAAGCTTGGAAAGATTTACAAGCTTGGAATATTAATGAAAATGACGTAGTTATTGGAATTGCAGCTTCTGGGACGACACCTTATGTTATTGGTGGCTTACAGAAATGTAATGAAAACCTTATTACTACAGGAAGTATCAGTTGCAATGCAAATAGTCCGCTTTCGCAAACAGCAAATTACCCCATTGATGTAATTGTTGGTCCTGAATTTGTTACTGGAAGTAGCAGAATGAAAGCTGGAACAGCGCAGAAATTAGTTTTAAATATGATTTCTACAACCACTATGATTGCACTTGGAAAAGTAAAAGGTAATAAAATGGTAGACATGCAATTGAGTAATGACAAATTAATTGACAGAGGCATAAGAATGATAATGGACGAAATTCCTGTATCGTATGAAACTGGAGAAAAATTGTTACAAGAGCATGGAAATGTAAGAAAAGCTGTTGATTTTTATAATTGCCAAAAATAAATAAATCATGTCTGTAAATAAAGCCATTTTAAACAAAGGACTTCGCATATTATTAGGTTCATTACCAACACTTTTTCTAGGTGTGTTTGTTTTAAATAGTAGTTTTAAAAACCAAAAGCATCCTTTATTTATTTATGTTGCGATTTTGGGTGTCATTATTTGTGGCTTTTCTGTTTATTTAATGTTCAAAGGAATTAACACAATAATGAAAAGCATGTTTGAAAAATAAAAAAATGAAAAAAATACTACTATTATTCGCATTAACACTTGTTTCTTGTTACAATCAAGAAAGAACTTGTAAAGACTTTAAAACTGGAAACTTCACTTCAGAAACTACTTTTGACGGCAAAAAACTAAGCAGTAAATTTGAAAGAAATGATTCTATTCAAATTGAAAATTATAATGCTATTATTGACACTTTTTCTATACGCTGGATAAATGATTGCGAATATATTTTAGAAAATGTAAAGCCAAAAAACAGAGCTGAAAAAAAAGCTGTTCATGTTAAAATACTGAATACCAAAGACTCAAAATATAATTTTGAATATTCATTTGTTGGCGATGCAAAAAAACAGTTTGGTTCTGTAACTAAATTGTAATTTTCTTCGTAAAATAGCATTAAGTTTTTATTTAAACCAAACATATTTATAATAACCTATAACAATTACATGGAAATTTTAACCAACCCAGATGCTTGGATAGCATTATTAACTTTAACTTTTTTAGAAATCATACTTGGTATCGATAACATTGTTTTTTTATCAATAGTATCTGGTAAACTAGAAGAAAAAGACCAACCAAAAGCCAGAAGAATAGGATTGTTGTTAGCTATGGCGTTTCGAGTTGTATTGCTTTTTGGTATTACTTGGGTAATGAGTTTAAAAAAATCATTCTACGATTTTGATTTAGGATTTTTATCAGGAGGTATTTCTGGACAAAGCTTAATTATTTTTGGTGGTGGCTTGTTTTTATTATACAAATCAGTATCTGAAATTCATCATAAACTAGAAGGCGAAGAAGAAGGTGCAAATGGAAAAGCGAGTAATACATTGGGCGCGGCTATTTTACAAATTGCTTTATTAAATATTGTTTTCTCTTTTGATAGTATTTTAACTGCTATTGGTTTAGTTAGTGCTGCAGAACCACCAGTAGGATTTGGAACTGCGGGTGCCATAGAAATTATGATTATGGCAATCATTATTTCAATTATTATTATGATGATTTTTGCGGGTCCTGTGAGTAAATTTGTAAATAATCACCCAACAATACAAATTTTAGGATTATCGTTCTTAATTTTAATTGGAGTGATGCTTTTGGCAGAAGGATCGCACTTAGCCAACTTTAAATTGTTTGGTGGCGAAACCGTTCATAGTATTCCAAAAGGATATTTATACTTCGCTATTTTCTTCTCTTTATTTGTGGAATTTTTAAATCTAAAAATGAAGAAAAACAACAAGAAACCGGTGATTTTATACAACAGTAAAATTATGGATGAAAAATTAAAAGATACTGATTTAACTAATTAGACTAAAAAAAACCTGACAGATTTCGAAAAATTGTCAGGTTTTTATTTGAAATTTACTCTAAACTCAACGTTATTTGTCCGTCACCATATGGTTCAATATTAAAATCTTGAGCTTCCGAATCAATCTCTTCAGAAACAATTTCTTCTGGTTCGTCTAAAATTTCTTCAAAAGGTAATGACTCTAATATGTTTATTTGTTTTATTTTATCTGTAGTCAACTGGTTTCCAAGCGCTTTAATTCCTTTAACAGCAATAAACTCATCTAAATTCAGAATCTGATTGTCTTTTTGCACACCTTTTACCTTAGCGTAAACTATCTCAGCCATAGGCAACCAATCTGTTGAAATGATTTCTAATTGAGATTTTTCGTGCTCTGTAATGAAAATTTCTTCTTTATTTTCATTTTCAATTAAGAAACGTTTTATAAAATAACGGTCTTTTTCACCATCGTAATAAATGGCAGAAATTGGTTTTTTCGGATGCCATTTTTCCATCACAATCATATCTTCATCAAAATGTGTGGTCAATTCTGGAATTATAGTTTTTATTTTCCCAGATTGATTGGCGACAAGTATTCTGTCGTTTGGTTTGAATTCGCCTAACAACTCGCCTCTTCCATCAACATTTAAACGATGGACCGTATCATCAAACCAAATTTTTCTTGGTCGAAGTGTTGAAATTCCTTTTTCTTTTAATTCAATTTTCTTAATAGGATATTTTGTAACCGTATTTCCTTTACTTGCTCGACCTTTGATAGCAATGTCTGAAAAATCTTGATCCCATTTTAATTTCTTAATATTTCCAACTTGGCGCAATAAAATAGTAACCACCTCAGCTTCCCCATTTGGATTGGCAGAGAAATATAAGACTTGAGAACCTGGTTTCTCTTGCGTTAAATCGTAAAATTTATCACGAGTTACACCAGAAACATTAAATCGTTTAATAAAAGTAGAACCGTTTTTACCATCACGATAAATCATATTGTAAATGGTACGTTTGTCGTTTTTATCGAAAACAGCAATATGAATAATGTCTTTGCCAACGAACTTTTTGTCATCCACTTTAGAAATCATTATTCTTCCATCTCTCAGGAAAACAATTACATCATCAATATCGGAACAATCGGCAACGTATTCGTCTTTCTTTAAACCTGTTCCAAAGAAACCTTCTTCTTTGTTCACGTATAATTTTGTGTTACGCAACACCACTTTCGTAGCTTCAATCGTATCGAAACTTCTCAATTCCGTTTGGCGTTCTCTTCCTTTTCCGTATTTTTCTTTTAGTTTTACGAAATAATCAATAGCAAAATCAATTAGATTGTCTAAATGATGTTGCACTTCTTTCATTTCGTCTTCTAACTTCGCAATAAAATCGTCCGCTTTATCCGAGTCGAAACGCGTAATACGAATCATTGGAATTTGCGTTAATTTCTGTAAATCTTCATCTATAATATCTCGAACAAATGACTTTTTGAACGGTTCAAATTGGTTGTATAAATATTCATAAAGTGTTTCTCTATCCGAATACAATTTGAAATCGATATACATTTCCTCACGAATGAAGATTTTTTCTAAAGTAGAAAAATGCCATTTCATTTTTAATTCTTCTAATTGAATTTCTAATTCTTTACGAAGTAGCACAACCGTTCTTTCTGTCGAAATTTTCAACATATGAGACACACCAACAAAAAGCGGTTTATTGTCTTCAATCACACAACCTAAAGGCGCTACAGATGTTTCACAAGCCGTGAAAGCATACAAAGCATCAATAGATTTATCTGGCGAAACACCAGGGAAAAGATGAATTAATATTTCTACCTCAGCAGCCGTATTATCTTCAATCTTTTTAATTTTTATTTTTCCTTTTTCATTGGCTTTCAGAATACTATCAATCAATGTTGACGTATTCGTTGAAAACGGAATTTGAGTAATGACTAACGTTTGCTTATCTAATTGCGAAATTTTAGCCCGAACTCGAACTCTACCACCACGCATTCCATCATTATAATTCGAAACGTCTGCAATACCAGCCGTTTGGAAATCAGGGTAAATAGTAAATGGTTTTCCTTTTAATATTTTTATCGAAGCGTCTATTAATTCATTGAAATTGTGAGGTAAGACTTTTGTTGATAATCCCACCGCAATTCCTTCAGCTCCTGAGGCTAATAATAAAGGGAATTTAACGGGTAAATTGTTTGGTTCAGCACGACGACCGTCGTAAGAAACACCCCAATCGGTAATCTTTGGAGAATATAAAACCTCTAAAGCAAACTTTGACAAACGCGCTTCAATATAACGAGAAGCAGCCGCACTATCGCCTGTTAGAATATTTCCCCAGTTTCCTTGACAATCGATAAGTAATTCACGTTGCCCGATTTGTACCATAGCATCACCAATACTCGCATCTCCGTGAGGATGATACTGCATAGTATGTCCAACTACATTGGCCACTTTGTTATAACGACCATCATCTAACTCCTTCAAAGAGTGCATAATACGACGTTGTACGGGTTTAAAACCATCTTCAATAGCAGGAACAGCACGTTCTAAAATTACATACGAAGCGTAGTCCAAAAACCAATCTTTGTACATTCCTGTCACTTTGGTAATTGTATCTTCTGGATTTTCGTCGTTTTCGTAAAAATGTTGTCCTTCGAAGTTTTTGGCTGCTACTTCAATAATTTCTTCAGAAAGTTCCTCTTCTTGATTGTCATCAAATGAATTTTCCTCTGAATTGATATTTTCAGTATTTTCTTCCTCTGGATGTATGTTTTCTTCTTCGTCTTTCATTTATCTGAATTTATTTTCTCTGAATTAATTTCAGAGTTTCAGTATGTTTATTATTATCTTTTAAACTTCCTCTTCCACTACATCTAATTCTACCTTCAAGTTATTTATGATAAACTCTTGACGGTCAGGTGTGTTTTTACCCATATAGAATTCTAATAATTTCTCAATCGATGTTGCTTTATCCAACATTACTGGATCGAGACGTATGGTTTCACCAATAAAATTTTTAAACTCATCTGGCGAAATTTCTCCTAATCCTTTAAATCGAGTAATTTCTGGTTTTGGTTTTAGTTTTTCCATCGCAGCTTTTCGTTCTTCTTCCGAATAGCAATAAATGGTTTCTCTTTTATTTCGAATTCTAAAAAGTGGTGTTTGTAAAATATACAAATGCCCTTCTTTTATCATTTCAGGAAAAAACTGTAAGAAAAACGTAATCAACAACAAACGAATGTGCATACCATCGACATCGGCATCGGTAGCAATTACGATATTATTGTATCGTAAATCTTCCATACTTTCTTCAATATTTAAGGCAGCTTGCAATAAATTGAATTCCTCATTTTCGTACACAATTTTCTTACTCATTCCGTACGAGTTTAGCGGCTTACCACGTAAACTGAAAACAGCTTGTGTATTTACATCCCGACTTTTAGTAATTGAACCCGAAGCTGAATCTCCCTCAGTAATAAAAAGCGTACTTTCTAAACTTCTTGGGTTTTTAGAATCC
This sequence comes from Chryseobacterium gleum, assembly GCA_945897915.1. GTDB lineage: Bacteria > Bacteroidota > Bacteroidia > Flavobacteriales > Flavobacteriaceae > Flavobacterium. The sequence continues at coordinate 20,143 of CAMDGB010000020.1, read as the reverse complement.
GTTAAATGTACTCTACAATCGCGTAATTTTTTGTTGTGTAAGTTGGCTTTCTTTGCTCTGTCTTTCGCTAATTTTCTAATTCCTGATAATTCTTTACGCTCGCGCTCGGCTTGAAGAATTTTGCGAAGTAAAGCATCAGCAACTTCTGGATTTTTATGTAAAAAGTTATCTAACTTCGTTTTCATAAAATCGTTAACAAACGTACGAACTGATGGGGCATTTGGACCCATATCTGTGGAACCCAATTTGGTTTTCGTCTGACTTTCAAAAACAGGTTCTTCAACACGCACTACAATTGCCGAAACGATTGATTTACGAATATCTGACGCTTCAAAAGGTTTGTTATAAAACTCTTTTATGGTTTTTACTAACGCTTCACGGAAAGCACCTAAATGCGTTCCGCCTTGCGTGGTGTTTTGTCCGTTTACAAAAGAATAATATTCTTCTGAATATTGGGTTTTACTGTGTGTTATGGCTACTTCAATATCATCTCCTAAAAGATGAATTATTGGATACACCATATCTTCTTCTGCAATGGTTTCTTCTAATAAATCTTTTAAACCATTATCTGAAAAATATTTTTCGCCGTTATAATATATTGTTAAACCTGTATTTAGGTAACAATAATTTTTAAGCATTTTAATTACGTATTCGTTACGATACTTATAGTTCTTAAAAATGGCTTCATCGGCAACGAAAGATACTTTTGTTCCTTTACGTTTGGTTGATTCAATTATATCTTCTTCTAATGTTAAATTACCTGCAGAAAATTCGGCGGCTTTTTGTTGGTTATCACGAACCGATTCTACTCGGAAATAATTAGACAAGGCATTTACTGCCTTAGTTCCTACTCCATTTAAACCAACGGATTTTTTGAAGGCCTTAGAATCGTATTTTCCACCGGTATTCATTTTAGAAACTACATCGACTACTTTTCCTAAAGGTATACCACGACCATAATCGCGTACGGTCATCATTTTATCTTTTAAAGTAACTTCAATTACTTTTCCGGCTCCCATTACAAATTCATCGATACAGTTATCGAGCACTTCTTTTAATAAAATATAAATACCATCATCTGGTGAGGAACCATCTCCTAACTTACCAATATACATCCCTGGACGCATTCGGATATGCTCTTTCCAGTCGAGTGAACGTATATTATCTTCGTTATATTGGTCTTGTTGGTCTTGCATAATCGGATTTTGTATTTGTTGCAAGATAAATGATTTCATTAAAAAATAAAAATGGTTTTTAAAGAAGTTATTAAGAAGTTTTCAGTTATAGAATATAGAGAATAGAATATAGAAAATAGACTTGAAACTACAATTAAATTTAATGCTTATTATATGCAAATGATAACTTTAGGCAATAAAAAAACCGTAACATTTCTGAAACGGTTTGCTCTATTTTCTATACTCTATTTTCTCAAATTACACATTAAAACGGAAATGCATCACATCACCATCTTTTACAATGTATTCTTTTCCTTCAACTCTTAATTTTCCTGCTTCTTTACATTTTGCTTCTGTACCGAAATTGGAATAATCTTCAAAAGCGATTACTTCAGCACGGATAAATCCTTTTTCAAAATCGGTATGAATTACTCCTGCTGCTTGTGGTGCTGTATCTCCAACTTGAATGGTCCAAGCTCTAACTTCTTTAACACCCGCTGTGAAATACGTTTGTAAATTCAATAATTTATAAGCTGCACGAATTAAAACCGCCGAACCTGGCTCAGATAATCCCATATCTTCTAAAAAAACCTGACGTTCTTCGTAGCTTTCTAATTCTGTGATATCAGCTTCTGCACCTACCGAAAGTATAATTACCTCTGCATCTTCATCTTTTACTAATTCTTTAACTAAATCAACATATTTGTTTCCGTTCACTGCCGAAGCTTCATCTACGTTACAAACATATAGAACAGGTTTTGCTGTAATTAACTGAAAGGCATCATATAAAGCGGCTTCTTCAATTCCATTTGGTTCAACCGTTCTTGCCGATTTTCCTTGTAATAAAGCTTCTCTAATTTTATCTAAAATACTTTTTTCAATTTTAGCTTCAGCATTTCCAGTTTTTGCACCTTTATTTGCTTTTTCCAAACGTTTTTCAACAGTTTCTAAATCTTTTAATTGCAATTCGATGTCAATAGTTTCTTTATCACGAATTGGGTTTACATTTCCATCAACGTGAACAATATTATCATTATCAAAACAACGCAATACATGAATAATTGCATTACATTCTCTAATATTTCCTAAAAACTGATTTCCTAATCCTTCACCTTTACTAGCTCCTTTTACTAAACCTGCAATATCTACAATATCAACAGTAGCCATTTGTACGCGTTCTGGGTTTACTAATTCTTCTAAACGATTGATTCTTGGATCTGGCACATTTACAACGCCAATATTTGGCTCGATAGTACAAAACGGAAAATTAGCACTTTGTGCTTTTGCATTGGATAAACAATTAAATAATGTTGATTTTCCTACGTTGGGTAAGCCTACAATTCCTGCTTTCATATTTTAAAGCCCCTAAATTGCCGAAGGGGACTTCACATCGGTTCTATTATATTATTATTTTTTTATCAAAAACGCCACTTTGGTGTTTGAGAATTTTATTCGTTATGCATAAATGCTTGTCTGTTTAAAAGTGTTTCTTCACTTTCAACATGATTATCATCTGGTACACAACAATCAACAGGACAAACTGCCGCACATTGTGGTTCGTCATGAAATCCTTTACATTCAGTACACTTTCCTGGAACGATGAAATATAAATCATCTGAAACAGGGGTTTGAGCAGCATCTGCATCAATTTCTGTTCCATCTGGTAAAATTATTTTTCCTGAAAGTTTCGTGCCATCTTTCCAGCGCCAATCATCTGCACCTTCATATATTGCTGTATTTGGACATTCTGGTTCACAAGCCCCACAATTAATACATTCGTCTGTTATTATAATTGCCATTTTATTTTGTCTTAATGTTGAAAAGTCATAATCTCAAATGTCATAAATCTTTTTAGTTAAGACGTTAGACTTTCGACATATTATATTAATTTTGTGCAAAAATACAACGTAAACTAAATATAAACAAGTTACAGATGTTACAAATTGAAATAAAAAATAATTTTGTTGAATTAGGAAAGTTTTTAAGCCAATTTTCTTTAGATAATAATCAACAAAATGACCAAGTGAGATTTAATGATTTGTTTTTTAACTCGTTTGTAGATTTAATTGCCTTGTCGCAATCTCACAACAATTGGTTTACACCTGAAAATGTATATTTCAGTATTTCAAGTTGGTCTGAGGCATTAACTGAAAACAATTTAAATCAGTGGCTTTCTGCTTACAGTTTTACAGAAAAAGAACCTAAAAATGTAGGCTTAATATTAGCTGGAAATATACCTTTAGTTGGTTTTCACGATTTTTTATCCGTTTTAATTTCAGGAAATAATGTTTTAGTTAAAACATCTAGTAAAGACGATTATTTAATTAAATTTTTAGCTAAATATTTGATTGCTCTAGACAATCGATTTAATGAAAAAATAACTTTTGTTGAAGGTAAATTAGAAAATTTTGATACCGTTATTGCTACCGGAAGCAACAATACAGCAAGGTACTTTGAATATTATTTTAAAGATAAACCTTCGATTATTAGAAAAAGCAGAAATTCCATTGCAGTTTTAACAGGAAATGAAACTCCAGAAGAAATGACTTTGTTAAGCGAAGATGTTTTTAGATATTTTGGATTAGGTTGCCGCAATGTTTCTAAAATTTTTGTGCCTAAAAACTATAATTTCGATGCATTTTTTAACGGAATGTACGCTCAAAAAGACGTAATTTATTATGAGAAATATGCAAATAATTACGATTATAACAAGGCAGTTTTTTTAATGAGTAATTTTCAATTATTAGATAATGAATTTTTAACCATCAAGGAAGACATCAGTCACGCGTCGCCTATTTCTTCTGTTTTTTATGAATATTACGAAGATATAAATGAAATTAAAACGCGTATAAATAAAGATTCAGATATTATTCAATGTGTAGTTTCAAATGGAGTTATTGACAATTCAGTTTATTTTGGAAAAACTCAAAAACCAAATTTATGGGACTATGCAGATAATGTTGATACTTTAGATTTTCTAAATAATTTATAAAATGGCAGTTTCAAAAATTAGTACTATTATCAAAGTACAAAAGGAAAAAGAAGTGCATAAACACCAACCTAAATTTAATTTAGAGGCGAAAGTAAATTCAAATAGAAAAACCTCAAAAAAAAAGTAATTGGTTTCGAAATCGATATTGTTAATAAGTAAACTCAATTTCATTTATTTAATTTTTGGCAGTTTTTCTAAAAACCTGAAATTTGCATCAAACTACAACCAAGACCATGAAAAAACATAATTATAGCGCAGGACCATGTATTTTGCCACAAGAGGTATTTGAAAAATCAGCTCAAGCCATTTTAAATTTTAATAATTCCGATTTATCATTATTAGAAATGTCGCACAGAAGTAAAGATTTTATAGCTGTAATGGACGAAGCTCGTGCTTTAGCATTAGAACTTTTAAGTTTGGAAAACAAAGGGTATCAAGCTTTATTTTTAGCTGGTGGAGCAAGTTTAGAATTTTTAATGGTGCCATACAACTTAATGAAATCTGATGGAAAAGCAGCGTATTTAGATACAGGAACTTGGGCAAACAACGCTATAAAAGAAGCCAAACATTTTGGAGAAACTATCATTGTTGGTTCTTCAAAAGATGCCAATTATAATTTCATTCCAAAAAATATAGAAATTCCAACAGATGTTAATTATTTTCACTGCACCAGTAACAATACCATTTTTGGAACCCAGATGAAATCATTTCCAAAAACAAAAGTGCCTGTAGTTTGCGATATGAGTTCGGATATTTTTTCAAGAACATTAGATTTTTCTCAATTTGATATAATTTATGCTGGGGCACAAAAAAATATGGGTCCAGCTGGAGCAACATTGGTAGTCATAAAAGAAGAAATTTTAGGGAAATCAGGGCGTTATATTCCAAGTATGTTGGATTATGAAAAACATATAAAAGCTGAAAGCATGTATAATACACCGCCGGTGTTTTCTGTTTACGCTTCCTTATTAACCTTAAAATGGTTGAAAAATTTAGGTGGAATTGCAGCTATTGAAAAAATAAATAATGAAAAAGCACATTTGCTATATTCAGAAATTGACAGAAATCCTTTATTTAAAGGTACGGCATCAGTTGAAGACAGAAGCATAATGAACGCAACATTTGTTTTAACAGATGAAAGCTTAACAGAAAAATTTGATGCGATGTGGAAAGCTGCTGGAATATCAGGTTTAACTGGCCACCGTTCTATAGGAGGATACCGTGCTTCTATGTACAATGCACTTCCATTGGAAAGTGTTCAAGTATTGGTAGATGTAATGAAAGAATTAAAAGTTAGTGTTCAGTAATCAGAATTTAGTGTTCAGAAAAAAATAAAAATTATCCTTTGATTGAATCTTTTAATTATTCAATCTTTTAATCAAAAAATATGAAAGTATTAGCAAACGACGGAATTTCAAAAAGTGGCATCACTACATTAGAAAATGCTGGTTTTAAAGTAATTACCACAAAAGTAGCACAAGAACAAGTAGCCAATTATATCAACACTAATGATGTACAAGTAATTTTGGTAAGAAGTGCGACAAAAGTAAAACAAGACATTATTGATGCTTGTCCAGGATTAAAAATTATTGGTCGTGGCGGTGTTGGAATGGATAATATTGATGTAGAATATGCGCGTTCAAAAGGAATTCATGTTATCAATACGCCTGCTTCATCATCTGAAAGTGTAGCCGAATTGGTTTTTGCCCATTTATTTTCAGGCGTTCGATTTTTACATGATGCAAATAGAAATATGCCTTTAGAAGGTGATACTAATTTCGATGGATTAAAAAAAGCCTACGCTGATGGTTTAGAATTACGAGGAAAAACTATTGGAATTATTGGATTTGGAAGAATTGGGCAAGCGGTGGCAAAATTAGCTTTTGGAATTGGTATGAAAGTCATTGCTGCTGATAAATATATTAACGAAGCTGTAATTAGAGTCGATTTTTATAACGGTCAATTTATAAATGTAGATATCATAACAGAGCCATTAGAAGATGTTTTAAAACATTCTGATTTTATTACACTTCACGTTCCAGCGCAAGACGGTTATGTTTTAGACAAAGCCGAATTTGAAATGATGAAAAACGAGGTGGGAATTGTAAATTGTGCTCGTGGTGGCGTAATTAACGAAATTGCTTTAATTGAAGCCATCGAAAACGGAAAAGTATTATTTGCCGGTTTAGATGTGTTTGAAAACGAGCCAACTCCAGAAATTCAAATATTAATGCAACCAAAAATTTCATTAACACCTCATATTGGTGCGGCAACATTAGAAGCACAAGACCGAATTGGAACCGAATTAGCCGAGCAAATTATTAGTTTATTGAAAAATAAATAATTCAAATAGTTAATACGTTTATCAAAAATAAAAATTAGTCCTGAAAATTCAGGACTTTTTTTTATCTTTATACCGTTAAATTTAATAAAATGAATAGGTTAAAAAAACGTTGGAATATTTCAAGTAATTGGCAATTAGCAAGCATTTTGATTGTTTTTGCCATCACGGGTTTCAGTTCATTACAACTAGCAAAACCTTTCCTTTCATTAATTGGAATTCCCGAAAACTTTGAACCACATTGGCTGTATCGTATTTTACGATTGGTGTTAATTTTTCCTATTTATCAAGTACTACTTATTTTTATTGGTTTTATTTTTGGACAATTTTCTTTCTTTTGGAATTTTGAAAAGAAAATGTTGAATAAAATGAAATTAGGTTTTCTTGTAAATTTTGTAGAAGAAAAAATACTGAAAAAATAAAAACTTAATATAAACTAAACCTATTTCTGTCTTACAATTGAAGTAAAAAATTGTAATTTTGCGTTTTGATAAAAATTGTATGCAACACACAGAAAATTCTATTGAAATTATTGGGGCTCGTACTCATAATTTAAAAAATATTGATGTTACCATTCCTCGCGAAAAATTAGTCGTTATTACAGGTTTGTCGGGCTCTGGAAAATCGTCATTAGCGTTTGATACGATTTATGCTGAAGGCCAGCGTAGATACATCGAAACATTTTCTGCTTATGCACGTCAGTTTTTAGGTGGATTAGAACGTCCTGATGTTGATAAAATTGACGGACTTTCTCCAGTGATTGCTATTGAGCAAAAAACTACTAATAAAAGTCCACGTTCAACTGTTGGAACGATTACGGAAATTTACGATTTTCTTAGATTATTATTTGCACGTGCTGCAAATGCATACAGTTATAATACGGGAGAAAAAATGGTTTCTTATTCGGATGATCAAATTAAAGAATTGATTTATCAAGAATTTGACGGAAAAAAAATTAACATTTTAGCTCCCGTAATTCGTTCCCGAAAAGGACATTATCGAGAGTTATTTGAACAAATTGCCAAACAAGGTTTTTTAAAAGTTCGTGTAAACGGTACTATAAAAGATTTAGAATATGGCATGAAAGTAGACAGATACAAAACGCACGATATTGAAATTGTAATTGATAGAGTGGCTGTAAAACAAGACGAAGACACTGATAAAAGATTAACCGAAAGCATAAAAGTAGCTATGCATCACGGAGATGATATTTTAATGGTTATTGAACAAGATGCTCAAGAAGTTCGTTTTTATAGTAGAAGTTTAATGTGTCCTACTTCTGGTATTTCGTATCCCAATCCTGAACCAAATAATTTCTCCTTCAATTCACCAAAAGGTGCTTGCCCTAACTGTAATGGCTTAGGAATTGTAAATGAAATTAATCTTCAAAAAATTATTCCAAATCCAAAATTATCTATAAAATCCGGTGGTTTTGCACCTTTGGGCGAATATAAAAGCACTTGGATTTTTAAGCAATTAGAATTTATTGGTGAAAAATACGGCTTTAAAATTTCTGATAATATAGAAACTATTCCTTCAGAAGCGATGGATATGATTTTATACGGTGGAAATGAAAAATTTTCAGTAGTTTCTAAAGTGATGGGAATTACTAAAGATTATAAAATTGATTTCGAAGGAATATCAAATTTCATTAAAAATCAGTTTGAACAATCCGAATCGGCAAGTATAAAACGTTGGGCAAAAGAATTTATGGACGAAAACGAATGTTCGGAATGTCACGGCACACGTTTACGTAAAGAAGTTTTATATTTTAAAATTAATGAGAAAAGCATAGGCGATTTAGTGCAAATGGATATTGTAGAATTACAACAATGGTTTTCTGATTTACCGAATTATATTTCGGAAAAACAACAAACCATTTCTCACGAAATTTTAAAAGAAATTAACGCTCGTATTAATTTTTTACTAAATGTTGGTTTAGATTATTTATGCTTGAATAGAAGTTCGAAAACACTTTCTGGCGGAGAAGCACAACGTATTCGATTGGCTACTCAAATTGGGTCGCAATTGGTTGGCGTTTTATATATTTTAGACGAACCAAGTATCGGATTACATCAACGCGACAATGAAAGATTAATAAAATCATTAGAAAGTTTACGCGATATTGGCAACTCGATTTTAGTTGTGGAACACGATAAAGATATGATAGTTCGTGCCGATCACGTTATTGATATTGGTCCGAAGGCAGGAAAATATGGTGGACAAATTATTAGCCAAGGCACGCCGGCTGAATTATTAAAAGAAAATACAATTACTGCGCAATACTTGAATGGTAAAATGAAAATTGAAGTGCCAAAAACACGTAGAAAAGGAAATGGTAAGTTTTTAAAACTATCGGGTGCGACTGGTAATAACCTAAAAAATGTTTCTATAGAAATTCCTTTAGCGCAATTAATTTGTGTTTCAGGCGTTTCTGGAAGTGGAAAATCGACTTTAATTAATGAAACGCTCTACCCTATTTTAAATGCACATTTTTATAATGCGGTTAAAAAACCGCAACCTTATAAAAAAATTGAAGGATTAGAACATTTGGATAAGGTTATTGACATTGACCAAAGTCCGATTGGTAGAACACCACGAAGTAATCCAGCAACATACACCGATGTTTTTTCGGAAATAAGAAGTCTGTTTACATTGACATCTGAAGCACAAATTCGTGGCTATAAACCAGGTCGTTTTAGCTTTAATGTAAAAGGTGGACGTTGCGAAACCTGTGAAGGATCTGGAGTTAGAACTATCGAAATGAGTTTTTTACCTGATGTTTATGTAGAATGTGAAACCTGTCAAGGAAAACGTTTTAATAGAGAAACCTTAGAAATTCGTTTCAAAGGAAAATCTATTTCAGATGTGTTGAATATGACAGTTGATGAAGCAGTTGATTTTTTTGAAATGATTCCTAAAATATATCGAAAAGTAAAAACCATTCAAGATGTTGGTTTGGGATATATCACATTAGGGCAACAAAGCACAACACTTTCTGGTGGAGAAGCACAACGAATAAAATTAGCTGGAGAATTATCAAAAAAAGATACTGGAAACACGTTTTATATTTTAGATGAGCCTACAACTGGTTTGCATTTTGAAGACATTCGGATTTTAATGGATGTAATTAATAAATTGGTTGATAAAGGAAATACCGTTTTAATTATTGAACATAATTTAGATGTAATTAAATTAGCCGATTACATTATAGACATTGGATTAGAAGGAGGAAAAGGCGGCGGAGAAGTATTGTGTAAAGGCACGCCAGAAGAAATTATGAAAAATAAAAAAAGTTATACAGCACAGTTTTTGAAAAAAGAATTATCTTAGATTACTTTTTTAAAATTAAAAATTAAAAATATGAGTGAAATATACCAAAATGAAGAAGAAAGAATCCAAGAAAAATTAAAACAAAAAACTTGGAATGAGGTAAGAACAAACGATTCTTGGGCTATTTTTAAAATCATGTCGGAATTTGTTAATGGATATGAAATCATGGGACGAATAGGTCCTTGTGTATCTATTTTTGGTTCGGCAAGAACAAAACCAGATGATAAATATTATTTACTAGCCGAAAAAATTGCTTATAAAATTTCAAAAGCAGGATACGGAGTGATTACTGGTGGTGGACCTGGAATTATGGAAGCTGGTAACAAAGGTGCGCACCTTGGCGGAGGAACATCTGTAGGTTTAAATATTGATTTGCCTTTTGAACAACATTTTAATCCTTATATTGACAGAGATAAAAACTTAAATTTCGATTATTTTTTTGTTAGAAAAGTAATGTTTGTAAAATACTCTCAAGGATTTGTAGTAATGCCCGGAGGTTTTGGAACTTTGGATGAAATGTTTGAAGCCATTACGTTAATTCAAACTAAAAAAATTGCTAAATTTCCAATTATTTTAGTGGGAACTGAATTTTGGTCTGGTTTAATGGATTGGATTCAATCGGTAATGATTGACAAATTTAAAAATGTGTCTCCTGAAGATTTAAAATTAATTAAAATTGTAGATAACGAAGAAGAAGTTGTGGAAGCATTGGATAATTTCTATAAAAAATACGAATTGTCGCCTAATTTCTAATCAAAAATTTGAAAAAAAGTCCCATCTTTTGATGGGACTTTTTTAATTTATTTTATAAGTAACACCTAAATTATAATTAAAAAACTTTCCAAAAGCAAAGGCACTTAGAAAATTAAATTTATTCAAACTATAATTTACGGCAATTTCACCAATATAATTGGTTTTTCTTTTTTCAATCGTATCAAGCAACTGGTTGATTATTTGTTGAGCAGGAATTATTTCTTCAATAGCGCCTTTTTCACCACTAACTACATAATTAAACATGCTGCTATTGACAATAAAACTTCCTAAAATTTCAAATTTATTGATTTCTTTAGATACAGCTAATTGGTAATGAAATGTATCTACAATTCCGTTTAAATTATTAATACCTAAATTTCCATATGAAGTATTCACATCTAAAAAGTCAAAACTAATGTCTTCGTTAGAATAAAAAGACATCGCAGAAATATGAATATTTTTAGGTTCTAAACTCGGAAAATATTGGCTAATATTGTGCTTTAAACCAATACCATATACTTGATAATAACCACGTTTTAAATTGGTTTTAGTTGAAAAACGACCTATAAGTTCTGTACCACTTGGTAAAGCGAGAGATACATCTAAATATGGATAGTTTATAGTTTCTTGATTTACTCCTTTTGGAGTTTTTAAACGAACTTGTTGCCCGTCTAAATCACCAACTAAATAATAAGTATCATCATTTCCAATTGCGGTTGGAACTACAGCAGTTGTTTGAGTGCCTTCTAACTGTAAAAATTGAAAATCAGAATTTGAAATTGTAAAACTTCTATCAGAATTTGGAACGAAAAACATATTTCCATGAATTCCTACATTAATTTCCCAATTTTCTTTCTTCTTAGCAGAATTCATCCAAGCCGACGATGCTTGATAAACGGCAGCATCTGTAGCTGGAATTAAATATTGTTTTGAATACAAAAGAGCATCTTCTAAAAGAAACCCTATTTGCTCAAATTGTGTAGTTGTTTGAGCAGAACCAAAATTTGAAAATCCAAAAATAAACAGACCTGATAAAATACCTAACTTTTTCAATTAAGCATCAATTTTAGCGTAAGCTGCATTTTTCTCAATAAATTCTCGACGAGGTGGAACTTCATCACCCATTAACATAGAGAAAACACGATCTGCTTCACCTAAATTATCAATAGTAATTTGACGGAAAGTTCTAAATTCAGGATTCATTGTAGTTTCCCACAATTGTTCTGCATTCATCTCTCCTAAACCTTTATAACGTTGAATACTTGTGCTTCCTCCCATTTCCATAGATATTCTATCTCGTTGGTCATCGTTCCAAGCATATTGTTTTTTATTTCCTTTTTTAACCTGATATAAAGGTGGCGCTGCAATATAAACGTGACCGCCTTCAATTAATTCTTTCATATATCTAAAGAAGAACGTAAGAATTAATGTAGAAATGTGAGAACCATCGACATCGGCATCACACATAATAACTACCTTATGGTAACGTAATTTTGATATATTTAAAGCTTTACTATCTTCTTCTGTTCCAACTGTAACGCCCAAAGCGGTGAAGATATTTCTAATCTCTTCGTTTTCAAAAACCTTGTGTTGCATGGCTTTTTCTACATTTAAAATTTTACCTCTTAATGGTAAAATAGCTTGGAAGAATCTATCGCGACCTTGTTTTGCGGTTCCACCAGCAGAGTCACCCTCTACTAAGTAAATCTCACATTTTTCAGGATCTTGTTCAGAACAATCTGATAATTTTCCTGGCAATCCGCCACCGCCCATAACGGTTTTACGTTGCACCATTTCACGAGCTTTTTTGGCTGCGTGTCGGGCTTGAGCTGCAAGGATAACTTTTTGAACTATGATACGAGCATCATTTGGATTTTCTTCCAAATAGTTTTCAATCATATCTCCAACAGCTTGACTTACCGGCGAAACTACTTCTCTGTTTCCTAATTTAGTTTTGGTTTGTCCTTCAAATTGTGGTTCTGCAACTTTTACAGAAATAATTGCTGTTAATCCTTCACGGAAGTCATCTCCAGAGATATCAAACTTCAGTTTATCTAACATACCTGATGCGTCAGCATATTTCTTTAACGATCTTGTTAAACCCGTTCTGAAACCTTGCAAGTGTGTTCCACCTTCGTGTGTGTTGATATTATTTACGTAAGAAAAAATATTTTCAGTATAACTTGTATTGTAAATTAACGCCACTTCAACTGGAATTTCTCCTTTTTCATTATCCATGGAAATTACATGCGAAATAATTGGCTCGCGGTTTCCATCTAAGTAACGAATATATTCTTTTAAACCTTCATCTGAATGAAAAATTTCACAAACAAAATTTCCATCCTTATCAAATTCTCTTTTATCGGTAAAAGTGATTGTAATTCCTTTGTTAAGGTAAGACAATTCGCGCATACGCGCTGATAAAGTATCGTAGGAATACTCTATTGATTGAGTAAAAATTGATGGGTCTGGATAAAAAGTTACTATCGTACCTCTCTTGGTGGTTTCTCCAATTTGTTTAACAGGATAAAGTGCTTTTCCTTTTTCATATTCTTGCTCGTACACTTTTCCATCACTACTATGAACAGTTGCTCTTAAATGATTAGACAAAGCATTTACTACAGAAACCCCAACACCGTGAAGTCCACCGGAAACTTTATAGGAATCTTTATCGAATTTTCCTCCAGCACCAATCTTAGTCATTACAACCTCTAATGCCGAAACGCCTTCTTTTTTGTGAATCCCAACTGGAATTCCACGTCCATTATCTTCTACCGAAATAGAACCATCTTCATTAATATCTACTCGAATTGTATCACAATGGCCGCCCATTGCCTCATCAATTGAGTTATCTACAACTTCATAAACTAAATGATGTAATCCTCTAACACCAACATCTCCAATATACATTGATGGACGCATTCTTACATGCTCCATTCCTTCTAACGCCTGGATACTATCGGCTGAATAACTACCTTTTTTATTTTCTTCACTCATAATAATTGTGTTAAATAAACATTTTTATACTAAACAAATATAACTAATGGATTAAAAAAACCCAAGCTAAAACAGGTGCAAAACACCTTAAGTTATCAACATTTGTTAATTTCTGAAATCTTATCTGAAACGCGCTAAAAAGCATCAAAAATGCTATTTTAGTATTTTTAATCAAATCAAAAAATAGTTAAAAATAAAAAAACGTCTTAAAACGCAAAATAAGAGGTTTGTAAAAATGAAGAAAATACTAAAGTTTACCAAAATTAGAAAAATAAAGTAAAAACTTACAGAATTTCTAATATTTTATAATTCACCTGATTTACTAAAAATTCAGCTTGTATAGTTTTGTGCATCATTTGTATGCCTAAAGGAGATTGAGGAGAAATAGCAAAAATAGTCTGATTATCGTATGTTGTTTTAGGTAAAGCCGTGCAAACAAAAACAGTTAAATGATTGGTTATTACCAAACTTCCTAACACTACATTATTGGAAACCTGCGTGATGTCTAATTTAGATAAAATGACTTGTTGTTCTAATGCTTCTTTAAGTTTATTGGCGATTTTTTCTTGTTCGATATGTAATTTTGATAACGTAGTTTCGTGCTTGTCACCTGCCGAAGATTTGGCATCATTTTGCGCATCTTCAGTTAAAGAAAGAATTAAATCTTGATAAATATCTATTTTATCTTGAAGTAATAGTTGGTAATGTGAAAGTATTTTTTGCTTGAAGTTTGGCATTGATAATAGTATTGGGTACGCTGATTTTACAGATTTTTATAGATTTACTTTTTTATTTTTTCTAACTTAATAAGTTTTTGTTCATTATTGATAAATGTTATTGTGTCTGAAAGGTAATTTTCTTTTGAAAGAAATATAGTTAATTCTTTTTCACCAAAAACAAATCCTTTAATTTGACTAATTTCAAAATATCCATTCTCATCTGATTGATGTATGCTTTTTTCATCTCTTAATTCAACAATATTAACATTTTCAATTGGTTTATTAGTTTCAGAATCAATTACTAAACCTTCAACACTTTGATAACCATCACATCCAATCAATAGAAATACTGAAACTAATAATACGATGATTTTAAAATAATTTTTCATAAAACAATAATTTTTGAAACGCTTACAGCATGAGAAAGATTAAGTAAAAACTTTGTTTAAATCCGTTCAATCTGTAAAATCTGTGTACCTATTAACTAAAAATCGAATTTATAACTCGCACCACCTAAAATTTGCAAACCCTGTACTGGGAAATTTGCCCAACGGTTATATTGCTGATTGGCTAAATTATTTCCTTTTAAAAAGAAATTTAATGTTTTACTGAACTTATAACCCACGTGCGCATTCAAATCGAAATAACTATCTAAAGTCACCACAGTTTTATCTAAAATAAATGGAAAAACAGTGGCGTCATTTTGTACACTTACCAGGTCTTTTCGTTCTCCAACAAAAAACAATTTAGCACCAGCGTACCATTTTTCATTTATTTCAAAATCAATAAAACTTGCAATTTGAAGTTTTGGTAAATTCCAAGCTTCATTTTGAGTATTTGTATTATACGTATTTAATGTTCCGTTAATTCCAAAAGCAATATCTTTGGTGAAATCTGCTTTTAGTTCTCCAAAAATACTCCACGTTTTTAAGTCATCATAAACTACATTAAATGAGTTCCCAAGAGCATATCCATTTTGATTAGTTGATAAAATATTAAAATAATTATTTACAAAAAGTGCTCTGTCATCTTGATTTAAATAAGAAGTTTTCACATTAAATGCAACTGCATTGGCTAATTTTCCTTTTAAACCAAAATATAAATCATATTTATTATTAGTTGGCGCAATAAATAGTGTTGGTGACACAAACGGGTTTTCATCTACGAAATCCACATAAGAATTTTGTTGTAAATTTCCTTCTGCACCAGCGTAAGCTAATAAAATATCACCTACTAATTTGTAAGACGCTTTTACTTTTGGATAAAAGAATATTTTGTTATTGTTCTCCAGATCAATTTTAGACATAGCATAAAAAACTTTTGCACCAATTTCTACAGACAAATCTTCTTTTTGGTATAAAATACTTGGACTAAAACCTAAATTCAATGAAGAATAATTGTAAGCAGAATTCATTGCCATTAACCTTCTATCAAAACTTCCGCCTACATAATCCAAAACAAAATCAGTTTTTACTTTTTGGTCTACTACTTCAAAATCAAAATTTGGTTTCACAAAAAATCTATTTTCAGTCGAGCCAAAAGCATCTGAAAAACGTTTGAACTGCAAAGAAGCTTGTTTAAAAAAACTGTCTTTTAAGTTTATTTTTCCACTAACCGCAATTGTATTGTAAACTTGTTTTTCATCTATATTATTGACTACACGGGCATCAAAAAATGAATATTTTGGTAAACCGTACCAATTGATGCCTTGGTTTTTAATTCCTAAGTCGGCATTCCAACTTATTTTTTTATTTCTGCTACCATAAGTCGCGTCCAAAGCATTCGTGTAAAAATTATTGTCTAAAATTACTCCACCAATACCACCTTGAGAGGATAAATGTTGTAGTAATCCGCCTACATAATCGGTTTTGCTTAATTGATGTGTTAAAAATACTTCAGCATTTGCTGTACCATAATTTCCGGCGCCTAAAGAAACATAATTAGAAAAACCTTTTTCCAAAATTTCTTTATCCACTTCGGCCGCTTTTCCTTTAGAAGGAATAAATGTTGAAGCCACTGGAAATGAAAAAATTTGAAATTTTATAGGAATTTTCGGCTCCACAACTTCTTGTTCCACTGCTGGTGATTGTTTTATTTTGAACGCATCTGAAATGGTTGGTGTATATGGTTTTACAATATTTACCACTTCACTTCCAATGTTTTCGTCTTTCTTTTGAGAAAAACCAACTTGAAAAGCTGAAAGGACGATGATATTAATAATTAACTTCTTCATATATTTGTTTTATTTAACCGCTAAGATGCTAAGGTTTTCGCTAGGTTCGCAATTTCTTGGTTATTTTTACTTTTGCCTTTTTACTTTTTTTTGGCTCTTACTTAGTAACTGACGAATTCGTTTTGGCTTCTTCCGCTTTAATTCTTTCTAATTCTGTTTGACATTCTGAAACTACATCTGGGAATTCAGAAAAATTATCGATTATACTTTGTAAAATTTCAGTAGCTTGAAAGCTATCGTTCAATCCGAAATAGTTTTTTGCCATTAAAACTAAACTTTTTGCTCCAAAATATTTATAACCTGAATAGGTACTTGAATATTTTTCAACCGATAGATTTGATGCTTCAAATTTTTGTTCTTTATTTTTAAAATAAGCGTCGTAATACAATGCTTCTGCTGCCAATTCGCCTTTTGCTATTTTTTGTAATTTGGCGTAAGCTTCTTTTGCTTTTGCGTCGTTATTAGTTTTTATTGCTGATCGTGCTATAATAATTTGTGCATCACTTTTTATATTATCATCTATTTTTTGATTATTTAATACCTTATCAGAATACAATTCTGAATTAGTAAAATCTTGTTTTTCATAATAACACTTCATTAAGTTAGCTTGTGCAAAAGTGATGTTTTGCGGATATTCCGCATCTGTTTCTAATTGCTTTAAAACTACAATTGCTGCATCACAATTTTTATCTTTCAGTTGAATTTCAGATAATCGAACCAAAGCTTGTTCTGTAAATTCGTTTCTGGCTTGTGCAATTACGTACTCGTAATGTGGAATTGCATTTTTTTCTAATGCATCTGCAAAATACAATTGAGCCAAGTAAAAATGAACTTTTAAAGCGTGTAATCCGTTTGGAAACTGTACCAAATAACTTGTAAATCCAGAAACAGCTTGCTTGGCATTATTTGTCAAATATTTTTTTTCTGCTGATTCATACATGTCGTTATCTAATTCTGCATCTGAAACTTCCACAAAAGAAAGTGTTTTTACCCACGCGGCGTATTCCGGAATATTGTCATTGGCTTTGTAAATACTTTTTGCCGTAGAAACAGCTTCTAATGATTCTGGCGAATTTGGAAATTCTGCTACCACTTTTTTAAATTTTGTTATTGCAGCGTCATCTTTATCCGTATTGTAAAAAATTAAACCTTGCTTTAAAATTGATTTTGCTATATATGCGCTATTTTTATGAGTAGTAATTAAAACATCAAATGCAGCGATGGCTTTGTCATTTTGTTCTTCAACTGTATACGTGTTGGCTAATTCGTATAACGCATCATCCATAAATTGAGATGTTTTATAGGTGATTACAAACTTATTTAAATCCTCAATTTTCTTTTCATTTTTGTTCACAAATCCATAGCTCATTCCTTTTTGAAATGCAGCATAATCAGCATCTACGCATTTAAACTCAATAGCTTTATTATAAGCATCCATAGCTGGCCAATATTTTGAGGAAATATAATTACAATCTGCCATTCTTAAATACGCATCCGTTAATCGGACTTTATCATCTTTTCCTTTTAAAATATATGCATTAAAGTATGGAATGGCATTTTCATATTCTTTAATTTTAAAATAAGCATAGGCCAAATTATAATCAGCAGTTTTACTTTCTGGAGTTTCAGAAGCTGCCGCCTCATTTAAAAATTGTTTATACGTTAAAACAGCATCTGAAAATTGGTCTAAACTATATTCGCATTCTGCTTTCCAGAAAATAGCACGAGCAAAAATTTTCGTGTCTTTATTTTCAGTTAATGATTTTTTAAATAAGATGTAAGCTTCTTGATACTTACCATCTGTATACACTTCCAAACCTCTGTAAAACGTAACTTTTTGGTAAGCCAATTTATTTTCAGGTGTTTTATTTTTTTCTAATAAAATTAAGGCTTCTGTATAATTTTTAGAAGTGATATATGAGTTAATCAATAAACTTTTCAATTCCGGATTATTAGGATTCGTAGGATAATTATCCATAAACGATTTTAAAATTTCTGGTGTTGAAATATAAGGATTCCCAATTTCATAACTAAGTTTTGTATAATTTAAAGCAGCATCTTCTTGAATTTTAGCATCAAATGTCATTTCCGAAGCAGTTTTAAAAGCATTTAACGCTTGTTGTTTTTTGTCGGTATTTAGATAACTTTCTGCTAAATGATAATACGCATTTTGTGCTAAAAAATCATTTCCTCCAATAATTTTATTAAATTGTAAAATTGCACTTTCATAATTTTTTTGTTGGTAAAAAGCATATCCTAATTGGTAAAAATCGGTATGATTCCATTTGCCGTTTTTTCCTTTATATGCTTGTAAATAGGAAATTGCTTTGTCGTATTGTTTTAAATTGAAATAGCTTTCACCAATTATTTTCGATAACTCACTTTTTTCATTAGCCGAAGATTTTTTCAATTGTGGTTCCCCTAAATCAATCGCTTTTTGAAAATTCCCTAACTTGAAATTCATATCTGCTTGAAAGTACCCCATTTTTTCTTTGTACTTATCTTGATTTTCAACTTGACCGAATAATTCGTTGGCAACTTTATAATTATCGCCTTCATAGGCTAAATATCCTAAATAGTATTTGGCTTGATATCCATATTCTGCAGACTGAATTACTTTATTCAAATAATTAGAAGCGTCTTTATTTTTTTTAATTGAAAAATTCGCATAGCCTCTTTGAAAATCAGCTTTTTCTATATCCGAAACAGCTAATTCAGGTTCGAAAATATTTTCGTACCATTTTAAAGATTGGAGATAATTTGCTTCGGCAAAATAATATTGTGCGACTTCAAAATAAGCCAAATTTCTTTTAGTACTTGTTGGGTGATTTTCTATAAATGATTCCATCAAAGCATCTGCATCTTGTTGATTGGTTTTTATGGCGCAATTGGCAATAAAATAATCACAATCAGAAATAATTTCTTCAGATTGAGTGGTGTTTTTTATACGTTCAAATAAAATTTGTGCCGCTTGAAACTGCTTTTCTTTATACAACTGAATGGCTTTATGATATTCTGGATTTTGATTTAAATAAATAGCAGATTGCTGAGCTGTACTGCTTTTCGAAATAAAAAGTAATGCTAAAAAAAGCGTTTTGATACCGTTCATAATTGAATTCGTTTTAAGTTCCAAATATATCAAAAGGATATGATTATAAACGTAAAAATTATCTTAAATATTGTAATCGTAATAATTTAGTTGAATAATTTTGTTTAGCGATGAAATGTTTATATTTTTACAAAATAAATTATATCATTATGAGTCAAACGATTTTATCCTTAAAAAACGTTTCTATATACCAAGAAAACAATTTAATAGTATCTGATATTAATTTAGAAGTTCAGAAAGGTGAATTTTTATATTTTATTGGAAAAACAGGTTCTGGAAAAAGCAGTTTAATGAAAGTGCTTTACGCCGATTTACCTTTAAAAGAGGGCGAAGGAACAATTGTAGATTATAATTTAAATACCTTAAAAGAAAAAGACATTCCGTTTTTAAGAAGAAAAATTGGAATTGTGTTTCAGGATTTTAAATTATTATCTGACAGAAGTATAAAAGAAAATTTATTGTTTGTTTTAAAAGCTACTGGTTGGAAAGAT
>CAMDGB010000019.1 GCA_945897915.1 Chryseobacterium gleum | reverse complement strand
ATTAGGTGCATTTATGAATACACGTGGCTTAATGGAACTTATTGTCCTAAATATTGGATTAGAATTAGGTGTTTTGTCACCAAAAATATTTGCTATGATGGTGATTATGGCTTTGGCAACTACATTTATGACTGGTCCTGCTTTAAATTTAATTGACTTAATCTTTAAACCAAGAAAAAATAGTGTTCCAAATACGTCTGATAACTCAGAATATAAAGTTTTGGTTTCATTTGAAAACCCTGAGGATGGAAAACCGTTGTTAAAAGTTGCCAATAACTTTATTAGTTTTGAAAAGGAAAAGCAATCTATAACGGCTATGTATATTTCATCTACAAATGAGGTAAATCCATATAAAATTGAAGAATATGAACGAGAAAGTTTTAAACCAATTTTAAAAGAAGCAACTAAGTTAAATCGAAATATTCAAACGCTTTTTAAAGCCTCACGAGATATCGATTCAGATATTGTAGAAGTGAGTAATAAAGGTGAATTTAATTTAGTGTTGATTAATATTGGTTCATCTATATTTGAAGGAACACTTTTAGGAAAAGTATTAGGAATTACCTCCAAAATTATAAATCCTGAAAATTTATTAAACACTTTTACAGGAAAAGAAAAACTTTTTGAAGTCAATTATTTTGATGATAAAACCCAAGCCATTATCAATAAAACAGAAGTGCCTTTAGGAATTTTTGTAGATAAAGAGCTAACTCAAACAGAAAATATTTCTGTGATTTTGTTTAATAATGAAGATCAATTTTTATTGAATTACGTAAAACTATTGAAAAAGAATTCACATGCTAAGATATCAATTTTTGATACATATGATATTGTAAATGAGAAAAATAAAATTATTCACGAAAATGTGAAAGTGATTCATTCTTCAAAATTAGAAAAAGATTTCTTGAAAGAACAAGATTTATTAATCATGAGTATCGATAGTTGGAAAAAACTAATAGATACAGAAAGTGTATGGTTAAATAACACACCATCACTTTTAATAATAAAACCATAATATGTTGCAAATAGGTGTGTATCACACATTAAAAATAGATAGAGAAACAAAAGTAGGTTTGTTTTTAGTAAATGAAACCGACGATGTTTTATTACCAAATAAATATGTTCCAAACGATTTTGCAATAGGCGACGACTTAACTGTTTTTGTATATTTAGATCACGAAGAGCGTCCGGTGGCAACCACTTTAAAACCACTTATTACATTAAATTCGTTTGCCGTTTTAAAAGTAAATTACATCAATAAATTTGGTGCCTTTTTAAATTGGGGAATGGAAAAAGATTTGTTTGTTCCTTTTAAAGAACAAGCTCGACAAATGGAAAAAGACAAACGTTATATTGTAACGATGTATTTAGACAAACAAACAGGTAGGTTAGCGGCATCAAGTAAAATCAACCAGTTTTTAGACAAAGAGCCTTTAGATGTTGAAGTGGGACAAGAAGTCGATTTAATGGTTTCCCATATTACAGAAATTGGAATTAACGTAATTATCAATGGAAAATTTAGAGGATTAGCCTATCAAAATGAAGTTTTTGAAACGGTTTCTCCAGGATATAAAACCAAAGGTTACATTAAAACCATTCGCCCTGATGGAAAAATTGACGTTTCCTTCCAAAAACAAGGCTTTGAAGCCATTGATGATTCTTCACAACAAGTTTTAGAAGCGTTAAAACAAAATGATGGTGTGCTTAGATTGAATGACAACAGTCATCCAGAAGAAATAAAATCAATTTTAAAAATGAGTAAAAAAACATTCAAAAAAGCCATCGGAAGTTTATATAAACAAAAATTGATTGATATTAATAACGAAGGTATTCAGTTGGTGTAACTTTGCTTTGTCATTCTGAACTTGTTTCAGAATCTTAATTATACAGATCAGAATCTGAAACAAGTTCAGATTGACAAATATTTAATCTAAAAAAAAGCAAATTCAAATGAATTTGCTTTTTTTTATGTCTAATTTTCTAATTTGTCTAAAAATCTAACATTCTAAAAACTATTTTCCCCATTCACTGGGATTACTATTCCAAGATTGTAGTGTTTCTAATTCTTCTTCTGAAACATATTTTTTCTCAACCGCTTTTTCAATTAAGTTTTCGTAATTACTTAATGTATATACGTCTAATTTTGCTGCTGCAATTTTTTCTTCTGAAATAGGAAAACCATAAGTAAAAATAGCCGCCATTCCTTTTACATTAGCGCCTTCATTGCGTAATGCTTCAACAGCCATTAAGCTGCTTCCGCCAGTTGAAATTAAATCTTCTACGACAATTACGGTCTGACCTTTTTGCAAAAAACCTTCTACCTGATTTTGTCTACCGTGCTTTTTTGCTTCTGGACGAACATAAACAAAAGGCAATCCCATAACTTCTGCTACTAAGATTCCAATCCCAATTGCACCAGTTGCTACACCAGCAATTACATCTGGACGACCAAATTTGGCTTCAATTTGCTTTACAAATTCATCTCTAATATAATTTCTAACCGCTGGAAACGAAAGAATTACGCGGTTGTCACAATAAATTGGACTTTTCCAGCCAGAAGCCCATGTAAAATGATTTTTTGTTTCTAATTTAATTGCGTTTATTTGTAAAAGCAATTCGGCTGTTTGTTGTGCTGTGTTGTTATTAAATATCATATTGCAAATGTATAAAGTTTTTGTAAACGAGAAACCACTTTTTTTGACAAATAAAATTGAAAAGGAAACAAATTTCAAAATTTATCTGTTAGAAACGGTAAATATTCCAAAAGTAATCTCAGAATTATTTTTGAATAAAATACAAAGTGCCTATTTGTACCACTCAGATGAAAAGTTAATTATGAAGACTTTGAAATCTAAAATTCCTGTGGCTAAAGCAGGAGGTGGTTTGGTTTTTAATGCCAATGGCGAAGTTTTGTTCATTTTTAGAAATGGTAAATGGGATCTGCCAAAAGGCGGAATTGAAAAAGACGAAACCATAGAAGATGCAGCAATTAGAGAAGTAGAAGAGGAAACAGGTGTTTCAGGATTAAATATTACAGAAAAATTACAAAAAACCTATCATGTATTTAAACGTAACGGAATTTTTAAGCTAAAAATCACCTATTGGTTTAAAATGAAAACTAATTTTTCAGGAGTAACTTGTCCGCAAGAAAAAGAAGGCATTTCTAAAGCTGTTTGGTTGAAACCTTCAGAAATTGAAGCAGCTCTAGGTAATTCATACGAGAATATTAAGTTGTTGTTTGAAAGTGAAAATACTAATGTATCAATTGGAAAATAAGTTAATATTCCAATTAGAGTAATTTTACAGCAAATTGGCTAATTATTAATTTATTCTATAAACAGGATATCTCATAAACTCTTTTTCAAAGTATTTGGAATGTTTGTATACCCAATTCAATTGATCTCCACCGTTTTCTGCGAAAGCTTTATCTTTTTGTTTTTTAGTTTCGAATTCTTGTTTTAAAGTTGGGTTTTCATCTAAAATTTGTTTCGCAGCATCTTCAAAAACGTAACTGGAATAGCCTTCTTTTTGTTGTAAAATCGTATCAAAGAAATTCCAATTAAAATAAGAATCAACAGCTTCTGGTTCTAAAGTTTCTAATAAATATTTTATACCTAACTGATTGGTTGAAATTTTATAATCGCCTGCTCTAAATTCCATTTTCTCTATATTTTTGGTAACAGTTGTATTATAATGCCCGTAATGCCCTTCGTACGGATTTTTTCCTGTTTGATAGCTGTCAATTTTATAGATTTCTACTTCAAGTATTTCATTTTGAGAAATTTTAGTCATTTCTATGTTATTCAATTTCAATAACTCAATTATTTGCCACTGACTTTGAGGCACAATATAAATCTTCGGAATAGTTACGAATTTTGTTGGTTTGTAATTTCCATAAAACGGTATTTTCTTTGTAAAAGGTTTATTTCTATCATAAAACAATCTGTCTTTGCCAGAGATTTCACTCGGTTTGTAACCGGCTTCATAGCCTTTAAAATCCATGTAAGAAACCTTTGTAGAGTCGATTGCCCAACTTAATGGATATTGTTTTCCTGCTTTGTAATCTTCTAAATTCTCTTTTCTTACTTGTTTTATTTTTTTCCAATTCGCATCGGTATAATTAATTGCTGTAACCATAAATTCATAAGTCGTTTTCACACGGTCTTTGTAAGGTTTCAACATATGCGTTTCAGGAACAAATCCCAGAGTATTAAATAATGTAGTGTAACCAGTAGCATAACGAGGCGTATCTGTAAATTGTTCGTAGCCTAAATCAGGTTTTGCACCGTGAATGTTGACATACGGAATGACGTCAATTTTCTTTTTTTGCATATCGTTTACCATTTCTGGATACATTTCCTTTTTGAAAAAATTACCCAATTTCTCGCCTAAACGTTCGTGTTGTGTAGCAATACAAGTAAACGTATATTGATAATCTGCGCCATTTGAAACGTGATTATCTAAAAAAACATCAGGATTTACGGTATGAAAAAGTGCTTGAAAACTTCTAGAATTTCGAGTGTCCGATTTTATAAAATCTCTATTTAAATCGTAATTTCTACCATTTCCTCTAAATCCGTAGGCTTCAGGTCCATTTTGATTGGCTCTGGAAAACGAATTTCTATTCAACATGCCATCAATGTTATATACTGGAATAGCCACAACAAGGGTATTTTTAGGAACTTTTATTTTTGCATTTGCCAAATCTCGCATTAACATCATAGTCGCATCAATTCCGTCTGGTTCTCCAGGATGAATTCCGTTATTGATTAATAAAACGGCTTTGTTTTGAGTAAAAGTAAAATCGTTATTTTCAGAAAAAATTATAATATGTAAAGGTTTTCCACTGTCTGTTAAACCCATGGTTTTCATTTCAATTTTGTCTGAATTGGTAGCTAACGATTGATAAAAAGAAATACAATCTTCATAAGTAGTAGATTGGTTTTTGTTTCCTTTTTCAAAAGGGGTTAACGAGTTATTTTGAGCATTTACTGATAACGAAGTAAATATTAAGAAAAGAATAAAACGCATAATTGAATTTTTGAATTCCAAAAGTAAGAATTATAAATGGCAATTTCAATTTCCATACTTACATAATATATAATTGAACATTGGCAAATTAAAAACTACCTTTGTAGCATGAATAAAAATTTACATTCCAACAATATACTTTTGAATTTAGGTATCGAAAGTTTAAATAAAATGCAGGTAGCTGCTGAAACTTCAATTTTAATTGATTCTGATGTGGTGCTGCTTTCACCAACGGGTTCAGGTAAAACACTAGCTTTTTTATTGCCGATTTTTCAACTTTTAGAAGAAGACAATAATAGAGTACAATGTATGATTATAGTACCTTCACGAGAATTGGGATTACAAATTGAACAAGTTTGGAAAAAAATGGCCACTACTTTCAAAGTCAATATTTGTTATGGCGGCCATTCTATTGAAACAGAAATTAAAAATTTAAGTAACCCACCAGCTGTTTTGATTGGAACTCCTGGAAGATTAGCAGACCATTTAGAAAGAGAAACGTTTGATCCAAAATACATAAAAACCTTAGTTTTAGATGAATTTGATAAATCATTACAATTGGGTTTTCATGAAGAAATGCGTTTCATTATTGGGAAATTAAACAATTTAGAAAAAAGAATTTTAGTCTCTGCAACAGATGGTGTTGAAGTCCCAAAATATACCAGAATTGAAAACCCAAACGTTTTAAATTACATTGATAAGAAAAAAACAGAAACTAATTTAGATTTTAAATTGGTAATTTCTAAAGAGAAAGATAAGGTCAACTCCTTATTTCATTTAATTTGTTCGTTAAAATCTCAGAATGCTATTATTTTCTGTAATCATCGGGAAGCAGTTGAAAGAATTAGCGATTATTTGAATGATAAAGGCATTTTCTCAGTATTTTATCATGGTGGATTAGAACAAGAAGAACGTGAAAGAGCGTTAATTCAGTTTAGAAATGGAAGTATTTCGTATTTAATTACAACCGATTTAGGAGCGCGTGGTTTGGATATTCCGGAAATGAAAAATGTAATTCATTATCATTTGCCTTCAAAAGTAGATGAGTTTACGCATAGAAATGGTCGTACCGCTCGTATGATGGCATCTGGAACCGCATATATTATCATTCACGAAAGTGAGAAAAAAATGGATTATATTGATTACGATATGAAGAAAATTGATGTATCAAATTATAGTGTCATTCCGAAACCACCAGAATTTAAAACCATTTACATTAGTGGTGGCAAGAAAAACAAATTAAATAAAGTTGATATTTTAGGTTTCTTTTCTCAAAAAGGAAAGTTAGAAAAAGGCGATTTAGGTTTAATTGAAGTCAAAGATTTTGTTTCGTTTGCCGCAGTAAAATATGCTAAAGTAGTACCATTGCTACAAAATATTAAGGATGAAAAAATGAAAGGCAAAAAATATAAAATTGAAGTTGCCCGAGACGTTGTCAAAAATGCATTAGAAGATTAAATTAAGTAGTAAGTCTTAAAAATTTTATTGTTGTCAAACTGAACTCGTTTCAGTTTCTTTAAATTTTTATTTTCAAATATTTATAGATTCCGAAATAAATTCGGAATGACAAAATTAGTTATTTTAGTAATGACCTTTTTTTAATTTATATTTTACAAACAACTGAATCTGGTACAAATGGAGAAGCGTCGCCGCCATTTCTTATTACATCACGCACAATACTTGAAGAAATATAAGACGTTTTTGCAGCTGTTAATAAAAATACGGTTTCAATTTTAGATAATCGTCTGTTCGTATGAGCAATGGCTTTTTCAAATTCAAAATCGGCAGGGTTACGTAATCCACGTAATATAAATTGGGCTTTTTCTTCTTTACACAAATCGATTGTTAAACCAGAATACGTGATAACTTTTACTTTTGGTTCGTCTTTAAATGCTTCTTCGATAAAGCGTTTTCTGTCTTCTAAAGTAAACATGTATTTTTTGTCTGCGTTTATTCCAATGGCGACGATTACTTCATCAAATAAAGAAATGCCACGTTTAATAATATCATAATGTCCGTTTGTAATTGGATCAAACGAACCTGGGAAAATTGCTTTTTTCATAATAAATATTTTAAAATATTTGATTCAATTCGAATATTTTGTTTATTTCTTCCAAATTGGCTTTCTTTCTAAAGCCAATTTGATTTCGTTTTCTAATAAATCTGAAAAATTCAAATTGGCATAAGCTGCTTGCTGCGGAAATATACTTTGTGGACTCAATCCCGGATTGGTATTAATTTCAATAAAATGAGGAATGTCATTCATTACAATAAAATCGATGCGAGAAAATCCTTGCATTCCAAGTGCTTCGTATATTTTTGCTGCAGATTTTTCTACTAATTCCGAAACTTCTTTAGTAAGTCGGGCAGGAGTAATTTCTTCAGATTTGCCTAAATATTTGGCTTCATAATCGAAAAAATCATTTCCAGAAACAATTTCTGTTATTCCTAATACTTTTGTATTTCCATTCAATTTCATTACACCAACCGAAATTTCGATTCCTTTTAATTGAGATTCAATTAAAATATCTTTGTCTTCCGCAAATGCAAATGCTAACGCTTTATCAAATTCTGATAATTCTTTTACCATTGAGATTCCTAAACTACTGCCAGACTGATTGGGTTTTACGAAAAATGGAAAACCTAGTTTTTTAGCAATTTTTGCACCATCTATTTCTTGGCCTTTTGTAATATAAACTGAATTGGCTTTTGGAATATCAAATTTTCCTAAAACAGAAAGCGTATCTCTTTTGCTAAAAGTAAGCGCACTTTGGTAAAAACCGCAACCAGTATAAGGTAAATCAATCAATTCCCAATAGGATTGTAAATGACCATCTTCTCCTGGAGTTCCATGAATAGTGTTCACAGCCACATCAAATTTTACAGAAATTCCATTGTGTTCAAATGAAAAATCGGCACGGTTAATTGGAAGTTTTTGTTCATCTATTTTCACATACCAACCTTCATTTAATATGTGAACCTCAAAAACTTGATATTTATCTTTGTTTAAATGGGTTAAAATAAGTTGTCCACTTCTTAAAGAAATTACAGATTCGTCTGAATATCCGCCCATTACAACTGCTATGTTCATAAAAAAATATTTATTTCTGTTTTATACAAAAATATCATAAAATGTTTTACTTTTCTTATATTTGCGAAAATATATTTCAATGAGTTTAAGAAAGTTTTTAACGAGTTCCACATTTTTCAAAAATTTATTTTTGGCATTAGTAATTGTTATCCTATTTTTAGTAGCGTTTGTGAAGTTTTTAGATTTCAGTACAAATCATGGAGAAGAAATTAAGGTGCCTAATTTATCTAAAATGAAATTAGAAATTGCCGAAGAAAAACTTGATGAGGAAGGTTTGGAAGTTTTCTTATTAGATACTGTTGAATTTAAACCAGAATTTCCACCTTATACAATAGTAGAACAAGATCCAATAGCTGGTTCTAACGTAAAAAACGGCCGTAAAATTTACGTAAAGCTAAATGCTGGTGGTTATGCTATGGTAACTTTTCCAGATTTAAAAAACAAAACATTTCGTCAAGCAGCAAACGCTTTAAGAGTTTTAGGTTTAGTAGAAGGCGAATTAAAATATGTGCCAGATTTAGCTAAAGATATTGTATTAGAAGTTTCTTATAAAGGAAAACAACTAAAAGCTGGAGATAAGCTAATGAAGAACTCTAAAATTGATTTTGTTTTAGGTGATGGAAAAGACATATTTACTGATGAAGACTTGGATTCTTTACAAAATATAGAAATTGATACTACAAAATAATGCAAGAATTTATAGATGAAAATGAAACGCCCGATGAAGATTTATTTGAACACCATCGTTTTGAAATAGCAAAAGGCCAACAACCTTTACGAATTGATAAATTTTTGATAAACAGCATTGAAAATACCACAAGAAGTAAAATTCAAAAAGCAGCTGATGCTGGAACCATTTTTGTAAATGACATTGCTGTAAAATCCAATTATAAAGTAAAACCAGACGATATAGTTAGAGTGATGTTGGAGCATCCTCCATATGAACATTTATTAAAAGGTGAAAATATTCCAATTGATATTGTTTATGAAGACGATCAAGTTATTGTTGTAAACAAATCCGCAGGAATGGTTGTGCATCCCGGACATGGAAATTATTCTGGGACTTTGGTTAATGCTTTGGCGTATCATTTTGATAATTTACCAATGAATAGCAGTGAAAGGCCTGGATTGGTTCACCGAATTGACAAAGACACTTCAGGACTTTTAGTAGTAGCAAAAACAGAAGAAGCCATGTTGTATTTAACCAAACAGTTTGCTGCAAAAACGTCAGAACGTGAATATTATGCTATAGTTTGGGGAAATATTGAAGAAGATGAAGGTACTATTGAAGGGAATATAGACCGTCATCCCATAAATAGAATGCAAATGCATGTATATCCTGAAGGCGATCAAGGAAAACCTGCTATTACGCATTTTAAAGTTTTGGAACGATTTGGATATGTTACCGTAGTTTCTTGCCAATTAGAAACAGGCAGAACGCATCAAATTCGAGTACACATGAAATATATTGGACACACGCTTTTTAATGATGAACGTTATGGTGGCGATAAAATTTTAAAAGGAACTACATTTACTAAATACAAACAATTTATAGATAATTGTTTCAAAACTTTGCCCAGACAAGCACTTCATGCCAGGACTTTGGGTTTTAAACATCCTTCAACTGGTGAGTTCTTACGTTTTACAAGTGAAATACCCGAGGAAATTTCATCTTGCATTGAAAAATGGCGTGTTTATAGTAAAGCAGTACAAATTGAAGAAGATTAATTTCTTTTTGAAACTTCTAGATATAAAAAAAGCAATTAGATTTCTAATTGCTTTTTTTATGGCGATTTATTAAATTATACTTTAACCGTCCAACCAAATGTGTCTTCTGCTAATTTATACTGGATATTATTTAATTTTTCTTTTAAACTTAAAGCTAATGAATTTTCTAATTTAGGTAATTCAAAATATTCGTCTTTATAAGAGAAACCAACAATTGGATTAATAACAGCAGCTGTTCCCGCGCCAAAAATTTCTTTTAGGGTGCTATTTTTTGCAGCAGCAACTAATTCGTCCACTAAAACTGCACGAACCTCTGTGGTTATATTATCTCTTTTTGCAATATCCAAAACAGATTTTCTTGTTACACCATCTAAAATTCTTTCAGAAGTTGGTGCGGTTAATAAAGTATCTCCAATTCTGAAGAATACATTCATCGTTCCTGCTTCTTCTAATTTTGAGTGTGTAGCGTCGTCAGTCCAAATAATTTGTTGAAATCCTAAATCGTTTGCTAATTTTGTGGGATAAAATTGTGCTGAATAATTTCCAGCAGCTTTTGCAGCACCAATCCCTCCATTTGCCGCACGGCTGTAATGTTCAGCAATAATTACTTTTACTTCTCCAGAATAATAGGATTTAGCAGGCGATAAAATAATCATAAAACGGTATTGTGAAGACGGTTGTGCAATTACACCGCTTCCAATAGCTATCATAAATGGTCTAATGTACAACGAATTTCCCTTTCCGAATTTCACCCAATCTCTATCTAAATCCAGTAATTGTTTTAATCCGTCGATAAAAATTTCTTTTGGAATTTCTGGCATTGCCATACGAATAGCACTTTTGTTAAATCGCGTATGATTTTCATCTGGGCGAAACAACCAAACATCATTATCTGCATCTTTAAAAGCCTTCATGCCTTCAAAAATAGCTTGTCCGTAATGAAAAACTTTGGCAGACGGATCAATTGTAAAAGGTTCGTATACTTTAATAATAGGTTGTTCCCAAACGCCATTTTTAAAATCACAAATTAACATATGATCTGTAAATGTATTTCCGAAAGTTAAGTTTTCAAAGTCAACTTCATTAATTTTTGAAGTTTCATTTTTAATGATTTTAATATCGTTTGTAATGCTACTCATTATATTTCTTAATATATTGGTTTCCCAAAATTTTTACAAATTTATTAAATAAATTATTCCTGAAGATTCATTTTTCGAATAATTATTAACAAAGTGAAGTAATATTGATTAATTTTGTTTTTTATTTCACTTAACAAATCAAGTACTATGAAGAGATCACTACTAATTTTAACCGTTTTTTTAATAGCTATTTCCTGCAATAAAAAGGAATCCAAAATAGCATCTAAAACTGAATATGCATCGTTTGGTGAAAAAATTATATTAGAAAACACTATTTCTAAAGAGATTTTGTTAGAAAAATATAAATCATTAAAAAAAGGAGATACACTAGCAGTCAAAGTAAGCTCAAAAATTAATGAAATTTGCCAAAACAAAGGATGTTGGATGACTTTAGATTTAGGAAGTGAAAAAACCGCATTTGTAAAGTTTAAAGATTATGGCTTTTTTGTACCCATGAATGCTCAAAAAAGAAACACTATTATTGAAGGAAAAGCATTTGTAGAAGAAACTTCTGTTACAGAATTAAAACATTACGCAGAAGATGAAGGTAAATCTCAAAAAGAAATTGCTGCAATTACAGAGCCTAAAACAGAGTATAAATTCTTAGCCCACGGCGTTTTAATTTCTAAGTAATGAAATATATTTTAGTTATATTTTCCGTTTTATTTTTGAGTTGTAATCAAAATAAAACTGAAGATCAAAACCCAAAATGCGAAAAACCAAAAGAAGATTTACAAATGTATAAAGCTTCCGAAATGGCTATTTTAATGGAACAAATGTATGTTCATAATAAACAACTTCGTGAAAAAATAATCAAAGATGACTCATTAGGTGAATTGCCTAAATATTTTTTGAATATTTCAGTAGCAACAATGACAAAAGGAAAAGAAAGGGATGATTTTTTTAATACCAAAACGGGATTTTTCTTAAAAACACAATCTGAAATATATGGTTCCAAAAACACCAAAAATAGTTTTAATACCATGGTTGACGCTTGTATAAGTTGTCATGAAGTGAAATGTGGTGGACCAATAGAAAGAATAAAAACATTATACATCAAGTAAAATAGTAATAAAATTTTATAAAACCAGAATTCAGTTCTGGTTTTTTTATTTCTTATTTTTTGAATTTAGATTGACAAAAGTTATAAATTCCTTAAAATTTATTATTTTTAAATCACGAGTATAACTTTTTTGTAATTTTATAAAAATTAAAAAATCATGAAAAATATATGTATTATCATACTAGCGTTCAGTTTTATCTCCTGCAATAGTCAAACTAAGGATGCTGAGATTAAAAAAGCTTCAGATAAAATAAATAAAGAAATTGCAAAACAAACTAAAAAAGACACTATGGATTTTAAAATCGTAAAAACAGATGCAGAATGGAAAGTGCAACTTTCGCCAGAAGAATATGCAGTTTTAAGAGAAAAAGGAACGGAAAGACCATATACAGGTGAATATGATAAACATTTTGAAAAAGGAATTTATGTGTGTGCGGCTTGTGAAAATCCATTGTTTACATCGGATACTAAATTTGATTCTCATTGTGGATGGCCTTCTTTTGATGAAGCTATAAAAGGTTCGACTATATATCATAAAGATGCTTCTTATGGAATGATTCGTACCGAAGTTATATGTACCAAATGCGGTGGACATTTAGGTCATGTTTTTGATGACGGACCAAAAGAAACAACCGGACAACGTTATTGTACCAATTCAGTTTCAATAAAATTTTTACCTGCGAAATAAGTCCTGTAATTGACAATTCAAAAACAAATAAAACTAAATTTTCGCATTCTAATATATAATTTTATCTTCGCATCTGCGTTATTACAGAATAACATAAAAATGCTTAGAAAACTTTTACCACTATTTTTTGTCTTTGCTTTACCTATTTATGCACAAGTAGGAGGGCAATCGGTGTATCAGTTTTTAAATTTAGTGCAATCGCCAAGACAAGCGGCTTTAGGTGGAAAAACCGTCACAATTGTTGATTATGATGTAAATCAAGCCATTTTTAACCCTGCTACCATAAATACCAAGATGCACAATCAATTGGCTACAAGTTATAGTAATTATTTTGGTGAAGTTACCTATGGTACTGCAAGTTACGCATATACATGGGACAGACATGTGCAAACTTTTCATATTGGCGCCAATTATGTTAACTACGGGAATTTTGATGGTTATGATGAAATAGGAAATTCAACTAACAGTTTTACAGGATCAGAAGGTGCTTTATCTTTTGGATATTCTTATAATCTACCATGGACGAATTTTTATGCAGGAACTAATGTGAAATTAATTACATCCGCTTTAGAAACCTATAATTCATTTGGCGTGGCCACTGATATTGGTTTATTATACATTGATACAACTAACGATGTTAATTACGGTGTCTCATTCAGAAATATTGGTTATCAAATTAAACCATACGAAACCACAAGAGAAAAATTGCCCTTTGAAATTACAGCTGGAATTTCTCAATTAGTTGAAAATGTTCCAATTAGATGGCACCTAACTTTTGAGAATTTACAACAATGGAATATTGCATTTTCAAATCCAAACAGAGCAAAAAGCAGTTTAGATGGTTCTTCTGAAGACGAAAAAGTATCGTTTTTTAATAATGCTTTGCGTCATGTAATAATAGGAGCAGAGTTATTTCCAGAAAAAGCATTTAACATTAGATTAGGATATAATTTTAGAAGAGGACAAGAATTAAATATTATTGATCAAAGAAATTTTTCTGGAATTTCCGCTGGTTTTAGTTTGCGATTTAATAAAGTACGATTTGAATTTTCACATTCTCGTTATACTATTGCTGCGAATACAAGTATTTTTGGTTTAATGATGAATTTGGATTAATTGGATTTAAGGTTTTGGTAAAAGGTAAACAAATGTTTATAATATGAAAAAAATCACCATAGCAATAGACGGATTTTCGTCAACAGGAAAAAGTACTTTAGCTAAACAAGTTGCTAACCAATTGGGCTATATCTATGTAGATACTGGCGCAATGTATCGCGCAGTAACCTATTTTGCTATGAAACATAATTTTGTTTCTGAAACGCATCTAGATGCAGACGGATTAATTAAAAATTTAACTAATGTTTCATTGCAATTTCGATTTAACGAAAAATTGGGTTTTGCAGAAATGTATTTAAATAATGAAAATATTGAAACTCCCATTCGAAACATTGAAGTCTCACGTTTGGTAAGTAAAATCGCAGAAATATCTCAGGTTCGATCCAAATTAGTAGAGCAACAACAACAAATGGGAGAAAATAAAGGAATTGTTATGGATGGCAGAGATATTGGAACGGTTGTTTTTCCTGATGCAGATTTGAAATTATTTATGGCAGCCAGTCCACAAACCAAAGCCCAACGCCGTTTTGAAGAACTAATTGAAAAAGGCCAAAAAGTCACGTTTGAAGAAGTACTACAAAACGTGCAAGAGCGTGATTATATTGATACACATAGAGATGATTCTCCATTAGTAAAAGCTGAAGATGCCATTGAAATTGACAACTCTAACCTAACAAAAAATGAACAATTTGAATTAGTAATGGAATTGGTGCATGAAATTTCACAAGAACCAAGTAAAAAGTAAAAATTTAATAATAGACTAATTTAATTAATATGAAAAAAATCATTAAAAATTGTTTTGCTGTTTTGTTATTTATACAAATAAGCTATTCACAGAGTGTTCAACTTGGTATAAAGGCAGGTGCTAACTATGCTAATGTAACAGGTTCCAATTTAAAAACAAGTCCTATTGTAAATTATCATGCGGGTTTAGTTGCTAAAATAGGTATTTCAAAAGGACTTTCAATTCAACCGGAATTACTTTATTCAACACAAGGCGCTTCATATGAAACAGCTCTTTCTGATTATAAAAATGAATTAGGTTATATTAATCTTCCTGTAATGCTGCAAATTCATCTTTCTAAAAGTATTTCATTAGAAATGGGACCTCAAGTGGGTTTTTTATTAAGTGAAAAAAATAATTTTGATGTTCAAAAATCCAATACTTTTGATTTTACAGCAAATGCGGGTTTGGGATTAAAAATTACAAATTCCATATTTGCACAAGCCAGATATGGCGTTGGATTGACAGAACTGAAACCCGACACAGAAAATAAAAATACTGTTGTGCAACTTTCTTTGGGAATTCTGTTCTGATTTTCTAGTTTTTTTACTGTAAAACATTTGTATTTTCCAAAAAAGCATTATCTTTGCACACCTTTTGGCAGAGTAGAGTTTTCAATTGGTAATTAAATATTTAAGTAAAACACTGTTGTTGTTTTAATCTGCATGAAATAAACTCAAAAAACACAGCATACAAAATAATAAACGCATGTCTGAATTAAACAAAGAACAAGATTCGTTTTTAGCAGATTTCAACTGGCATAATTATGCTGAAGGAATTGAACCTATTGACGCAAGTAACCTTCAAGAATTTGAAGATTTAGTATCAAAAACATTTATCTCAACTTCTGATGAAGAAGTAGTAGATGGAGTAGTTGTAAGAATTACCGACAGAGATGTTATTGTTGACATTAACGCCAAATCTGAAGGGGTTATTTCTTTAAACGAATTCCGTTACAACCCATCTTTAAAAGTGGGTGACAAAGTAGAAGTATTAATTGACATCCGTGAGGATAAAACAGGTCAATTGGTATTGTCTCACAAAAAAGCAAGAACAATTAAAGCATGGGATAGAGTTATTTCTGCTAACGAAACTGGAGAAATTGTTAACGGTTTTGTGAAATGTAGAACTAAAGGTGGAATGATTGTTGACGTATTTGGTATTGAAGCTTTCTTACCAGGTTCGCAAATTGATGTGAAACCAATCCGTGATTACGATCAATATGTAAATAAAACTATGGAATTTAAAGTTGTGAAAATTAATCACGAATTTAAAAACGTTGTAGTTTCTCATAAAGCGCTTATTGAAGCGGATATCGAAATTCAGAAAAAAGAAATCATCGGTCAATTAGAAAAAGGACAAGTATTAGAAGGTGTGGTTAAAAACATTACTTCTTATGGGGTGTTCATTGACTTAGGTGGTGTAGATGGATTAATCCACATTACAGATTTATCTTGGTCTCGTATCAATCATCCAAGCGAAGTATTAGAATTAGACCAAAAATTAAATGTTGTAATCTTAGATTTCGATGATGAGAAAACAAGAATTCAATTAGGTTTAAAA
The DNA here is from genome assembly GCA_945897915.1 of Chryseobacterium gleum. Taxonomy (GTDB): domain Bacteria; phylum Bacteroidota; class Bacteroidia; order Flavobacteriales; family Flavobacteriaceae; genus Flavobacterium. The sequence goes on along the minus strand of CAMDGB010000019.1, from coordinate 27,614 downwards.
CAATTAAATGCGCATCCATGGGATGCATTATCAGCTGAATTAAATATTGGCGATAAAGTTAAAGGTAAAGTAGTTGTTTTAGCTGATTATGGTGCTTTCATTGAAGTAGCTGAAGGCGTTGAAGGATTAATTCACGTATCTGAAATGTCTTGGTCTACGCATTTACGTTCTGCTCAAGATTTCGTTAAAGTTGGTGATATTGTAGATGCAGTTATCTTAACTTTAGACAGAGATGATAGAAAAATGTCATTAGGTATCAAACAAATGACTCAAGATCCATGGACAGGAATTACTGAAAAATACCCAGTTGGTTCTCGTCATACAGGAATTGTTAGAAACTTTACTAACTTCGGAATTTTCTTAGAATTAGAAGAAGGAATTGATGGTTTAGTATATATTTCTGATTTATCTTGGACTAAAAAAATCAAACATCCATCAGAATTTGTTAATGTTGGTGATAACTTAGATGTTGTAGTTTTAGAATTAGATGTTGATGCTCGTAAATTATCTTTAGGTCATAAACAAACTTTAGATAATCCTTGGGACAAACATGAAGTTGCTTATGCAGTTGGTACAGTTCACACTGGTACTGTTTCTGAAATTGTTGATAAAGGTGCTACAGTAGAATTTTCTGAAGATGTGCAAGGATTTGTTCCAACACGATATTTAGAAAAAGAAGATGGTAAAAAATTGAAAAAAGGTGATTCAATTGAATTTAAAGTTATCGAATTTAACAAAGAATTCAAAAGAATTGTTGCCTCACATACTGCTACTTTTAGAGAAGAAGAAGAGAAAAACTTCAAATCGGCTTCTAACGAATCTAGTAATAATAATGTAGCTTCATCTTCAAATAATGCAGAAAAATCTACTTTAGGAGATATCGATGCATTAATGGAATTAAAAGCAAAAATGGAAAAATCAGAGAAAAAATAATTTTCTAATTTTTTATAAATACTTAATCCCAATCAGAAATGGTTGGGATTTTTTTATTTAATTTAGCAACTTATAGAAAACAAATATGTTTAAAGATATCGAATTCAAAAAAGCACTTCAAGAATTGCCTGAAAAAGAAAAAGACAAACTTATATTTAGGTTGCTGCGAAGAGATATGGATTTGGCAGAAAAACTTCATTTCGAATTAGTAGACACTAATTCTATTGAAGACAAACGCCGAAATATGGAAACTATAATTTCAAATGATATCAAACGATTTTCTGAAAATTTTCATTCGTTAGATTATATAGCAATAGAAATGCGACGCATCAGTGGAAAAATATCGCATCATGTAAAAATTACGAAAGATAAATTTGGAGAAATCAGTCTAAATTTACAAATGTTAAATGAAGTCATAGAGCAAAATGCCTTTTCATTAACTCATTCTAAACCTCAAAAATCGATAAAGTTTTATAATTATGTAATTGTGCGTGCTTTTAAAATATTACTATTAATAAATTCGCTTCACGAAGATTTTCTTATAGATTTTAAAGAAGATTTAAAAAAGCTAGGGGCAAATATTTCTTCTAATAAAATGCTTTTGAAAACCGCAAACTACAATAGTTTAGATATCAACTGGATTTTAGATGTAGAAATTCCTGAAAATATTCTTCAAATTCATAAAGAAATAAAAGCGGCAGGGTTTTTAAAGTAGTTATTTACAAAGAGTTTCGCAGAGAAAGAACAGTGTTTCACAAAATACTTATAAAATACAAAACTTGAAGTTGTCAATCTGAACTTGTTTCAGATTCTCAATTATTTAGATTCTGAAACAAGTTCAGAATGACAAATAAAACAATTTTATCTTAAAACAGCTTCAAATTGTGTTTCAAAAGTATGTTGTAATTTATTCATAATTGTATCAATCTGAACGTCCGTTAATGTATTTGAAGTATCTTGAAGTACAAAACTCAAAGCATACGATTTTTTTCCTTCTGGTAAATTTTTTCCTTGGTATACATCAAATAAATTAATGTTTTTTAATAAAACTTTTTCTGTTTGTTTGGCTACTTGATATAACTGCTCAAAAGTTACGGATTGATTTACTAATAAAGCCAAATCTCTTCTTACTTCAGGAAATTTAGGAATATCAACTAATTTTATTTTATTTGAAACATACTTTTGAATCGCGTCCCAATTTATATCTCCAAAAAATACTTCTTGTTTGATATCGAAATGTTTTAAAACAGATTTTTTAATGGAACCAAATTCGGCTATAACTTCATTTCCAATTGCAAACCCAATTCCTTCAGCAAAAACATCGTGCGATACAGTCACTGTTTTGACTTTCGTGTCTATGTTTAATTTTGATAAAATAGCAGTAATGTATCCTTTAAACAAAAAGAAATCGCTTGTTTTTTGAGCTAAATTCCAATTTTCTGAAGTCGCATTTCCAGACATTGTTAAAGTTAAATGCTTTCTTTCATTATAATTTCCTTCAACAGAATGATAAGTTTTTCCGAATTCAAATAATTTTAAATCTGAATTTCTTCTATTTATATTATAAGAAACCGCTTCTAAAGCAGAAAATAACATCGATTGGCGCATTACAGATAAATCATTGCTCAACGGATTTAACATCGTAACCGTTTCGTCTGAAAGTATCTGTTCAGAATATGCAACATAATTTGAAGTTGTTAACGAATTTGCCATCATTTCATTAAATCCTAATGAACACAGTTGATTAGCAACTATATTTTGCACTTTAAATTCTTCTGTTCTTGAAGAGTTTGAAACCGATGCATTAATTTTATTTGGAATTTTTATGTTGTTGTATCCAAAAACTCTTAAAATTTCTTCAATAACATCAACTTCTCGTTGCACATCAACACGATATGGTGGAATATTTAAACCTAAACCTGAATCGGAAATACTATTGATTTTGATATCTAAAGACGCTAATATATTTTTTATAGTTTCTTTTTTTAATTCTTCTCCAATTAAATTATTTACTTTTTCAAAAGACAAGAAAACATTAAAATCTTCTATCTTTTTTGGATAAATATCAATTAAATCAGAAGTAATTTCGCCACCTGCAACTTCTTGAATTAACAAAGCGGCACGTTTTAAAGCATAAACTGTTATTTCAGGATCAATACCTCTTTCAAATCGGAAGGAAGCATCTGTTGATAAAGTGTGACGTTTAGCAGTTTTCCTAATCGAAACTGGATTAAAATACGCACTTTCTAAGAAAATATTAGTGGTTGTTTCAGTTACTCCAGAATGTGCCCCACCAAAAACACCAGCCATACATATTGGACCAGATTCGTCACAAATCATTAAATCATCTTCATGAAGTGCACGCTCTGTGCCATCTAAAGTTAAGAATTTTGTGTCTGCACTAACGGTCTTAACAATTATTTTATTGCCACTAATTGTATTGGCATCAAAAGCATGTAACGGTTGTCCCAATTCATGTAAAACATAATTTGTAACATCAACAATATTGTTTTTTGGATTCAGACCGATAGCTTTTAATCGGTTTTGTAACCAAATTGGTGAAGGTTTTACGGTAATTCCAGAAATCGTTACGCCAGCATAACGAGGAGCCAGTTTAGTATCTTCAACTGTCACATCTATTTTTAATGTTCTTTTGTCGACCTTAAATTTACTAACGGATGGTGTAATAAATTCAGTTGTAACGTTTGATTGTAATAAACCTGCTTTTAAATCACGTGCTACTCCCATATGACTCATAGCATCGGCACGATTTGGTGTTAAACCAATTTCAAAAACTTCATCTACTTCAATGTTAAAAACTTTACTAGCAGGAGTTCCTGGTTTTAAATCATCCGCTAAAACCATAATTCCATCATGGCTATTTCCTAAACCAATTTCGTCTTCGGCACAAATCATTCCATGGCTTTCTTGACCTCTAATTTTACCTTTTTTTATTTCAAAAGTATTTCCGTCTTTGTCATATAATTTTGTTCCAATTGTCGCTACGGGCACTTTTTGCCCGGCCGCAACATTATTGGCACCACAAACTATTTGCACTGGGGCATTTCCATCACCTAAATCTACGGTAGTAATTTTTAATTTATCGGCATCAGGATGCTTTTCACATGTTAAAACATGCCCAACAACAATACCTTTCAGTCCGCCAGTAATACTTTCAAATGCTTCAACAACTTCTACTTCCAACCCTAAATCGGTAAGTAAAGCGGCAGTTTCATCTGATTTCCAGTCTATTTTAATAAATTGTTTTAACCAATTATAAGAAATACGCATGTTTCGAAATTTTAATAAGATTACAAATATAAGTATTTGATTAGAATTTAAAAGCAATTTTTATACTTCCTGTATAATTTAATTAGTAAATATTTTTGCATAAAATAGATTGTGAAACATATTGTTTTTGTAATTTTGTTGTTCGTTTATAAAAATAAAAATGGAAAAAGGTCATCATGGCTTGCACAAACTTTCTGCAGCCGGTTTACTAGTCACGCTAGGTATTATTTATGGAGATATTGGAACTTCTCCTTTGTATGTTCTTAATGCAATTATTGGAAGAAATCCTATTGATTCAGATATCATAAAAGGAGCCATTTCATGTATTTTTTGGACATTAACACTTCAAACCACAATTAAATACGTTATTCTTACACTTCGAGCTGATAATAATGGTGAAGGCGGAATTTTTTCTTTATATGCTTTAATTAGAAAAGCTAAAATTAAATGGTTACTGTTTCCTGCCATAATTGGAGGATGTACGCTTTTAGCCGATGGAATAATTACACCACCTATTTCTGTTTCATCAGCAATAGAAGGAGTTAAAACAATGTACCCAAGTTTTGAAGAAAAATATATAATGTACATTGTAATAATTATTTTAACATTGTTATTTGCCATTCAACAGTTTGGTACTAAATTTATTGGTAAATTTTTTGGACCTGTAATGTTTGTGTGGTTTGCAATGCTTGGTGGTTTAGGTTTAATTCAAACCATCAATAATGTTGATATTTTATCTGCTTTAAACCCTTACTATGCCTATAAACTTCTTTCAATACACGGCGGTTATTTATATTTAGGTGCTGTTTTTTTATGTACAACAGGAGCAGAGGCATTATATTCTGATTTAGGACATTGTGGAAAAGATAATATTCGAATTAGTTGGATTTTTGTAAAAGCAACTTTGATTTTAAATTATTTGGGTCAAGGCGCTTGGTTACTTCAACATGATGGCCAGACTTTAGTACAAGCTGGAATTACAAATCCTTTTTACGGGGTGATGCCTCAATGGTTTTTGCCTTTCGGAATTGCCATTGCAACTTTAGCGGCAATTGTTGCGTCACAAGCATTAATTAGTGGATCGTTTACTTTAATTAATGAGGCCATTCGTTTGAATTTTTGGCCAAAAGTTAAAATTAAATACCCAACTGAATTACGAGGACAATTGTATATTCCTTCTTTAAATTGGTTACTTTGGGCGGGCTGTATTTTTATTGTGCTATATTTTGAAAAAGCAGCTGCTATGGAAGCAGCATATGGTTTGGCAATTGTATTAACCATGTTAATGACGACTACTTTGCTGAATTTTTATATGATACTTAAAAGGTATAACAGGACCCTTATTTGGATAATTGTAATCACCTATTTAATAATCGAATTATCGTTTTTATATGCTTGTTTACATAAATTTGGAGAAGGCGGATACATAACTTTAATTATAGCATTTGTATTATTTGCTGTTATGACATGTTGGTATTTTGCTAGAAAAATCAGAAATAGATTTGTAGAATTTGTAAAATTAGATAAATATTTACCAGTTTTAGAAGATTTGAGTAGAGATGAATCTATTGCTAAATATGCTACAAATTTAGTATACTTAACAAGTGCTGATAACCGATACGAAATTGAATCGAAAATTATTTACTCTATTATTAATAATAGTCCAAAGCGTGCTGATATTTATTGGTTTGCTCACGTACATGTAGTTGACGAGCCTTATACAATGGAATACAGGGTTTGCGAATTTATTCATGATGATGTTATTCGTATCGATTTTAGATTAGGATTTAGAGTCGCTCCAAAATTCAATAAAATGTTTGCTCAAGTTGTAAAAGACATGCAAAAAAGAGGCGAAATAGATTTGACAAGTAGATATACTTCTTTAAATAAACATAAAATAATTAGCGATTTTAGATTTGTATTAATAGAAAAATTTATGTCATATGACAACGCTTTACCATTTTATGAAAAACTAATTTTAGATGGTTATAATTTGTTAAAGAAACTTGGTTTATCTGAAGAGAGAGCATTTGGCTTAGACCCAGGTTCAGTAACAATAGAAAAGTTTCCACTAAAAATTTCAGAAACAAAAGCGGTGCAATTAACTAGAATAGATTAATATAAAAAAAAGCCAGAATTCGACTTCTGGCTTTTTTATATTCTATTTTTAAATCACTTTCTTAATTACTCTAAGTTTGTGAGTATGCCTGCCGGTATCTACATTATAAATACCTAAATGGTCAATTCTGTCAATTCTAACTTTTCCTGAAGCGTGAATGATGTAATTGTTTTCCATCATAATTCCAACATGAATTATATTTCCTTCATCATTATCAAAAAAAGCTAAATCTCCTGGTTCACATTCTTCAATAAAACTTAAAACTTCTCCTTGAATAGCTTGTTGCGAAGCATCTCTAAATAATTTATGACCATTTAATTTATAAACCATTTGAGTAAAACCAGAGCAGTCAATTCCAAAAGGTGTTTTTCCGCCCCATAAATAGGGTGCATTTAAGTATAAGTAAGCTGTTTTTAAAATATTATCTTTAGCTTTAACTCCACATATTTTTAGACCTTCAAATTGAAAATTAGACGTGTTTATTTCATTAACATCTAAAAAATTCAAGGCACTACCCAAAGGAATTGGCATGAGTTGGTTAGTATCATAAGAGATAAAATCAATTAATTCTCCATTTAAAATGGCTTCCGAATTCTCTAAAATAAAATATTGATTTTCTGTGATTTTTTGAAATTGTTTAGCATCTATCCAGCCTTCGTAAGCATCAAAAGCAGTTTTAATTTTTGTCCATTTAGAAGTAGATTCAATAATTTTGAAAGTATCACCAAATAGCAATTGGGAAACCATTTCGCTTTTGTCGCTGGCTTCACTTCGTATGGGCACAATTCCTAAATTACAAATTCCAAACATTTAGTTATAATTGATAATTAAAAGCAATTTTTAAATTATTATTTATACTCTTTCAATAACAATTGCAGAGGCACCACCACCACCATTACAAATAGCCGCCGCACCTATTTTTGCATTGTTTTGTGCAAGTATATTAATTAATGTTACAATAATTCTAGCTCCAGAACATCCAAGAGGATGGCCTAATGAAACCGCACCGCCATTAACATTAATTTTATCATTATCTAATCCTAAAATTTTAGCATTGGCCAAACCTACAACTGAAAAAGCTTCATTAAACTCAAAAAAGTCAACATCTGAAATTGATATTCCAGCTTTATCTAATGCTTTTGGTAGTGCTTTTGCTGGAGCTGTTGTAAACCATTTAGGTTCTTGTGCCGCATCTGCGTATGATTTTATGAATGCTAAGGGTTTTAAACCCAATTCATTTGCTTTTTCTTCACTCATCAATATTAATGCAGCTGCGCCGTCGTTTATAGTTGAAGCGTTTGCTGCGGTTACAGTACCATCTTTTGTAAAAACTGCTGCTAGAGTAGGTATGCGGTCTAAATTTACATTTGTATATTCTTCGTCTTTAGTGACGATTATTGGATCTCCTTTTCTTTGTGGCACTTCAACTGGAACAATTTCGGTATCAAATTTCCCAGCTTGCCATGCATTAGCGGAGCGTGTGTAAGATTGTATGGCAAAATTATCTTGTTCTTCACGAGAAATAGCATATTCTGTAGCACATAAATCTGCAGAAACACCCATAGCATTTCCATCGTAAGCATCAATAAGACCGTCTTTTTGCATACCATCAACAAAAGTTGTAGGTCCAAATTTAACACCATTTCTTAAATGTGCATAATGAGGAATTAAACTCATATTTTCCATACCCCCAGCCACAATAATTTCAGCATCTCCAGCCATAATAGTTTGAGCGCCTTGCATTACCGCTTTCATTCCAGAAGCACAAACTTTATTTATAGTGGTACAAATTACCTCATTAGATAATCCAGCAAATAACGCAGCCTGACGTGCTGGTGCCTGACCGTTACCAGCCTGAACCACATTACCCATTATAACTTCATCAACTAAAGAAGGATTTAAATTTATTTTATTTAAAGCACCTTTAATGGCTGCTGCTCCTAGTTTAGTTGCAGGTACACTTGATAATGCGCCCATAAAACTTCCAATTGGAGTTCTTACAGCAGATACAATAACTACTTTTTTGCTCATTTTTAATTAATTTAGTTTTGCGAAAGTAACAAAATTTTACCAAATTTTAAACTATTTATTGCTTTTTTATAGCATTGCACGTGACCCAATTATATGATTTTTAAATGTAGATTTTGATATTTATTTATATATAATGTTGATATTTAGTAGGTTTGTTTTTAATTTAAAAATAATGCCCATTTTTAATTGGAAATAAAAGAATGTTATCCTATATTTGCAACCGCAAAAAAGGATAATTCTTTGCAGAATTAATAGGAGAGGTGCCGGAGTGGTAACGGAGCAGATTGCTAATCTGTCGACGGGTAACTGTCGCCAGGGTTCGAATCCCTGTCTCTCCGCTTTTTTTCGGGGTGTAGCGTAGCCCGGTTATCGCGCCTGCTTTGGGAGCAGGAGGCCGCAGGTTCGAATCCTGCCACCCCGACAACATTTTGTTGTCAAATGCATAAAAATTTAGGTTGCGTAGCTCAGCTGGATAGAGCAACTCACTTCTAATGAGTAGGTCCCAGGTTCGAATCCTGGCGCGATCACAAAAAAACGCAAATACTTAATTTATAAGTAGTTGCGTTTTTTTATTATATTAATTTGTACGATTATTGTAATTTGGTTAATTTTTTATTATTAGTAACTGTTAGTTAGCTATTGTTATTTACTCCTTTATAAACTTACTGGCGTTCTTATCCGATACCTTTAAATAATAAATACCTTTTGATAATTGCTCTACATTTATAGTGCTATCAACTTCATTTAGTTTCCCATTTAAAACCACTCTTCCTAAACCATCAATAATAGTATAAGGTTGATTAATTAGATTGTTTTCAGTTTTTACATTTAAAACATTTACTACAGGGTTAGGGTATAGCTTTAAGTTATTTGTTTCAAAATCTTCTGTGTCTAATACACAAATAGCATCTTGCCCACCATCTGTTATAGTCCATCCATAGGTGCTAATTATAGAAGCTCTGGCTGTTGCACCATTACAATATTTAGAATTACCCCCCCAAAAAGGCACATTTGGTTTTAATGGAGTTTCATTTGGGCTTATTGTAGACCATCCTATTAGTAGCGTATCATAGTTTGAAATAGAAAGTTGCGCTCCTGTAAACATCTGATTCATATTAGTCACATTACTCACATTCCAAGACCCAATAGGTTGGTTAAAGGCGGTAGCATAATAAAACATACTATCCATATCAGTTACATTACTCACATTCCAAGACCCAATAGGTTGGTTAAATGATGTAGCATAATAAAACATACCAATAATATTAGTCACATTACTAACATTCCAAGACCCAATAGGTTGGTTAAAGGCGGTAGAACCATAAAACATACTATTCATATTGTACACATTGCTAACATCCCAAGAACCAATATTTTGGTTAAAGGAAGTAGCTAGACTAAACATACCACGCATATAAGTCAAATTACTCACATCCCAAGAATCGATAGGTTGATTAAAAGAAGTGGCATTAGAAAACATACCACCCATATCAAGCACATTGCTAACATTCCAATTTCCAAGCGGTTGATTGAAGTTGGTAGCTCCTTCAAACATATAAGTCATATTAATCACATTACTCACATTCCAAGACCCAATAGGTTGGTTAAAGGATACTTGGTTACTAAACATATTATTCATAAAGGTCACGTTACTTACATCCCAAGAATTAATGGGTTGGTTAAAGGCAGTAACATATGCAAACATCCAATTCATATTTGTCACAAGAGTTGTCACAATATTATTAAAAGGAATAGGTGTTGTAGTACTCGGTCTTGTAAAAAAAGTTATACCCGATGGATTATTTTGAGCATAAGACGTTATGTTACTTGTAGTTGTATTATCAACAATAGCAAACCATTCCATTCCTGTACCTCTTGGGTTCGCTTGAACAAAATAGGGGGATGGAACTGTAGTTCCTGTCCATTTAACGGTAACATTGTTTGCATCTAATACAACTGTTTGAGCTATAGTTTGATTGATTGAAACCAACGAAATAATTAAGAGTACTATTTTTTTCATAATTTAAAAGATAAGCATTAATATTAAGCGCTGAAAATCAAATTTATAATACTTGCTATTAGGGATAGGGTTAATTCTTCTCCCATTTCCCAGATTCTGATCTATAATGGATGGTATGTGTCCATTTAAATCTGTCAGGCTTCGATCCAAATAACGTCCATCTTTCTGATTGTTCAATTTGTCCTCCACATCCACCACCTCCATTTATCATCTCAATAGTATAATCTATAAGGCCGTCATTATCTATGTCTTTTATTATTAATGGCTGATTATTAAAATCCCAGCTCCAAGATGAAAGAGGCGAATCTGACTCCTTTGAGTAAGCTGAAAGACTATTGATTTTCTCCTCTATTCGGTATGATTCACAAACTATCTCAAGCAAGCTTTTTTTTAGAATTGGGTACAACTGCTTAAAATTTAAAATGGTCTCATTTTTTGGAATATTTATAATTTTTTTATCCTTCAAATCTGAATTTACAATTGATTCTTGCTTCGCTTTTTTAGCCATAACTAAAGAGTCCTCGTATGCTTTAATAATTTTAGCTTTTTCTTCTGGGCTTGGGCTACCATTTCCACAACCTAGAAGAAAAAACACCCCTAATACCAATGCCAAAAAAATTGTTGTTAATTTTTTCATATTTATTTTAATTTAATCAAATATAACAAATTATTTTAAATAGTAATCTGCCAATTCAAATCCATTATCAAATTGTGTGTTTTCTATTAAGTAACTAACTGAAATCTTGAACCCTAATACGTTCAATTCAGTTGCTTTATTTAACCAATTATTAAATTCGCCTTTATCAGGGAAAGCAACAACGATTCTGTATTTTACCTGTAATGAAGTACTTGTTTTTAGCCGGAAAACCTAATCAGCCAATAATATTGATTTTAATAAATTAGAAACGATTAATAAATAATAGCTTCTTGATTTAACTTTCAATTGAAACAAATTAACGTTATGAATGACACTTTTTCACCAATACTAATCTTGAGATTTCGTTTAATTTTACTAATATTATAACTTAAAAATATAAAAATATGAAAACAAAAATTACTTATCTATTATTAATCCTTCCTTTTTTGATATTTGCTCAAGGTCCATTCAATTTTGACACCTCAACAGAGGGATTTACATGCAATTCTTCTGGAGGAGCTGCAGGGGCGCATACAGTAACACAAACAGGAGGGGATTTAAGTGTTGTATTTGTGGCAAATCAGGGTAATAATCCATTAATAAAAAAGGCAGATGCCGCTATTAATGCGGATACAAATAACTTTATTGAAATACGATTGAAAAACCTGAGTGCTATCAGCTATTTAAGATTCGCTCCAGCAGGAACTACAGCTAATTATGGAGAAGTTCTAATTTCCGCCAATAATGCGCAGTACCAAACCTACACTGTTGATGTGAGCGCATGGACAGGTGCTGCTGTTGGTATTGATATATTATGTAAAAAAAACACTATACCTTCAGGTAGTGGTCAGGCCTATACGCCTGTAGCAGGAGAGTATATTCTAATTGATTACATTAAGCCTTTGGCTAATCTTGTAACACCAGAAGTTAATGTTTTTAATTTTGATTCAACAACCGAAGGATTTTCTATTCTCACAAGATCAACGGCTGTTCATGAAACTGAATCTTCAAACGGAACTTTAAAGGTCAACTGTAATACTGCAAATGCTAATAATGGTAAAGTAGCTTTATCATCATTACTTGCCCATGTTGAAGGAACAAATAAGTATGCACATATTAGATTAAAAAATACCTCTACCAATACATTGTTTCAATTAAATGGAAAAGTAGCCGGTGTTGCAACCGCTTTTAATCCAATTCAAACCTATACTTTTTCTGATATTGATTATAAAACCTATGATTTTGATTTAACTACTTGGGATAATGGTTATCAATTTCCAGAATTAAACTTTGGGGTTAAAACAACTTGGTTGGCAACAGCGACTTATTTAATAGGTGACATTGTAATTTCAGGAAATACCTACTGTAAAAACACATCTGGTGCAAATAGTGTTTCGCCTGCTGTACCACATACGGATACTACAAATTGGGTAATAGTGAATGCTTCAGGAACTATAGCTGACGCAACTCCTGCAACCAACGGTGCAATTCTTGGAGGTGCATTGAATATTAATCCTTTAACTAATTCTGTATATATTGATTCAATTGTTTTTGATAATGTTGTTCCTTTAGCCTTAAGTACTGCTGATTTTGGAAATACTAAAAATACAATTTCATTATATCCAAATCCAGCACAAGAGGTTTTGAATATAAGTTCATCTGATAGCATTGCTAAAATTGAAGTTTATGATATTCAAGGTAGAAACGTAGCATCTAAAAATAATACTTCAGATGTGAATGTTGCAACTTTAGGAAAAGGAGTTTATATTGTTAAAGTGGTGCAAGAAAATGGTAGTGTTATTACAAAACAATTTATTAAAGAATAATTTTGTATTTATTAAATAACTAAGTCTGAAGACTTTAAAAATATTGATTTTTACACTATTTCTAAGTATATTTAAAAAATGATTATGAAGGCTTTCTACAAATACACCGCCTTAATTGGCTTTTTTCTATTTTTTGTTATAGAATCACAAGCACAAAAAATAGCTGTGCCTATCACGTCTTATGGTGTTTGGGATCGAGGAGGAGGAGTTGATGACTATTCCGATCCAAAGGCCGACTTTGTTTTAGGCATAGAAGTGTCAGCTACATGGGCAGAAGTGCAATCCATTGGGCCAGGCAAATTTGATTTTTCTCAATTTCAAGAAGTATTAAATACAGCAGCTAAATATCATAAAATAGTAAAAATAAGCATAAATGTAGGGCCAAATTCTCCTTTATGGCTCTATGATAATGGTGTGCCATTGGTGAAAGTAATTAGCAAAAAACCTGAAAAACATGCTATAAAATTTGCCAATTACCCGTATTACATTAATGAAAATCATAAGAAATATTATTTTGAATTGATAAAACAATTCTCACTTTTTTTGAGAAATCAGCCTAAAGAAAAATTTGATTGTATTGCTTTTGTACAAGTAAAAACAGGCGCAACGGGTGACGAAGAACCCTACAAAGGAGAACCTGAAGATGAAAAGTTTGCTATTGACAAAAAAAAGGTATGGGAAGAATATCGGATAGAAGCATTCGAGCAATTTAAGAAGTATTTTAATGATGTATCTGACCGTCAAATTGTGTTAACATTTAATAATGTTGATCCTATAAAAAGTCCCATTGCTAACAATTGGGTGATGAATACGATCGACCCAAAAATTGGATTTGGTATAAAAGGGGGCGCATATAACAGAGGACACCATTTAACTGGCGAACAATCATTCAAAGAGCAATGGACGCCTTATCTTATTAATCCGAAAGGGATGAAATTGTTCTCAGCTTCTGAAATGGATGAATCTTGGAGAAAAGAAATATTTAACATCAATACAGAATTGGCTTTTTATTGGTCAGCCCTTAGTGGAATTAATACAGGATTATCGTCTTATAATTGCTCTAAAAGAGCAATCGAATATGCTATGGAGCATCAGGAAATTAGAGACATTTTTAAAATGTACAACAAATATGCACAACAAGTTTATCCAGCTTCTGCCACTACGGTTTTTTCTGTTTTTCACGAAGGTTTAAATGCCGCTGATACCATTAAATTTCCTGAGAAAAAATTCGGAAATGCAAAATCGAAAAATCTGGAACGCTATACAAACATTTGTAATGCCTATGCCTCAAGAGGGGCAAAAATGGATGATTTAGAATCAGTCGATATAGGTCAAGTTAACCAAAGAGAGAGACAAAAGGGATACAATGATGCCGGATGGGACATTGCCGAAGGAAATTTCGAACGTTTCTTGTATCAAATTAAACCCGACGAAACTTCCATAGGGCTTTTCAGGGTTAGAGGTGAAATTGACAAAAACTCCTCTAAATACGATCGTTTTGCTCGTTCTTTTGAAAATGCGACAGGAAAAAACACTATGTATTTTAAGTTTGATGATGAGATGTTTATCGCTTCAAAACCTAAAAATTTAAAATTTACCATCACTTGGTTGGATAAAAACCCGGGTTCAACTTGGGCATTACAATACAATAAAGGAAAAGAAATGAAAACGGCTCTTGAGATAAAAGGGAAGGGCGATAACCAGTGGAAAACTGTAACAGTTGAGGTTTCGGATATGCAGTTAAACCATAGTGGAAAAATGGAGTCTGATTTTATATTGGTAAATACCGATTCAATCGATGATATTTTTAACGGCATTGAAGTAAATATTCAACGAAAATAAATTAATACACCACCAAGAATCTAAAAAAAATGAAAAAAAGTTATTACTTATTGACCTCTTCCTTGTTTTTAATATTAAGTTTTTTCCATTCGATTGAAGGAGTTGCTCAAAATAAGCGCCCAAATATTCTTGTTATTATGGGGGACGACATCTCAAGAAATAGTATGGGGGTGTATGGTTCTAAATATATAAAAACACCCAATTTTGATCGTATTGCAAATGAGGGCGCGCTTTTTACCAATGCTTATGTTTGTAATCCAAAATGTTCACCATCCAGAGCTTGTTTCTTAACCGGAAGGTATTCTTGGCAATTGGAAGAAGCGGCTAATCACATTCCTGTTATACCACCCAAATGGAAATTTTATCCTAAATTATTAGAAGAAAGCGGATATACAATAGGCTATACTGGCAAAGGTTGGGGACCCGGAGTGTACTACGGGGAACACAATCCTGCTGGTTGGGAATACAATGACATCTCACTTATTCCCCCTTATAAAGGGATAAGTAAACAAGATTACGCATCAAACTTCGAGGCATTTCTAAGCAAAAGTGACTCGGAAAAGCCATTTTGTTTTTGGTTTGGAACCCATGAAGCGCACCGTAAATATGAAAAAGATTCGTATAAAAAGGAGAATAAAGATTTGAGTAAAGTTACGGTTCAACCTTTTTTTCCTGACAATGAATTAGTTCGTGGTGATTTGGCTGATTATGGAGTAGAAGTGGAATACCATGATCGTCAAATTGGTTTAGCATTGGCTTCTTTAGAAAAGCGTGGTTTACTTGACAATACCATTATTATTGCAACCTCAGATCAAGGAATGCCTTTTCCGTATGTAAAAGGACAAATTTACGATGAAGATTTTCATGAAGCTTTTGTAGTACGATGGGGCGATAAAATAATTCCAGGTAGAGTAGTGACCGATTTTATAAACTTTCCCGATGTAGCCCCAACGCTTTTGGAAGCAGCTGGGCTAAAACCAGACAAGCAAATGACCGGAAAGAGTTTTCTGGATGCATTAGTTTCTGAAAAATCAGGGCGAATTGATGCCAAGAGATCGTATTCATTAATTGGAAAAGAACGTCACGACAATGGTACTAGAGATGGGGATCTAATCGCTGTTAGTTATCCCGTAAGGGCCATTAGAACGGATAAATATCTATACTCTCACAATTATAAACCGAACAGATGGCCTGTTGGAGATCCAGAATTTAACTATAATAATTGCGACGATTCGCCAACAAAAAACTATCTGACGGGTTTAAAAGAAGGAGATAAAGATTATAATTATTTCAAGTTATCTTTTGGCAAACGCCCTGCCGATGAACTCTTTGATCTAGAAAAAGATCCGGATTGCGTCAACAATATTGCTTCCGACCCTCAATATGCGTCCTTAATTAAGGAGTTAAAGACTAAAATGGAAAAGGATTTAAGAAAACAAAAAGACCCAAGAGTACTTGGCAAAGGAGACGTTTTTGATTACTATCCACAGATTCGAGAGGAAAAAATCAAAAAATTGTATAAAGACAAGTATTATAGTATGTTTGACAAGTTTTTCGAAAAATTTGGAAAAAAAACAGTTCCAATCCCTTCAGGTTTTGTTGAAAAAGACGGGGAGAATTAATTTAAAAATAAAACAACAACAATGAAAACGAAAAACATACTAACTTTTGCTATCCTATTTGCAGCATTTGGGATACAAGCCCAAGAAACAAAAAACACTAAAAAACCCAATATAGTTTTCATTTTAGCCGATGATATGGGATACAATGAGTTGGGGAGTTATGGCGGTAAAATAATCGAAACTCCCAACATTGATCAGCTAGCAAAAGAGGGAATGAAATTTTCTAATCATTATTGTGGATCTAATATTTGCGCTCCTTCGCGAGGGACTTTAATGACCGGAAAACATACAGGACATGCTTATATTAGAGACAATAAACCACTTCCTTATGAAGGAAATGAGCCTATTCCTGCAAGTGAAATCACGGTTGCCGAAATTTTGAAAACTGCGGGATATACAACTGGAGCTTTTGGGAAATGGGGATTGGGTTATCCAGCTTCAGAGGGATCGCCAAACAATCAAGGTTTCGATCAGTTTTATGGTTATAATGGTCAAATTCATGCCCATAATTATTTCACTTCCTATTTGCGTAAAAATGACCTAGTGGAATTAAATGCAAATATAGACACTCCTTATTCTGTGTATAGCGCTGATATTATTAAAGATAGAGCATTAGAGTTCGTTGAAGCCAATAAAAATAACCCTTTCTTCCTTTATTTTTGCCCTACTTTACCGCATAATCCGTATCACCAACCCGATGATAAAACATTAGAGTATTATGCAAAAAAAACAGGATTTCCCATAGGAGATGCTCATTCTGAAGATTTTAGTGTTCCTAAATATGCGGCATTAACGTCGAGATTAGACCAAGAAGTTGGCGAAATTGTGGCGAAATTAAAAGAACTGAATTTATTGGATAATACCTTAATAATTTTCGCAAGTGATAATGGATCGGCACTTACTAAAGAAGAAGATAGTTACCTACGTACTGGTGGAGATTTAAGAGGAAGAAAATCCGAAGTTTATGAAGGTGGAATTAAAAGCCCTTTAATTGCTTTTTGGAAAGGGAAAATTATTCCTGGAAGCAGTAGTAATCATATCTCCGCTTTTTGGGATTTTTTGCCTACTTGTGCAGAAATTGTAAAGGCAAAAACACCTGATAATATTGACGGAATTTCTTATTTACCTACACTATTAGGAAAAACTGACAATCAAAAACAACACGATTATCTGTATTGGGAACGCAGCCAAAGTCAAGCCATTAGAAAAGGGGATATGAAGGTAAATTTTGTGTATGATAAGACAAGTCAAAAACAAAATATTGAAATTTACAATCTTGCCCAAGATCCTTTTGAAAAAAATAATTTAGCCGAAACGATGCCAGAACTTAAAGCAGAGTTTATAAAAATAGCGCAAACCGCCAGAGTAGAATCTGAAATTTTTCCATTGGTGAAAAAAGCAAAAAAAGCAAAGATAAAAACACATTAACCAATGGAAATCAAATATATTGTTTTAAGCTTTTTAGCTTTAACCATAAGTTTAAAAAGCAGCAGTCAAACAAATAATAAATCAGTAAAACCGAATATTGTTTTCATCTATTTAGACGATTTAGGATATGGAGATTTAAGTTGTTATGGAGCAACCGCAATAAAAACGCCCAATATTGATGCTTTAGCTAATGGAGGAGTTCGATTTACTAATGGATATGCCACATCGGCAACTTGTACCCCAAGTCGGTATGGTCTGCTCACCGGAGTTTATCCATGGAGAAATAAAGACGCCAAAATACTTCCGGGATCTGCTCCTTTATTGATAGGTAAAGAGCAACTAACCATTCCTAAAATGTTAAAAGAAAAAGGATACCAAACTGCCGTTGTGGGCAAGTGGCATTTGGGTTTAGGAACAGGAATTGTAGATTGGAATCAACAATTAGATGCAGGTCCTAATAATGTAGGTTTTGATTATTCTTATATTATGGCCGCCACGCAAGATAGAGTTCCTACTATTTATATCGATAATGGTAAAGTAGTTAATTTAGATATCAAGGATCCCATTTTGGTAAATTATGATAAAAATTTCCCCGGTCAACCCACAGGGAAAGAAAATCCTGAATTGCTTTCAATGAAATGGCATCATGGTCACAACAGTTCGATTGTAAACGGTATTCCTAGAATTGGTTATGTTTCTGGTGGAGCCAGTGCCAACTGGAGTGATGTTGATTTAGCAGATCATTTCTTGGCCAAAGCACAAGACTATGTAAAAAGCCATAAAGAGAATCCGTTTTTTTTATATTATGCTTTAAATCAGCCACACGTACCTCGTACTCCTAACCCTAGATTTGTTGGAAAATCAGGCATGGGACCTCGTGGAGATGTTATTTTGGAAGCAGATTATTGCGTGGGCGAAATCATAAAAACTTTAAAAGAAGAAGGGGTTTTAGACAATACTTTAATTATGTTTTCAAGCGATAATGGTCCCGTATTGAATGATGGCTATTATGATGATGCTGTGGAGAAACTCGGCAATCATAAACCAAACGGTCCATTGCGTGGCGGAAAATACAGTTTATTGGAAGCAGGTACACGAGTGCCATTTTTTACCTATTGGAAAGGACAGATTAAGCCTTTAGTTTCAGATGCATTGGTGTGCCAAATCGATTTATTGGAATCCATAGCCAAGTTGGTTAATGTTGATGTAAAAAGTACAGACAGTCGGGAACTTTTAGATGTTTTTACGGGTAAAAGCAACAAAGGAAGAACGAACTTGGTTATTGAAGCCAACACTAAAACGGCCTTTCGTCAAGGCGATTGGATAATGATTCCGCCTTATTCTGGCGATCCAATTCTGGAAGAAGTTAATATTGAAATGGGAAATGATAAAGAGTTTCAATTGTATAATTTAAAAAAAGATATTGGTCAAAAAAATAATCTTGCCAAAACTCAACCCAAAAAGTTGAAAGAATTGATAAAAAATTTCGAATTGATTCGAGGCAATAGCTACAATAACGTAGAAAAAATAGAATTGAAATAAAAATGAAGAAAAAATCTATTTTTTTAGTACTAATTACGTTATTCATTTGTTCGAAAGTTCTTAGTCAAAGTAACATAAACAATAGCGAATGCGCTACCCTTAATCCAGAAAACTTCAACAAGGTAATTGATGGAAAACAATTGGGTTTGTTTTTTCTTAAAAATGGAAATCTAACGGCCGCCATCACTAATTATGGCGGCCGTATTGTTAGTTTATGCGCTCCAGACAAAAACGGTCAAAAGGCCGATGTAGTTCTGGGCTTCAAAAGTATTGACGATTACTTAAAGGCAACTGGCGTGTATCACGGCGCTATCGTTGGTAGGGTAATCGGAAGGATTGCTAAAGGAACTTTTGAACTAGACGGAAAAATACATTCTCTTCCTATAAATAATGGTGCCAATCACCAACATGGAGGATTAAAAGGGTTTCATAATCAAGTATGGGATGTGAAAACGGTTACAGATAGTATCCTTGTATTGTCTTATATTTCTGTTGATGGAGAAATGGGATATCCTGGGACTCTAAAAGTAGAAGCAACGTATCAGTTGACTTCAAATAATGAATTGAGCTTGAAATTATTAGCTACAACCGATAAAACAACTATTGTAAATTTGACCAATCACGCTTTTTTTAATCTTTCTGGCGAAGGCAATGGATCTATTTTAGACCATATTCTAACGATTCCATCCAATTATTTTTGCGCCGTGAATCCCGACAAAATTAAAACAGGAGAGATTCTAAAAGCTGCAGGATCCCCTTTTGATTTTAGAAAAGGAAAATCCATTGGTAAAGACATCATTTTAGAAAACACTAATGAACAGTTAAAAATAGCTGGCGGTTACGATCAAAGTTATGTCTTAAAGAAAAAACAAAGTGCTAAAATTGTTTTAGCTGCAACTGTTGTCGATCCAAAAAGCGGTCGCAAATTAGAAGTTTTGACCAATAATTTGGGGGTACATTTTTTTAGTGCCAATTTTTTTAAAGGAACCGATGTTGGAAAAATGGAAAAACCATTTAATTTCAGAGAATCGTTTGCCCTAGAAACCCAAGACTATAATACTCCAAATCAAAAATCTTTTCCAACGCTTCTTCTCAAACCTGGTGAAAAATATGAGACCTACACTATTTTCAGTTTTTCTTGCCTAAAGTAATAAAATAGGGCTAATTTTACATTCTTGGCTATAATCAATAAATAAAAAATCTCTCTTTCGTTTTTAGCTTACAGAATTTTATTAGTGATGCTTTTCATTTCAACATATTAAACACTGAAAGTATAAGTAATAAAAAAATTCCATTATAAAGGTATTTGAAGTAAATATTAATAAAGAATTGCAATATCACTTTCAAAGTCCATTAACTTAAATTCAAATTAATAATATTAACAACAAATCAAAAAAACATTTATCTTTGAATTATTAACTAATTGCTCTAATTTAGAGACTGATTTTTAGTTTTAAATATACTATACAACAAATACAAACAAATAATGCAAAGAATTCTAACAGTACTAATTATATCATTTTTTTATGTATATTCATATGGTATTCAGAGTAACAATGTTTTTTTTAAAAATATTGATAATAAGCAAGGTTTGTCGCAAAATGGCATTACAACAATATTTCAAGATAGAGATGGATATATGTGGTTTGGAACTCACTATGGATTAAACCGCTATGATGGCATAAATATTAAGTCCTTTTATGCGTCAAATTCTTTCAATAATATTTCAGATAATACTATAAATTCAATTACACAGGATCTGGCCGGTAATATTTGGATTGCTACAGAACAAGGCCTTACTGTTTATAATCCAATTACACATAAATTTTATAATTTAAAAAAATACAACTCTAAAAACAGTCTTTTTGGTCAAAATATACAATCCATTAAATTAATTGATGGTAAAATTATGTTCACTAGTCAAAATGGACTTTGGAGTATCAATTCGGGAAAAGAACTTTTTACGGAGGAAAACACAAAATCAATTTGCGAAAAGAGTATTCGATATAAAATTCCTTCTAGTTTAGACCTTGAATCTTTAAAAATTCATAAAAAAGATAAAAATGGAAACTATTGGTTAACTAATAAAAATCAAGTTGTTTTAACTAAAATCAGTAGTAATCAAATAATTATTTTAGCTAAAATCCGTATAGGACAGTCTGCTGATGTAACTATATCTGCTTTTTTTCAAGATAATTTTTCAAATACCTGGATAGGTACACAAAACCATGGTTTATTTCATTTAAAACAAGATAAAGGAAACTATTTAGCAACTAAAATTTATCCAAAAAAGGATTCTGCCATCAATTTTTCTAGAATAGCAAACATCATTCAAGATCATCAAAACAATCTTATTGTTACTTCACGTGCTAACGGGGCTATTAAAATAAATAAAGAAGCCCTAAAGAAAAATGATTTTTCCTCTGCAACTATTACCGCAATTGATTTACCTACAAGAAAAATTAAAAGTATTTTTATTTCTCGAGATAAAACCCTTTGGATTGGATCATTAGGAAATGGTGTGTTTTTTCAAAATAATTCTGGACTAAAATTTAAAAATTATCATATTAAAGATAATAAAAGCAACTCAATAATTAGTAATACAAGATCAATTATTAAAGATGACTTTAATAATTTGTGGGTAGGTACTTTATTTGAAGGGCTTTTTATTTATGACACGACCAATCAAAAAATTGTGAAGTCAATACTTAATGGAAAATCGATCTTTGCATTATCCAAAATCGACAAACAACACATTCTAGTAGCTACCTCAGACGGATTATATCTAGTCACATTTACCAAAAATAATTATATCACTAAAAAGCTTATTACGAAAAATAAAACTAATCCAATTGTTTTTTCAATTGCGAATGTTAAGAATCATTATTGGCTAGGAACTGACAATAATCTTATTAGTTTTTCACTAACAAATGATTTTAATATAGTTAACGAAGTTAGCTATAAAAATTTAATTCCATCCTCTCTAAATTCTATAAATTTCGTACGAATAGTTAAGTATGATCCCATTCACAATTTTTTGTGGATTGGAACACAAACTAAAGGACTTGTTGTAGCTAAATTAAATAATGATTTCACTATAAACAACTTTTCTCATTATAACCAAAACCCAAATAGTCTGGATAATAATGACTATATATGTGATATACTTTTGGATAACAAAAACAATTGTTGGGTGGGTACAAAAAACGGGTTGTTTCAAATTAAATTAAATAAAGATGGAGCAGCCTCAAAAATAAAAAAATTCACAATCCGGGAAGGACTTCCTAGCAATTTAATTCAATCCATCGAAAACGATAAGCAAGAAAATATATGGGTTGGCACAAATAGGGGATTAGTTAAATTAAACAAATCGTATAAGACAACAATTTATGATGTAAACGACGGTATTCAAAACTATGAATTTACAGAACACTCCTCTTATTCCGACTCAAGTGGGTTATTATATTTTGGGGGTATTGATGGTATTTCAACTTTTTTTCCTAATAAATCAAAACATAACAATTACAACGAACCTGTAAATATTAGTGAAATAATAATTAATGGTATAAATATAAATGATAGAATACTTAAAAATGATTCTTATAATCTCACACTTACTCATTTCGAAAATAATATAAAAATTAACTTTCTATCTCCAAATTACTACAATCAAAAAAATTGTAAATACGCCTATGTTCTGGAAGGATTTGATGAAACTTGGTTGACAGCATCAGCTAATACTCATGAAGTGAATTATAAAAATTTACCTCCAGGAAGTTATACATTTAAAATTAAAGTATTTAATGAAGATGGGGGATGGGAATCTAAATCTAAATACACCTCTTTATTAATAGAAATTAAACCTTTATTTTGGTTAACATTTCCGGCATTTTCTCTCTATTTAATAGTGCTTTATTTTTTAATCAAATTAATCTCATCAATTACAAAAAAACGACTTGAGAAAAAAAATAAAGAGCAATTAGAAAAACAATATCATGAGCAGATGGAGAAAATCAATAAATCAAAATTGGAATTCTTTATCAATATTTCTCATGAAATCAGAACCCCACTAACCCTAATTTTATGTTCAATTGAAAAATTGATTTCTAATTTTAAGCTTAATCCAAAACAAGAAAAAGAAGCATTAACTATTGATAAACATGTAAATAATCTTTTGGAATTGACCAATGAGTTATTGGCGATTCACAAAATGGAGACTGGTAATTACCAATTAAAAGTTCAGAAAAACGATATGATTTCGTTTTTAAAAAACATCAAAGTTATTTTCAAGTCTTTAGCAAAGTCTAAAGAAATTAAAATTTCAATTGATTCCTTAGAACCTGAATTATTTGTTTGGTTTGATAAAAATGCTCTTGGTAAAATAATGTATAATTTAGTTTCCAATGCCATTAAACATACCAATAATGGGGGTAGAATAATTATTAGAGCATTCCCTTCTTCGGATGAAGGATTTTTAATAATTGATATCATTGATAATGGCTCAGGAATTGATCCTAATTATATTTCTAAAATATTCAATAGATTTTACCATCACGGTGGTAATATGGACCGATATGTTAATGGATTTGGAATAGGTTTATCTTTGACAAAATCAATGATTGAACTTCATAAAGGAACTATTTCAGTTAGAAGTGAAATGAATATTGGAACTACTTTTACATTGAATTTACCTTTGGATGAAAACGCTTACTCTGATGAAGAAAAATCAGATAAATTCCTTTGGGACAATGATATACCCAGAGCTCTAAGTATTGCTGATTATGATCAAGACAATGAAGTTGTCAATAATGAATTAGTAATTAAAAATACAGATTTCAATGAAGAAAAACCTACTATTTTATTTGTAGATGATAATAAAGATTTAATTGAAAATATGGCCGATTACTTCATGGGTAATTACAACATTTATACAGCTTATAATGGGCAAATAGGTGTTGAAATGGCAAATAAATTTCAACCTGATTTAATTATAAGTGACTTGGTAATGCCTATAATGAATGGTATTGAGCTTTGTGAGGCCCTTAAAAGCGATATAAAAACTTCGCATATCCCGATAATTCTTTTAACAGCTCAGGGCGATATGAATACTCAATTTGAAGGTGTTAAATCTGGGGCAGATTACTTTGTTCCTAAACCTTTTAATATTAAAATATTAAATCTTACTATTAAAAATATAATAGAATCTAGAAACAAATTTAAAAATCTATTTTTGACCAATAAATACGAGGATGCAGGTGACTTAACTACAAATAGTAAGGATAAAGAATTTATTGAAAAACTACTCAAATATGTTAATGATAACATAGAAGAGGATAATTTAAATATTATTAATATAGCAGATGAATTTTCAATGAGCCGTTCGACTTTTTTTAGAAAAGTTAAGATAATTACTGGTACTACTGGGAAAGAATTTATTGATTCGGTCCGATTGAAAAGAGCTACCAAACTTTTACTAGAATCTGATTTGAATATATCTGAGATTGCATATGCTATAGGTCATTCAAATCCACAATACTTTTCAAAGTGGTTCAAATCTCATTACAAAATGTCGCCTTCAGATTATATATTAAAACACAAAATAAAGAACATAACTAGCTAGTTTTTTTCAAGGTGTATAGTAGCGAAAAGTACTCTACTTTTAATATTATCGGAAACCCAACATAATCTCTAATAACTTAGACTTCCTTTATTGCTTGTCTGAGATTTTTAGTGTATCTATTATAAAGACAATACTTTTTTTATAATAATTACATTTTATAAAAAAAACCTGTCATTGACAGGTTTTTTTAAAAATTATCTTAGCATTAAATTTATTGAACTACAATAGTTACTGTAGCTGTATTTCTTCCAAAATTATATTCACTAGCTGATGCAGTGCTATTATAAATATAACCAGAACCTGAATAAATTTTATCGCTTAATCTGGTTCCTAATAATGTTACTACATAGGTTCCAGGGGTAGTAAATTTATAGGAATAAGTTAAATTAAATCTATTTATAGCTACACCAGTAGAAAATCCACCTGGTGGAGTTAATAATACACTTAAATTTGTAAAATAAGTAACTACTAGGTTTTGGCAAGCAATAAAAGTTTTGAGTGTTGGCATTAACTCTCTAATTTTAATTGCTGCTGTATCTTTATAATACGATTTGTCCACTAAACTCCCTAAGCCAGCAATAATAGCATCGGCATTAAGTGGTGAAGTGGGATGTATGATATTATAAGTTGCAATTTCAGCAGTCAAAATAGGGATCCAAAGATCTAACTTGGCTTGTGTTAGCACATAATCCTCTTGATCAACTTTTTTTCCTCCAGTAATCACTAAATAACTGTTGGCAAAAATGTGTGGAATTAGCTGTACAGTGGTTGCAGTGATTTGTTTGATTTCAATGTCACCGGTATAAACCACATACGTTTCGGCATTACCAGACATTTTAAATGTTACAGTTTCATTAATAGCTACTGTTGTTTTATCAGCTTCTATACTTACCCAGGTATCTATTTCATCTTTCTCACATGAAGCGAATAAAAACAAAATTGTTAAAAGCTTTAAAGTACTTATTGAATATTTGTTTTTCATATCAATTTATTTAAATTAATTATATCCAGGATTATTTGGACCTATGGATGAATTTGCCATTCTCTCACTAGTTGGTATTGGAAGTAACATGTGAAAATCTTGAAGCGAACCAGTTATTAAATACCATTCATCAATTGCTCCATTCCAATATTTTGTCCAGTTAGTATTGGTTATTGCAGGTACTTCAACTGGACGAGGATCTGATATTTTAGCCGTATATTTTGCATTTAGCCCATGCAAAGTTGACTTTAGAGTTCCCCAACGAACCAAATCAAACCATCTTTTGCCTTCTTGACTTAATTCTCTACTTCGTTCTAAGAAAATATAATTTCTAAAAGCAGTTGTAGTTGAAACTAAAGGATTTGAAAGAGTTAAATTAACTAAACCAGTAGAACTTTGTAGGTTCAATTGACGTGGTAATATATCTCTGTGAATACCCCCTATATTAGTATTTCTAGCTCTACTTCTAAGCATATTTAATACATTAATAGCTTCTTGTGTTGGTCCATTTATTTCATTTAATGCCTCAGCATAAATTAATAATACTTCTGCATATCTAAATATTGGCCAGTTCACATCGTAATCATTTGTTTGAAGTGCGAAAGCAGTACTACGAACAGGATATCTCCTGAATTTTGCTGCCGATACCGGAGGACTATTGCTTATTGCACTAACTATAGAGTACCCTCCAGTAGCAGCATCTATTAGAATTCTAGCATTAGTCCATTTCATGCGAATACTATCAGCAACATCATAGTAAAATTGATGATAAGGATTAGCCCGTATAGCTCCTTGTGAGCCACCAGAAATCAAATTATCTACCCCATCTTCATCTGAAGGAATCCCCATATTTATACCAATTGTATTACCAACCCCTAATCCTGGTGATTTAAATTGTACATCGAAAACAATTTCATCATTATTTTTATTTTGCACTATAAATGCATCTGGAAAATAAGGACACAACCTATATCTATTTGCATTTATTACTTCTTCAGAATATAGTTTTGCCAAAGTAAAATCTGCTATACCATTACCGGTATTATTTCTTCTAGCCATACTACCTCTTGTAAGATAGACGCTTGCTAATAAAGTTTTAGCTGCATCTTGCGTAGCATGTCCTGCTAAAAGGGCTGTTTTTGTTTTTAAATGTACCACGCCATATTCAAGATCTTTAATTATATTTTCATATATAGTAGCAACAGGAGTTCTAGGAATATTTAGATTAGTAAATGAAGTTGTTTCTGAATCTTTATAAGGCACATCACCAAAGTAACGTATTAAATTAAAGTACAATAACGCCCTAATGAATTTTGCTTCGGCCACTAGATTATTTCTTTTAACAACATCCATATTAATACCTGGAATTCTTGTTATCGACAGATTAGCACGATTTATTCCCTTATAATGATCTCTCCAAATAGGTAAAATTACTTCAACATTGTCTGCAGTGAAATTGTATAAGTTAAGCCCTGAAAGCGGCACTTTTGATCCAGCATTATGTTCATCTGTAGAAAAAAGAGTTTGGCTTTTTCCATATACACCTTCTAATTGCAACGAACTATATACACCTACAATTGCAGCAACGGCATCGGCTTCTGTTTTAAATGAATTTTCAGTTAATAGTTGAGAAACTGGAACTTCATCTAATAAGTCGCTACATGCTACAAAACCTGAAGCCAATACAACAAGATATAAATATTTGATTTTATTTTTCATTT
>CAMDGB010000018.1 GCA_945897915.1 Chryseobacterium gleum | reverse complement strand
AAACTTTAGCAATTTTATTTTCTAAAATGAGTTTTTTTAATATTTCAATTGGTTTTCCATGAAAAACTGCTAGAGACTTGTTGATTTTTATAAGCTCTAAATTCATTTTTTCAAGTTCATTATGAATAATAGTAACGCGCGCATCATTTTTTTCTATATGTTGCAAAATGTTTTCGTCAAAAATAAAAATTGGCAAAACATTGTCATTTCCATGTAATGCATGAAAAAATGCGGTATTATCTTCTAAACGTAAATCTCGTCTAAACCAAAAAATTGTCATATTATTTAAATTCTCCAAAAATTTCTATTAATTTTTTTCTTCTATGTTCAAATATTTCATCCAATTTCGGTTTCACGATAAACGGGTGTACCAATTGACCTAAAATTCCCATTGGAACTTTATAATCGATTATATCTTCCATTTCTACGCCACCTGGAATTTCTTTAATAAAATGCTTATGATGCCATAATGCGTATGGTCCAAAACGTTGTTCATCAACGAAATATTCTCCTTCTTCGACATGTGTAATTTCTGTAACCCATTTGGTTTTAATCCCTAACAAAGGTGTAACGATATATTGAATAATTTGTCCTGCAAACATAGGTCTGTCAGCACCGCTCAATATATCAAAGCTCATGTATTCAGGTGTTATAGTTTTTAAATTCTTTGGACACGATAAAAATACCCAAGCTTCTTTTTTAGAAATTGGCAAATTCTGTTTTGATTCTAATCTGTATATTTTCATATTTTTTATTTATTACTGCAAATATACATTTGTTTAAGTTTACAAATAAAATAATAAACAAAAATTTCATTTTTAGTTTTATCATTATATTAACTTTGAAACACAAAATAAAATATTATTTTAGCAAAAAAAATAAAGTCATGAAAAAATACATCTTATTTAGTTTATTCCTAATTTCAGGAGTTTTAAGTGCACAGATCGCTACACCACAAGCTAGTCCAATCTCTAAGGTCGATCAAACAGTTGGTTTGACGCAAATTAGTATTGATTATCACAGACCAAGTGCAAAAGGAAGAGCCGTTTATGGTGAATTGGTGCCTTACGGGAAAAATTTGCGTACTGGTGCCAATGAAAATACAACTGTTACTTTTTCGCAAGATGTTACCATAAATGGAAAATCATTATCAAAAGGTAAATATGCGTTATATACTACGCCAAAAGCTGATTTGTGGGATATTATATTTTACAAAGATACTGATAGTTGGGGTTTACCAGAAAATTGGATGGATGAAAAGATAGCTTTAAAAACATCAGCAAAGCCAGAAAGTTTAAACAGATTAGTAGAAACATTTACCATTTCATTTAATAATGTAACAACGGATGCCGCTAATTTAGAATTATCATGGGAAAAAACATTGGTTTCTATAAAAATTGAAGTACCAACTCAGAAAACCGTTTTAAAATCTATTGAAGACACTATGAATGGCCCTTCAGCAAAAGACTATTACGCTAGTGCTCAATACTATTATCAATCGAATACAGATTTAAATAAAGCACTACTTTGGGTAAATCAAAGCATATCTTTATCAGGCGAGAAAGTGCCATTTTGGTATTACAGATTAAAATCTTTAATTCAATTTAAATTAGGTGATAAAAAGGGAGCTATCGAAACTGCAAAATTATCTTTAGCAGGTGCAACAGCAGAAAAAAATGAAGATTATATTAAACAAAACAAAGATAGTATTGAATTATGGTCTAAATAAATTGGACTAAACTAATAAAAAAAGCCATTCTATTTGAATGGCTTTTTGCATTTATATGGTTTTTAAACTTTCAATTAGCACATCAATTTCTTCTTTGGTATTAAAATGACTAAATGAAATTCGTAATGAAGGTTTTTTAATATCATCAGAAGATAAGAATTCTGCTAAAACATGTGAAGGTTTTAAACTACCGCTCTGACAAGCACTTCCTCTGGAAACCGAAATGCCTTTCATGTCTAAATTAAATAAAATTAGCGCTGTTTTTTCTTCTGAAAAAGGTAATAATACGTTTAGAATAGTATAAAATGTATTTTCTCCATTAATAATAATTCCCTCAAAATTAGCGTGTAGTTTTTCAATACAATATGATTTTAATTCTGATATATATTTAGTTTCTTCATTTAATTGCTCGTTTGCAATCTCAAATGCTTTAGCTAAACCTGCAATTTGATGAACGGCTTCTGTGCCAGCTCGTAATCCTTTCTCTTGTTCACCACCATACAACATAGGTTCCATAGGTGTGTTTTTTCTAATAAATGCAAAACCTATTCCTTTTGGTCCATGAAATTTATGAGCGCTTGCCACTAAAAAATCTAAAGGTGTATTTTGTAAATCGATAGTAACTTTACCAATAGATTGTACAGTATCGGAATGAAAAATAGCATTGTATTTTTGACAAATTGAAGCAGCTGTATCTAAATTTAATTGTGTTCCAATTTCGTTATTCACATGCATTAAAGTTACTAAAGTTGGAATTTTATCATCTAATTTTTTTTCAAAATCAAATAAATCTAAATTTCCGTTTGGTAAAACAGAAATATAATCAACTTCAATACCAAACTCTTTTTGTAAATTTAAAACGGTATATAAAGTGGCGTGATGTTCAATTTTACTAGTAATAATTTTTTTTACACCATTATTTTTCACCATTTCTCTTAAAATCCAATTAGTTCCTTCTGTAGCACTTGAAGTAAAAATGATTTCTTGAGCAGAACAGTTTAAATATTTTGCAATTGTTTTTCTCGATGTTTCTATAATTGATTTTGCACTTCTTCCAAAACTATGCGTAGAAGATGGATTTCCAAAATCATTTTGTAAAACAGTTACCATAGTTTGAATCACTTCTTCACGTAAAGGTGTTGTAGCTGCATTATCTAAATATATTTTCTTCATTAAATTAATTTTGCTTAATGTAAATTTCCATAGCTCCTAATCCGTATTTTCCATAATTGGCCTCTTGGATCACTATGTTTTCATATCGTTTTAATAAATATTCTAACTCACTTTTTAAAACACCATCGCCAACTCCATGAATTAGTACAACTCGGTTGTAGCGCTTTGAGATGGCAAAATCCAATGCGCGTTTGGCTTCTTCAAGTTGGATATTTAATTTATCGAAGTTAGTTAAATTTTGGTTTCTACCAGTAATTATTTTCTCCAAATGCAAATCGACTTCAAAAACCATTGGGTCTTTTTTGCTCAATTTGGTTAAAACCGAACCTGGTTTTTTGGGGATTTCTTTCTCTGCTAATATTTTAGAAAGGCTGCCTTCAAAATTAATTTTTGGCGCATCACTTGCGATTTTTATGACTTCTTTATGATAGTATATCAGTTCGAAACCATCTTTAGTTTCAATGGCAATTGTATTATCCGATCCAATTCGCAGAATTACTCCTTCAATATTATCATCTAAAACCTGAACAACATCGCCGATTTTCATTGCACTTTCCATAAAATAGTATATTTTTACAAAAGTAAAATAATAACTTTAAAAAACATTTAAATTTGAAAATAGTTGTCATAGATAATTACGATAGTTTTACCTACAATTTAGTCCACTACATAGAAGATTTAGGTGCAACCGTTACTGTTTTTAGAAATGACGCTTTTGAATTAAAAGAATTAGAAGTTTTTGATAAAATAGTTTTGTCACCAGGACCAGGAATTCCAGAAGAAGCTGGATTATTAAAAGAAGTTATTCAAACTTACGCCAAAACCAAAAGTATATTAGGAATTTGTTTGGGTATGCAGGCCATTGGTGAAGTTTTTGGTGGCTCGTTAACTAAATTAGAAAAGGTTTATCATGGTGTGGCTTCGAAAATTACGATTATTGAAACCGATTTTATTTTTAATAAGTTGCCAAATGAAATGGAAGTAGGTCGCTATCATTCTTGGGTGATTTCAAATGACAGTTTTCCACAAAATTTAATTATTACTTCTGTGGACGAAAACAAAAATATTATGTCAATTAAACATAGTGTTTATGATGTTCGAGGGGTACAATTTCATCCAGAAAGCATTCTTACAACTGAAGGAAAAAAAATAGTAGAGAATTGGATTATAAATTAAACTTTTATTTTCTGTTTTTTTAAAACTTTTTAAATTAAAGATTAGATAATGATTTATATAAATACGTCATCTATTTTTTATAAATAATTAATGATTTATAAAGATTTATTCTCTGAAATTTACTATTTAATAATTTTTGAATAATGATATTTTAAACTTACAGATTGATATTTGTAAGTATTCTAAAACTTAAATATCATGACAAAAAATTATCTAAAAAAACAACTTTTACTAATAGGTTTAGTAATGTTATCGTCTTTTACTTGGGGACAAAATTTAGTTCATTATTGGAACTTTAATGACAATGCTTCTGTTGCTTCAATTACAACACCCTCTCAAACTACCGGAGGCGCATCAATTGCTGCAGCAAATGTTGGTATAAGTGTAATCGATTTTGTAGGAGGTACTGCTCAAAACTTCAATGTGTTAAATTTAAATGCAAGAAATGGAGATGCCTCTGGTACTCATTTGCGATATAATGATCCAATTGGCAGTGCGCTAATTTTTACGTTACCAACTACTGGATATGAGAACATTATTGTAAAATTTGCAACGCGTAGATCTAGTTCTGGTGCAGGAACTCAATCTTGGTCATATACATTGGATGGCACAAACTATGTTGCTTTTACAACAGTTATACCAAATAATGGAGACCCAGGATTAGCTACATTAGACTTTTCTACATTAACAGGAGCAAATAATAATGCAAATTTTAAATTAAAGGTTGAATTTACAGTAGGATTAGGTGGAACGGCTGGAAATAATCGTTTTGATAATTTTACTTTAGAAGGAACTACTATTGGAGGTGGAGATACATCTCCTCCAACAGCTACAATAGTTCCAGCTAACGGAGCTATTAGTGTAGCAACAACTACTAATCCAACAATTACTTTTAATGAAGCCGTTAGATTAATAGATAATAGTGCGATAACAAACACTAATGTAGATGCTTTAATTGAATTGCGATTAAGTAATGCATCTGGAACTAGTATTCCATTTGATGCCACAATTACTGGTAATGTAATTACAATTACACCTTCAGCAATTTTTAATATAAACCAATTATATTATGTAGCTTTATTACCTAATTCAGTTGAAGATTTAAGCAATAATGCTTTAACTGCAATACAAACTTCAACATTTACCACTGTTGTACCAAGTGTTGCTTTAGCATCAAATTTTGTTACAGTTAATGAAACAGCAGGTTCTCTTAATTTTACTATTAATTTAGTGAGTCCTACAACTTCATCAGTGGATTTAGTTGTTAAGTCTAGTCCTTTCAGTACTGCAAATGCTTCTGATTTTACATTAGCTACTCAAACGTTAAACTTTACAAGTTCTAGTTCTTTAACACAAACGATTAGTATTCCAATTATAAATGATACTGCCTTAGAACAACAAGCAGAATATTTTGTTTTAAGTTTAGAAAATCCAGTTGGAGTAAATATTTCTGGAACTAGTACTTCAACTATTTACATCATAGATAATGATGATTTGGCACCAGTTCCTTCACAAGAAATTGAACTAAATTACGTTGGTAGTTTTGATCCTTCTGGTGCAAGTACAAGTACATGTGAAATAGTAGTTCACGATCCAACTTCACAACGAATATTTACTACAAGTGCTATTGCTGGTTATCTAGATATTGTTAATTTTTCTAATCCAGCTGCACCTTCATTAGTGTCATCTATTAATATGAATACTTATGGTGGAGTAACTTCTGTAGCTGTAAAAAACGGAATTGTTGCTGTAGCTTCACCAAATGTAGATGCAACTTTAAATGGTTCAGTAGTGTTTTTTGATACAAGTGGAACTTTTCTTAAGCAAGTAACTGTTGGAGCGTTACCTGATATGATTACCTTTTCACCAGATGGAACGAAAGTAATGACTGCGAATGAAGGTCAACCAAACGCAAACTATTCAATAGATCCAGAAGGTTCGGTAAGTATAATTAATATTGCTGGTGGAATTCCTGCTTTAACTCAAGCGAATGTTACTACATTATTTTTTACACAATATAATGCTCAAGAAACAGCTTTGATTGCTTCTGGAATTAGAAAATTAAAATTATCCAGTACTTTATCACAAGATTTTGAACCAGAATTTATTACTATAAGTGCTGATTCTCAAAAAGCTTGGGTTACAATTCAAGAAAATAACGCAATAGCAGAAATAAATTTAACAACTTCAACTTTTTCTGAACTTTGGGCTTTAGGAACAAAAGATATTAGTATCCCTGGAAACGGAATGGATATTTCCGATAATAACGGACTAGTATTAATTGCAAATTGGCCATTAAAAGCATTTTATATGCCTGATGCAGTTGCAAATTATACTGTAGGTGGAACTACTTATTTAGTAACAGCAAACGAAGGTGATGAAAAAGAATATACAGGTCTTAATGAAAGAACTACTGTTGGCGCTTCAACGTATATTTTAGATGCTACTTTATTTCCAAATGCTTCTGTTTTAAAACAAACTTATAATATGGGACGTTTTAGAGTGTCTAATTTAAGTGGAAATACAGACGCAGACACCGATTTTGATGTCATTAGTTCGGTAGGTTCGCGTTCATTTTCAATTTTTAATGCAACAACAAAACAAATTGTTTTTGATAGCGGTGATGATTTTGAAAAATATACTGCTGCCAATTTACCAACATTATTTAATGCGGATCATTCTGATAATATTTCAAAAGGGCGTAGCCGTGCAAAAGGACCAGAACCAGAAGGAGTTGCCGTAGCTCAAATTGGAACGCAAACTTTTGCTTTTATTTCTTTAGAAAGAGTGGGTGGTGTTATGGTTTATAATATTACAAATCCAAACAATGTAACTTTTGTAGATTATAAAAATAGCAGAAGTACTTCAGCTTATGGAGGAGATAATGGACCTGAAGGAATAACTTATATTAAACCAGAAAATAGTCCAAATGGCAACGCTTACGTATTAGTTGCAAATGAAATCAGTGGTACGATAACTATTTTTGAAGTAGATACAAATACTTTAAATAACTCAAGTTTCAATTCAGAAATTAAAACATTCACAATTTTCCCTAATCCGTCTGAAAATGGAATTGTGTATTTCAATAGAGTAGCTGATTATGAATTATTTGATATTTCTGGAAAGAAAATTAGCTCAGAAAAAGAAGCATATACAATAAATACAAGTCAACTTTCAAAAGGAATTTATTTAGTAAAAACTAGCGAAGGAATTGTTAAAAAATTAATTGTAAAATAAATTTACAACTAATAAAGAAACTAAAACCTCTAGCGAAAGTTAGAGGTTTTTTTTATCTGGTAAAAACCAATTTATTTCCTTCTGATAAATTTCTATCAAACGCATACCCTTCATAGTTGAAACCTTTTAAATCTTCAACAGTTTCAGCATTTGTATCTATAATGTATCGAACCATTAATCCTCGAGCTTTTTTGGCAAAAAACGAAATCATTTTAAGCTTTCCGTCTTTATAATCTTTAAATTCCGGAGTGATTACAGCTACTTTTAATTTTTTAGCATCAACAGCAGAAAAATATTCGTTACTGGCTAAATTCACAAATAACTCGTCTTTACTTAATTCTGAATTTAAATAATCTGTAACTGATTTTTTCCAAAATTCGTAAAGATTTTTTTTTGTGCCTATTGCTATTGAAGTGCCCATTTCTAAACGGTAAGCTTGCATTAAATCTAAAGGTTTTAATATGCCGTATAATCCAGATAAAATACGCAATTTATCTTGTAAAATGGCAACTTTCTCTGTAGGTAATGAATAAGCGTCTAAACCTGTATACACTTCACCATCAAAAGTATAAATAGCTGGTCGTGCATTTGTTGCAGTAAATGGAAGTTGCCAATCTTGGTTTCTTTGCCAATTTAAATCAGCTAATTTCTCAGAAATAGCCATCAATTCCATAAGCTGTTTTGGCTTTTTCTTTTTTAACGTTTTCTGAATGGTTTCAGCTTGTTTTAAAAAAGAAGCTTCAGAAACTAAAGAAGTAGGAAGTTCTTTATCTAAATTTAAAGATTTTGCTGGAGAAATAACAATTTTCATTTAACAGATTTTTTTTCAAAAATAAGCAATAGGATTATTTTTCACAACTCAGATTTGAGAAAATATTTAAATCATTGAATTAAAAATTGAAATTTGATATTGTTATTGCGATTGTTTATCTTCGCGTCATGATTAAAGTAATTCTTTTAGGTTCAGGAAACGTGGCTACTCATTTATTTCATGCATTTTCGAAAGCTAATGAAATAGAAGTGGTTCAGGTTTTTTCTAGAACAGTATCAAACGATTTTCCAGAAATACTTCAAACATCTGATTTTTCTAAAATTGCTGAAGCGGATGTTTATATTATTTGTGTTTCAGATAGTGCCATATCAAGGGTATCGACTCAATTAGAATTTGAAAATAGGTTAGTCGTTCATACTTCCGGAAGTTCTGATTTAAATGTACTTGATAGTAAAAATAGTAGGGGCGTTTTTTATCCCTTACAAACCTTTACAAAAAACAAACCTGTTGATTTTTCTGAAATTCCTATTTGTTTGGAAACTGAAACTGATTCAGATTATAAAATATTAAAAAAAGTTGCGAAATCAATATCAAATAAAGTGCATGCTATATCAGGAACGCAACGAAAAGCACTTCATGTTTCCGCAGTTTTTGTTTGTAATTTCACGAATCATTTGTATCAAATTGGAAATGAAATTTGTTTGAAAAATAGTATTCCATTTGAAATTTTACAGCCTTTAATTAAAGAAACAGCTGAAAAGATACAATCACTTTCACCTAGTGAAGCGCAAACTGGACCTGCTGTAAGAAATGACACAAAAACCATAGAAAAACATATCGATTTTCTTACTAACGAAAATCAAAAAGAAATATATAAAATCCTGACAAAATCTATTCAAAATGGCAAAAAGTTATAAAGAATTAATGAATGATATCAAAGCGTTTATCTTTGATATCGACGGAGTATTAACTGATGGAATCGTTCATATTGCTGAAGACGGACAATTACTTCGTCAAATGAATATCAAAGATGGTTATGCCATGAAAGTTGCCATAGACAAAGGATATCCTGTTTGTATTATCTCTGGCGGAAGCAACGAAGGTGTTCGCGTTAGGTTACAAAATTTGGGTATAAAAGATATCTATATGGCAACTCCTGACAAAGTAGAAAAATTTCATGAAATTTGTGATGCTTATCAATTAAAACCAGAACATATACTATATATGGGCGATGATATTCCTGATTATTTAGTGATGCAAAAAGTAGGCTTACCAACTTGCCCACAAGATGCCGTTCAGGAAATAAAAGGCGTTAGCAAATACATTTCTCATGCAAATGGAGGAAAAGGAGCTGTAAGAGATGTTATAGAGCAAGTTTTAAAAGTTCAAGGGAAATGGATGGACGATTTTGATGCTAAGTTTTTTTAATACAACCATAAATTTATAATGAAATATTTTTTAAAATTAATTCGAATTGAGAATTTAGTATTGTTTGCTTTTATGCAACTCATAATTAAATACGGATTTTTGAACCAAATACATTTTAAAGATGCTTTAGGCGCCCAACAATCTTTGATACTTTGGCAATCATTATCTAATTTTCAATATATTCTACTTGTAAGTGCTACACTTTTTATTTTAGCAGGTGGTTACATAATTAATGCAATTTTTGATGTGGATACAGACAACATCAACAAACCAAGCGAAGTGGTTATTGGTACTCATATTTCTGAAAAAACGGCTTATAATCTGTATTTTGTTTTAACTTGTCTTGGCGTTGGAATTGGATTTTATTTAAGTCGCGTTATTAATAAGCCAGCATTTGCTACCATATTTATCATTTGTGCTGCACTTTTATATATTTATTCCAATGGGTTAAAACAAATTCCTGTTTTAGGAAATTTTATTGTTGCAGTTGTAGCTGGATTATCTATAATAAATATAAGTTTTTTTAATATTTTACCCGCTATTTATTCTGGAAACGAATTTTTCATGAAAACGTTAGTTTCAATTCTTACCGATTATGCGATTTTTATTTTTATGTTACAATTTGCTATCGAAATCATCAAAACTATTGCAAATGAAAACGGCGATGCTGCTTTTGAAATATCAACTGTTGCGACTTATTTCGGAATTAAAAAAGCAAAAATTATTGGCATGACTTCGCTACTAATTTTTATTAGTTATTTGACTTATTATTTGCTCGAAAATTTAGCACATAATTTGTATGCTTTAGGTTATTTTATATTATTTATCATAGCGCCCTTGGTAATTATAGCTATCAAATTGTTTCAATTCAAACAAACCAAAGAATACGTTTTGTTGGTTATTATTTTAAAAATAGTTCAAATTACAACCATTTTCTCCTTACTTATTATCTTAATTTCTATGCAATATGCTTAAAGAGAAATTTAACAATCATAAAATTATTTTAGCTTCGGGTTCTCCAAGAAGACAAAAGTTTTTAAAAGAATTAGATCTTGATTTCGAAATTAGATTAAAAGAAATTGAAGAGATTTATCCAAATCATTTACAAGCTGAAGAAATAACTGATTTTTTAGCCAAATTAAAAGCCAATGCTTTTGAAAACGAACTGAAAGATAACGAAATTTTAATTACTTCTGACACTATAGTTTGGTTAAAAAATCAAGCTTTAGGAAAACCTACCGACGCATCTCATGCTTTAAAAATGCTAACAGAAATGTCTGGCAAAACCCATGAAGTCATTACTTCTGTGTGTATTAAAACTAACCAAAAAGAAATTGTTTTTCATGACAAAACCTCAGTTTCTTTTGCATCGTTAACTTCACAAGAAATTGAGTATTATTTAAAGAATTACAAACCTTTTGATAAAGCGGGTTCTTATGGTATACAGGAATGGATTGGCTTGGTAGCAATTGAAAAAATTGAAGGAAGCTATGCCAATGTTGTAGGTTTGCCAACTCACAAATTGTATAGCGAATTATTGAAATTAACACTTTAAAAAAAGCAATTTTAACTTTCGATTTATTTATGAATTAGTATCATTTATTGATGCATTTTAAAATTTGAAATTTATTACTTACATTTGTAGCCACAATACATAAAATATGAGTCAAAAAATATTGCTCAATTCAAAAGAAGTCAACATCATTCTACATCGATTGGCCTGTCAATTAATCGAAAAACATCTCGATTTCTCCAATACTATTCTTATCGGAATTCAGCCAAGAGGCACATTTTTAGCCAATAGATTGTCAAAAATTTTAAAAAACGATTACCAAGTTTCCGATTTAAAATTAGGGTTATTAGACATCACTTTCTTCAGAGACGATTTTAGAAGAAACGAAAAACATTTTGAAGCCAATCAAACGCAAATTGATTTTTTAGTTGAAGATAAAAATGTGGTTTTTATAGATGATGTATTGTATACCGGAAGAAGCATTCGCGCTGCTTTAACAGCAATTCAGTCTTTTGGAAGACCAAAATCAATAGAACTTTTAACACTTATAGATAGACGATTTAGTCGTGATTTACCCATTCAACCCGATTATCGAGGACGACAAGTAGATGCAATAAACAACGAAAAAGTTTTAGTAAAATGGGCTGAAAATGATGGTGAAGATGCCGTTTATATCGAGATAAAGGATAATTAAAGAAAAATAACATAACTAAAATGAAAGAATTAAGCGTCAATCATTTACTAGGAATAAAATACATCAATAAGAATGATATTAATTTAATTCTTGAAACCGCTGATCAGTTTAAAGAAGTAATAAATCGTCCTATTAAAAAAGTGCCTTCTTTACAAGATATTACCATCGCAAATATCTTTTTTGAAAACAGCACACGTACCAAATTATCTTTCGAATTGGCTCAAAAACGACTTTCAGCTGATGTAATGAGTTTTTCTTCAGGACAATCTTCTGTTAAAAAAGGAGAAACCTTAATTGATACCGTTAATAATATCTTAGCCATGAAAGTGGACATGGTCGTAATGCGACACAGTTCTCCTGGGGCGGCACATTTTTTATCACAACATGTAAAGGCAAGTATAATAAACGCTGGTGATGGCGCTCATGAACATCCCACACAAGCTTTGTTAGATAGTTATACAATCAGAGAAAAATTAGGTGAAGTTGCTGGTAAAAAAATAGTTATTGTTGGCGATATTTTGCACAGTAGAGTAGCGCTTTCCAATATTTTTGCCTTACAAATGCAAGGTGCAGAAGTAAAAGTTTGCGGACCCAAAACTTTGATGCCTCAATATATAAATTCTTTAGGGGTAACATATGAACCAAATCTAATAAAAGCACTAGAATGGTGCGATGTTGCCAACATGCTGCGCGTTCAGAATGAAAGACTTGACGTAAGTTATTTTCCAAATACAAGAGAATATACGCAGCAATTCGGACTAACAAATGAAATATTAAATAACTTAAACAAAGAAATTATTGTCATGCATCCGGGACCAATAAATCGTGGTGTGGAAATCACTTCAGATGTGGCTGATGGCAATCATTCTGTTATTTTAGATCAAGTGGAAAACGGCGTAGCTGTTAGAATGGCAGTTATTTATTTATTAGCGAGTAAGATTAAAAATTAGTTCAAATGAAAGTAGAACACAAAGGTCATACTACCACAATTAAAGATACAGAAAGTAGTTTCGATGTGTTTTTACAAAAATTAACTGAACAATATAACTCGTACAAATCTGTTAATTTAATAATTGATATTACGCATGATAAATCATTTGAAATGAGTAACTTAAAACAATTTTCAGATTTAGCAAAAGCGCATAAAAAAAATAAAAAATCTTTTGTAATTGTTGCAACAGATATAGATTTTAATAAAGTGCCAACTTCAATTAATACGGTTCCTTCATTACTTGAAGCACATGATATTATTGAAATGGAAGAAATTGAACGTGACTTAGGATTTTAATTATGAAGCTTTCAAATCAAACTAAAATATACATTTTTACGGGATTATTATTTGGATGTACTTTTTTGAGTGCAATGTTTATATTTTCTGGATTAAAAACCAACGAATATAATTTTTTAGCCATTGCTACAAATCTGTTATTTGCAATAGGTTTGATTTTACAGATTATCAAATTAAGCAAAATGGAAAACAATAAATAATGACAACCATAATTTCATCTTGAAAATAAAAATATTAGGCTGTTATGCCGCCACCCCAAGAACCATTACACATCCTACTTCGCAAGTTTTAGAGATAAAAAACCACATGTTCTTAATAGATTGTGGAGAAGGCACACAAGTGCAACTTCGTAAATATAAAATTAAATTCTCCCAAATTGAACATATTTTTATTTCCCATTTACACGGCGACCATTTTTTTGGGTTAATTGGCTTAATTTCTACTTTTATGTTATTGGGTAGAGAAAAAGATTTACACATTTATGGTCCGAAAGGCATTAAAGAAGCCATATTATTGCTGTTGAAATTAGGTAATGCATATACTTCCTATAATTTATTTTTTCACGAATTGACTTCTAAAGAAAGCGAAGTGATTTATGAAGATGAAAAAGTAAAAATCACTACAATACCTCTAAAACACAGAGTGTACACCAATGGTTATTTATTTGAAGAAAAAAATATTGAGCGTAAACTAAATATTGACGCCATATTAAATTACAATATTGAAAAATTATATTATAATAAAATAAAATTAGGCGGTGATATTACTTTAGATGATGGAAGAATCATACCCAATTCAGAATTATCATTTGATCCTGAAGAAGCTAAAAGTTATGCGTTTTGTTCGGATACTTTGTATAATGAAGACATTATTCCGATAATCAAAAACACAACGGTTTTATATCACGAAAGCACGTTTTTAGAAAGCGAATCTCATTTAGCTGAAAAAACTATGCATACAACTGCGAAACAAGCCGCAAAAATTGCTAAATTAGCAGATGTAAAACATTTATTATTAGGACATTATTCTACACGATATGGAAATATTGAATTATTTAGAACAGAAGCTAATGAAATTTTTGAAAACGTATTACTTGCAGATGATGGATTAGAATTTGAATTTTAAAGTTATTACACAGAGATTCACAAAGATTGACAGAGAAACCTAAAACCCTTCACCTTTTACCCATAAAAAATGAAAGATTTATCCGATTATAGAAAATCATACGACAAAAGCGAATTATTAGAAAACACCATTCCTGATGATGCGATTCAATTGTTTCATAAATGGTTTTATGAAGCCGAAGAACAGGAGAACGGTGAAGTTAACGCTATGACAGTTTCTTCAATTGGATTAGATGGTTTTCCAAAAAGCAGGGTAGTGCTCCTTAAAAAATTTAATGAAGAAGGTTTTATATTTTACACCAATTATAATTCAGAAAAGGGAAAAGCCATTTTACAACATCCAAATGTTTGTATTTCTTTCTTTTGGCCGATATTAGAACGCCAAGTAATCATTAAAGGAATAGCAGAAAAAACTACATCACAAGTTTCAGATACTTATTTCGATTCACGTCCTGAAGGTAGTAAGTTGGGCGCTATTGTATCGAATCAAAGTGAAATAATTCCATCAAGAGCGTTTTTAGATGAAAAATTAAAAAACTTAGAAACAAAAGTTTCAGGTTCTGAAATTAAACGACCAGAAAATTGGGGTGGATTTTTAGTAAAACCCGTTGAAGTAGAATTTTGGCAAGGAAGAGCCAATCGTTTACACGATAGAATTCGTTATAAATTAGAAGCTGATTTCAATTGGAAAATAGACCGTTTATCGCCTTAATGGTGCTTATTCGGATTCGTCATTTTCATCATCTTCAGTAATCGCGTCCAATTCGTCTTCGTCACTTACTAATTCGAAAAAACTAAAAGTTGTACCGCCATACGTTCTTGCAAACGAAAAATTATCCAAATGTTCTAATTTCGTATCTTTAGAATGTTCAATAATTAATATCCCTTCTTCATCTAAAATATCATTTTCAAAAATCAAAACGGGAATTTTTTCAAAATCTTTTTGATCAATATGATACGGTGGGTCTGCAAAAATAATGTCGTAACTTCCTTTGTGTTTTTGTAAAAATGCAAAAACATCACTTTTAATAGGCGTGATATCAAAGTCAAATTCAGTAGCGATTTTTCGTATGTAATTTACACAACCCATATCTGCATCTACTGCTACAAGAGGCGTGGCACCACGAGAAGCAAATTCATAAGCAATATTACCTGTACCCGAAAACAAATCTAATATTTTTAATTCGCCAAAATTAAAATGGTTATTTAAAATATTAAATAAAGCTTCTTTGGCCATATCGGTAGTAGGACGAACGGGCAAATTCTTTGGTGCTTGTAAACGTCTACCTTTATATTTTCCTGATATTATTCTCATGAGTGAAATAA
This sequence comes from Chryseobacterium gleum, assembly GCA_945897915.1. Taxonomy (GTDB): domain Bacteria; phylum Bacteroidota; class Bacteroidia; order Flavobacteriales; family Flavobacteriaceae; genus Flavobacterium. Next base: position 28,779 of record CAMDGB010000018.1, on the reverse strand, counting down.
AATAAAATGCTTTAATAGGTCGTTTTCAGGAACATCTAAAACGGATTTTAAATGAGAAACATCTAATAAACTACAGTTTCTTATATATTTATATGCAATTTTAAACGCATCACTTTCTTCTGAAATCGCACCTAAAAACTGAACAGGAATTGTTTCTGGATTTAGTTGTAATTGCTCGTAAGTGAACAATAAAAAATAAATAAAATCTTCTAACGAGTTATACGTGAAGGTATTAAACAATAACAAATTTGTGTTTTTGGTTACCGTAATTTCAAATCTATCGTGTTGAAAATGCACCCAAACTTGCTTTGTATCCTTGTTTTTAGAAAAATCTAATGCTTTTTTTACAAATATGGAGTTGCAATTTTTATAATCAAACGTGTCGTAATGGTCTAATAAATAGTTGTTTATATTCGTAAATGGAATAAAAACATTATTTAAATCGTACGTGTCTAAATAATCAAAAGCAAAATAATCGGTTTCAAAAACTTTCGAATTATATTGCAAATAACTTCCTAAATAATTGGGGTCAAACAAAGAAGAAGGTACCAAGGTATTTAAATTGGAATTGTGCAACACCACAACATCATCATATTTATCATCTAAAATAGGATTCTCTACAAATATTTTCCACAATTCTTCTTCTAAAACATTGTTTTTGTTAATAGAATACGATTTGTAAGTAACTATTTTATTCGAAATCAAATCAATAACACAAAAAGAAAGGTCACTATATGACACCTCAAAGCAAAGCTTTTTATATGTTTTTTGAGTAATATCCTGATTCATATTTTTTATTTGAAATACAAATTTACATTTTTTACGAGAATTAAAAACCTTCAAATGAAATTATATTTAAAATCCTTGCTATATTTGAAGTTCGTAAACTAAAAATGAATGTCGCCAACGCAATTTTATAAAATTTTAATAGAACATTTTCCTTTTCAGCCCACTGCAAATCAGGATATTTTCTTCCAAAAAATGGCGGCGTTTGTGCTTCATTCTAATGATGCGCTTTTTGTTTTAAAAGGCTATGCCGGAACGGGTAAAACTACCGTGATTTCAACTTTAGTAAATCAACTACAAACCGCCAATAAAAAATCTGTTATGCTTGCGCCTACTGGTAGAGCGGCTAAAGTAATGTCGGCGTATTCTGAAAAACCTGCTTTTACTATTCATAAACGTATTTATTTTCCTAAAAAGAATAAAAATGGCGGCTTAGGTTTTGTGATGCAAGCCAATAAATTTAAAGATACGATATTTATTGTGGATGAAGCCTCGATGATTTCGGATCAATCTAACGAAACCAGTTTGTATGAAAATGGTTCTTTGTTAGACGATTTATTGTTTTATGTAGATGCTGGGCAAAATTGTAAGCTTATTTTAGTTGGTGATACGGCTCAGTTACCACCAGTGAATTCAGATATTAGTCCGGCTTTGGATATTCATTCTTTACAAGTGAATTACGATAAAGAAATTATTCATATTGAATTGGACGAAGTAATGCGTCAAGCCGAAAATTCAGGAATATTAAGCAATGCTACCGAATTACGAGCGCTTTTAAAATCACACTTTATTGATGATTTTAAATTCAATTTGAAATCGTTTAAAGACATTATTCGATTGGATGATGGATTTGATATAGAAGACGCCATTCACCAATCGTATCGAAATTATAGTACGGAAGATACTGCATTCATCGTGCGTTCTAATAAACGAGCCAATCAGTACAACCAGCAAATTAGACAACGCATTTTAGATAAAGAAAGTGATTTATCGGCTGGCGATTTGTTAATGGTAGTAAAAAACAACTATTTTTGGCTAAATGAAACCTCACAAGCTGGTTTTATTGCCAATGGCGATATTATTGAAGTCTTAAAAATAAGAAATATTCAGGAATTATATGGTTTTAAATTTGCCAATGTTACCATCCGAATGATTGATTATCCGAATGAAGCACCATTTGAAACCGTACTGCTTTTAAATACAATTGAAAGCGAAGCGGCATCGTTAACCTTTGCTGAATCGAACCTATTGTATCAAGAAGTTGCTAAAGATTATGAAGACGAAATACACAAATACAAGAAACTTTTAAAAGTAAAAAGCAATCCGTATTTTAATGCGTTGCAAGTGAAGTTTTCTTATGCGATTACTTGTCATAAATCGCAAGGCGGACAGTGGAGTAGTGTATTTGTAGAAAAACCCTACTTACCTAATGGCGTAGATAGAGATTACATTCGTTGGTTATACACTGCCATTACTAGAGCCAAAGAAAAGTTATATTTAATTGGGTTTAAAGATGAAAATTTTGAGTAATTTTGAAACCACTAAACAATAGGTTATGAAAACAATTGCTGTCATCCCTGCGCGCTATGCCTCAACACGATTTCCTGCTAAATTAATGCAAGATTTAGGTGGAAAAACAGTCATTTTAAGAACATATGAAGCAGCTGTAGCCACTAATTTGTTTGACGATGTATTTGTGGTAACCGATTCGGATTTAATTTATAACGAAATTATTTCGCATCACGGAAAAGCTATTATGAGTATCAAAGAACACGAAAGTGGTAGCGACCGAATTGCTGAAGCTGTTGAAAATATTGATGCAGACCTTATTATCAACGTACAAGGTGATGAGCCTTTTATCAATAAAACGCCTTTGGAACAAATTATTGCGGCATTTAAAAACGATAATGAAAAGAAAATTGATTTGGCTTCGTTAATGTTTGAAATCACAGATAAATCGGAAATTGAAAACCCAAATAACGTAAAAGTAATTACTGACCAAGATGGGTTTGCCTTGTATTTCTCACGTTCGGTAATTCCGTATCCTCGTGAGGAAAATGTGGGGGTACGATACATGAAGCACATAGGTATTTATGCCTTTAGAAAACAAGCGTTATTGGATTTTGCCAACTTACCAATGCTATCGCTTGAAGCATCCGAGAAACTAGAACAATTGCGTTATTTAGCATACGGAAAACGCATTAAAATGATTGAAACTTCGCAAGGAAGTATTGGCATTGATACCCCAGAAGATTTAGAAAAAGCGAGACGTTTAGTATAATATTCCGATGAATGTAAGTAATAAAACGTAAATTCGTTTTATTTTTAAGTAGTTTACGAATTCAAAAATATATCAAGAAGCGACATAATGGTCTCAAAAATATCAAATAGTTTAAAAACATAAAAAAAACCCAATAACTATTTTGGTTACCAATTGGGAAGTGCTAAAAAAAGCGATGAACACTGGATACTAGCAAACAAACATGCACCAAATTATATCATTGTTTTATGTGCGATTGTATCTACATTGGCCTTTATTTTTGAATATTTCAGTTATGAAAATGAGTTATTATTAGTATTGTTGCTGTTTCTCGGCTATGCAATTATTTACTTTAGAATTGAGAAAATTTTGAAAGATGAAATTGGCTAGTAATTCGAGATGCTGAAACGAGTTCAGCATGACAGAAAAATCATTAGGTAGAGTCTGTCAACCTGAACTTGTTTACTTCGTCAATTCGCAAGCTCGGGTCAGGTTCTTTGATACTACAATCTGAAGTTTAGCTACTTACAAAGAAGGAACTCAATTTTAGTTTTCAGTTTTAAATCCGTCTAATTATTATAACATCATTGTATCTTTCTATATTTTTTAGCACTTTTTGAGTAAAGTTGTGCGCATCAAAATGCAACAGGTAATTTTCAATAACATTTTTATTTAAATTCATCGTGTTAAATAAGATATACCCATTTTTATCAAGCAACTTTTTGCAATTAGAAATAAAGCTTTGTTCAAATAAAAACGAGGGCATTTCGGTATCCTTAAAAATATCTATAACTATCAAATCGTAATGGTTTGCATCTGTATTCACAAATTGTTCTGCATCAGCAATAATACATTTAAAGTTACTTATTTTATCTAAATTAAAATACGAATTGGCTACATCAATTATCTCTTTGTCTAATTCTACACCTGTAATGTTTTTGGTAAACGAAAAGTCGGTAACTAAGGTTTGCACCACACTACCGCCTGCCACACCCAGAATTAAAATAGATTCCATGCTATTTATTTCAGCTTTACCAATATCCAAAAGTCCTTTTTTTAAAATTACTTGCAAACTTCCGTATGAATAATTGGTGTTTTTGGTATTCAGTAGCATTTTCCCGTTGTATAATGTCACTTCAATAGACTTGCTAATAACAGAAGGTTTGGTGTATATTGTGATAGGATAGAGGTAGCTGAGTATTTTTTTGAACATCATCATATAAATTACGTAAATATACTTTATTTTTGTTTTTTGTCAAAATTTATAAAAATGAAACAATATCTATATAGATTTATATTTTTTAAAATAATGGGTTGGAAAGTCACTGGTACTTTTGACGCCTCAATTAAAAAATGTGTAATAATTGTGGTGCCTCACACCAGTTGGTTTGATTTTTTTATTGGGGTGTTTTTTAGAGGAACCTATCCTGTAGAAATTAATTTTTTAGCCAAGCAAGAATTATTCAAATTTCCGCTAGGTTCTTATTTAAAATGGATGGGTGGCATTCCGTTAAACAGAGACAAAAACGAAAATAAAGTAGATGCAATTGCGAAAATTTTTGAAAGAAAAGAAGTAATGCGCTTGTCATTATCACCTGAAGGCACAAGAAAAAAAGTAACACAATGGAAATCTGGATACTATTATATTGCTCAAAAGGCAAATGTGCCTATTCTGCCTATTGCCTTTGATTACAAAAACAAACAGGTAATTATTTTTGATACATTTAACATAACTAACGATTTTGAGAAAGATTCAAAGTATTTAGAGTCAATATTTACTACTATCAAAGGAAAAGTACCGGAATTTAGCTTTACCAATTAAGGCAAATAGTTTTTAAACGTACCATCGCTATAAAATATAACAATCCGCTCAATTGTTGATTCGGTATACTCTGATTTATCTTCGGATTGATATTTAGGCGTTATTGAGCTTATTTCAGCATTTATTTTAGATACTGTAGTTTCTTGAGAAAACAAATCGTTCACTTGTTCTGTTTTTTCTTGGTACGAAACAGCTATCTTTTCATTAGAACCATTTTCTCCTTTTGGAAAACTTCCTTTTCCATTAAGTAACCATAATAATTCTACTTCAGGAAAGTTTTCAATTACTTTTAATATAAAATCTAAACTAGGTTTGTTTCTTCCTGAAAGTAGGTGAGAGATACTAGATCTTTGCACGTTAATTTTTTCTGCAAATAGCGAAGCCGTTAAACCATAATAATCAAAAATAGTTTCCAAACGTTTTACGAAGTGTTCTGTATCTATCATCCTAATTAATATTAAAAATTTAGTTTACAAATGTAACAAATTACAATTAAAATCACAACATATATTTGTAATATAAGATAAATACTGTTTAAATTATATAATTTATTAATGCATATAAAATATTATAAAGTACTGATTTTGTGTAATTTAGATAAATAATAATATATTAGTTTACACTTGTGAAATATTGCAGCTATTTTTGAAGTAAAATTGAAATGTTTTGGGTTAATTTGCTGTTTACAAATGTAAAATTAAATATATTTACATTTGTAACATGAAAGATAATTTACAAATTGCAACCCAATATAAGTATGATTCCATATCAGGAAGATATGTAACTGCTGAGCATGTTGATTTGTTTTTAGATACATTAACTTCTAAATTTAAGATTACAACTGCTGGATATTCTGTTCAAAATAAAAATATAAAAGCCATTCAATTTGGTAAAGGTGCTATTAAAATTTTAGTTTGGTCGCAAATGCACGGCAATGAAAGTACCACGACAAAAGGTTTGATTGATTATTTAAACTATTTAAACTGCAACGAAAAAGAATTTGACAACATTTCTAAATCTTTTACTTTTTATATTTTACCATTATTAAATCCGGATGGAGCCGAAGCCTATACAAGAGAAAATGCCAATGGCGTAGATTTGAATAGAGACGCATTTGCCTGTACCCAACCCGAAAGTCAGGTTTTAAGAACGAGTTTAGCAACATTTAATCCAAATTTCTGTTTTAATTTGCATGACCAGCGTAGTATTTTTGGTTTATTGGAAAGTCAAAAACCTGCAACTATGTCGTTTTTAACTGCATCCTATAACGAAGCGCGCACTTTTAATCCGGTTAGAGAGAAAGCAGCTGCCGTAATAGTAGGCATCAATGCAGAGTTGCAAAAGTACATTCCCCATCAAGTAGGAAGATTCGATGATTCATTTAATATCAATTGTACGGGTGATTATTTTACAAATAGGGGGTATGCGACTATATTATTTGAAGCTGGTCATTATACCAATGATTACAATAGAGAAGAAGTAAGAAAATTTGTTTTTATTGCATTAAAAGCCGCAATTTCATTTGTTAACGAAAACGATATAGTTAGCAATGATTTACAGAATTATTTAAATATTTATCAGAATAATAAATGTTTTTATGATTTTATTTTTAAAAATGTGAAAATTTTTGATAATAATGTAGAAAAAAATATTAGATTTGCAGTTCAATTTAAGGAAGTTTTAAAGGGCGGAAAAATAGCATTTATTCCAGAAGTTGTTCAAATTGATAATTTAGACTCCTTTTTAGCACATCAAACCATTGATTTTGAAAATAAATTATATGAATTTGAAAACCGAAATTTTCCTAAAATTGGCGACATTATAAAAATATAGTTTACAAAAAGATAAAAAAAAGATTATGGGTAAGTTTAGATTAGATGAAGTAGACCACCAGATTTTAGATATGTTAATTGACAATACTAGAATCCCATTTACAGATATTGCAAAAAAATTATTAATATCTGCAGGAACAGTGCACGTTAGAGTAAAAAAAATGGAAGATGCTGGAATTATTAAAGGTTCTTCATTAACTTTAGATTATGAAAAATTAGGATATTCATTTATTGCTTATGTAGGAATCTTTTTAAATAGCACTTCTCAAACAAAATTTGTTTTAGAACGTATTAATGAAATTCCTTTTGTTACTGTAGCTTCTGTAACTACAGGGAAATTTAATATATTCTGTAAAATAAGAGCGAGAGATACGGCACATGCCAAAGATGTTATCTTTCAAATTGATGATATTGATGGCGTTTACAGAACCGAAACAATGATTTCATTAGAAGAAAGTATTAACGACAAAAAACGATTGATGCATACAATTTTTAAAGAATTGTAGTCAAATTTAAATATAAAAAATCCCGTTCCGAAAGTATCGAAACGGGATTTTTTTATGCTTGTATTTTTCTAATCTTCTTCTTCTTCCTCTTCATCTTCTGAATAGGTTTTTATTTTATTTCCATCAGCATCTTCTTCATCGTCTAACTCAATTTTCTCTTCTTCCTCTTCCTCGTCGTCCTCTATAACTAAATCTTTAATTGCATCTATACTTACTTCAGGCGTAATAAAATCTTCCTCTTCATCAAAATTTTCAATTCTATCGGCTAATTTCATACTCACTTTTACTAAATATACAGTATCCGCAGTTTTTACTTCAACAGCTTCAATTGCCTCATTTTTAGCGTTTTTGAAACGAATTATATCCGAATCATCATATCCATCTGGAAATTTCTCAACCAATAGGTTTAAAATTTCGTTTGTTAATTTTGTGTACTCTACAATTACTCTTTTCATTTATTTCTTGCCTTAATCAATTTAATTGTCAAATTTAGTATTGAAATTTTAAAATTTAAATTTTTTTAAAACTTTATTTTTTCTTATTACCAACCTAAAATATAAGCGAAGATTAGTGGTGTTACAATAGTTGCATCAGATTCTACTATGAATTTTGGTGTGTCTACATCTAATTTTCCCCAAGTAATTTTTTCATTTGGAACTGCTCCAGAATACGAACCATAACTTGTAGTTGAATCAGAAATCTGACAGAAATAACTCCAAAATGGCACGTTATGCATTTCCATATCTTGGTACAACATAGGTACAACACAAATTGGAAAATCTCCAGCAATTCCACCACCAATTTGGAAAAAACCAATTCCTTTACCTGTGCAATTTTTTGGGTACCAATCGGCCAACCACATCATATATTCTATACCACTTTTTGTAGTTGAAGCTTCCAATTCTCCTTTGATACAGTATGATGCGAAAATATTACCCATGGTACTGTCTTCCCAACCTGGGACAACAATTGGTAAGTTTTTTTCTGCTGCAGCAACCATCCAAGAATCTTTAGGATCAATTTCGTAATATTGTTCTAAAATACCTGAATTAATCATTTGATACATAAATTCGTGGGGAAAGTAGCGTTCACCAGATTTGTCTGCTTTATTCCAAATATTAAATAAATGCTGTTGCAAACGACGAAATGCTTCTTCTTCAGGAATACAAGTATCTGTAACTCTATTGAAATGATTGTCTAGTAAATCTCTTTCTTCTTCTGGAGATAAATCTCTATAATTTGGCACTCTTTTGTAAGAATTGTGTGCCACTAAGTTCATAATATCTTCTTCTAAATTGGCACCTGTACAAGAAATAATATGAATTTTATCTTGACGAATCATTTCTGCTAACGATTTTCCTAACTCTGCTGTACTCATAGCTCCAGCTAGTGTTACCATCATTTTACCGTTATCTAATAAATGGGTTTCATATCCTTTTGCAGCGTCTACTAAAGCAGCAGCATTAAAATGTAAATAATGTTTTTCTACAAACTGACTAATTGGTCCTTTATTCATGGGGTTTATTTATTATCGTTTTTGTTTTTGTTATATCCTAAAATCTCTAAAACCTGTTCTACCTTTTGTTGTTCAGAAAATACTTCTGTAGCAAAAATTCCGTTTTTATCTTTATCTATTAAAATGTGTTTGGGTTGTGGTAAAATACAGTGACTCAAACCTCCATAACCACCAATAGATTCTTGATAAGCACCTGTATTAAAAAAACCAATATACAATGGCTTTTCTTTGTTGTATTTTGGTAAATATACGGCATTCATGTGTTGTTCTGAATTGTAATAATCGTCTCCATCACAAGTTAAACCACCTAAAAGTACCCTTTCATAAATGTCATTCCAGCGGTTCACGGCTAACATTACATAACGTTTATTAATAGCCCAAGTATCTGGTAAAGTTGTGATAAATGAGGAATCAATCATGTTCCAATTTTCTCTATCGTTTTGTTTCTTTTGATATAAAACTTGGTATAGCACCCCGCCAGCTTCGCCAACGGTGTAAGAACCAAATTCTGTAAAAATGTGAGGAACATCAACTTCTGCATCATCACAAGCAATTTTTATTTGGTTCAATATTTCATCAACCATATATTGGTAATCATATTCAAAAGCCAATGAATTTTTGATAGGAAAACCACCACCAATATTTAAACTATCCAAAGAAGGACATTCTTTTTTTAAGGCAATATATACTTTTAAACATTTCACCAATTCGTTCCAATAATAAGCTGTATCATTAATCCCTGCATTAATAAAAAAGTGAAGCATTTTAAGCTCTACATTTTTATTATCGGCAATTTGCTTTCTGTAAAATGGTAAAATATCTTTATAACCAATACCTAAACGAGAAGTGTAAAATTCGAATTTTGGTTCTTCTTCGGCTGCAATTCTAATTCCGATTTTGAATTTACCATCAATTTGTTCTTGAAGCAAATCTAATTCTTCAAAATTATCAATAACTGGTATGGTATTTTTATGGCCATTATTAATTAAACGGGCAATATTAGTTACATATTGGTCACGTTTAAAACCATTGCAAACAATAAAAGAATTTTTATTGATTTTACCTTGTTCCATAAGGTTTTCAACGATATCGATATCAAAAGCAGAAGACGTTTCAATATGAATATTATTTTTAAGAGCTTCATTTAAAATGAATTCAAAATGAGAACTTTTGGTACAATAACAATAAAAATATTTGGCTTCATATCCATGCTTTTCCATAGCATTTCTAAACCACATTTTGGCATTATTGATGTTTTGGGAAATTTTTGGTAAATACGTAAATTTCAATGGCGTACCATATTGCTCTACTAATTTCATCAAATCAATTCCGTGAAATTGCAAATTATCTTTATTCAAAGTAAATTCTTCCTGCGGAAAATAGAAAGTTTGATTGATAAGGTCGGAATATTTTGTATTCATTAGGCTATTACTATATTATTTAATTGAAAACACTAGTGTTTTTGCTGAACAAAAGTAAAAATAATATTACTAAAAAAAGAAGTAATTGAAAAAAAAATTATTTCTTTAAATAATCTTCAAAGGCCAGTAAAATCATGGATTCATCAACTATTTGATTGATTTTACTTTCTCCAATTTTATTTAGTAATGTAAATTTTACGTTTCCAAACTCATTTTTTTTATCAAAAACCAATAATTTCAGAATGTTGTGTATATCAGTTTCCTCAAATAGAATTTTTTCAAAAACATCAGTTATAATGTATTTTATTTCAGCAAATTCTTCTTTAGAAATTAAATTTAATTGAAATGACAGGTGACTTTCTAAAATCATACCAATAGCAATAGCTTCGCCGTGAAGTAACTGTTTGTTTTCCTCTAATTCTAAAAAATAACTTTCAATGGCATGGCCTAAAGTATGTCCGAAATTTAATGCTTTTCTGATACCATTTTCTTTTAAATCCTGGGAAACAATTTCAATTTTAATCTCAATTGATTGTTTTATTAAAACATCTAAATCATCTGTATTTAAGTCATTTAAGTTTTTTAAAGTATTCCAATATAACTTGTCGTAGATTAAACCATGTTTTATCATTTCAGCCAATCCAGAACGCATTTGATTTGAAGGTAATGTTTCCAAAAATTTCGATAGTATAATTACCGATTTAGGTTCGTTTATAACACCAATTTGATTTTTAAGATTTCCTAAATCTACGCCGTTTTTTCCTCCAATAGAGGCGTCAACCATTGCTAGAAGAGTGGTTGGGATATTAATAAATTCGATACCTCTTTTAAATGTACTGGCTACAAATCCGCCAATATCTGTAATTACTCCGCCGCCTAAATTCAATAAAATACTTTTTCTATCAGCTTCTAAGTCTATTAAAGTATGCCATAAATCCATACAGGTATACATGTTTTTATGTTCTTCACCAGCTTCAATTTCAATAATTTCTATTTCAATTTCTGTAGGCAAATTTGACAAGAAGTAGGGTAAACAATACTCATTTGTATTTTCATCTACTAAGACAAAAATTTTAGAATATACATCTGGTTGAAGCAAATTTTCAAGGTAAACAAAACTTGCCTCATTAAAAAAAATAGTATAATTTTCAGATTGAATAGGTGTCATTGATTTTTTTATAAATTCTTTACAAAATAAATTAAAAAATATGAGAAATCATTCGTTCAATAAGTATATTTGCATTCCTTAATATGTATTTAATAATAATGAATAAAATATTTAACAATACAGAAAAAGCATTTTCGCTAAAATCTAACGCTGAATTAAGCAGGGCACACTTTTTATTTCAAATGATTGGGAAACCAGTATTGGTAAAAATAGGCACTTCATTAACCAATTTTGCTTTACAATTTCATTTACCAGTTGAAGGAATTATTAGAAAAACCGTATTCGATCATTTTTGTGGTGGCGTAAGCGAGCAAGATTGTCTGCAAGTTGTTGCGAAAATGTATACTAAAGGCGTTTCCTCAGTATTAGATTATTCTGTAGAAGGGAAAGAAGAAGAAGCACAATTTGACGCTTGTTTGAAAATGACGTTAAAAACAATTGATTTTGCTAAAGAAAACAAAGCTATACCTTTTGCTGTTTTCAAACCAACAGGAGTAGGAAGAATAGATTTGTATGAACAAGTGGGCTTAAAAGCTATATTAAACGCCAACGAAAAAGAAGAATGGAATAGAGTAGTGGCTCGTTTTGAAAAAATTTGTCAATATGCTTATGATAATGATGTACAACTGTTAGTTGATGGTGAGGAAACCTGGATGCAAGATGCTGCAGATGAAGTAGTGGAGCGTATGATGGAAAAATTCAATAACAAAAAAGCAATTATTTTCAATACCTTACAATTGTACAGATGGGACAGAATGCCATATTTAAAAGCCCTTCATAAAAGAGCAAAAGAAAAAGGATTTCATATTGGTATGAAATTAGTACGTGGTGCTTATATGGAAAAAGAAGCTAAACGCGCTGAAGAAAAAGGGTATAAAAACCCAATTTGCGAAACCAAACAAGCAACAGATGATAATTTTAATAAAGGTTTGAATTATATGCTTAATAATATATCTGAAATGGCAATTTTTGCTGGCACGCACAATGAAGAAAGCTCATACTTATTAATAAAATTAATGCAAGAAAAAGGCATTTCAAATAACGATTCCCGCATTTGGTTTGGGCAATTATATGGTATGAGTGACAATATAAGTTATAATTTAGCCTATAATGGTTATAATGTTGCGAAGTACTTACCATTTGGACCTGTTAGAGACGTGATGCCTTATTTAATAAGACGTGCGCAAGAAAACACATCCGTAGCGGGACAAACGGGAAGGGAACTAACTTTGATTATTTCGGAAAGAAATAGAAGAAAATTGAAATAAAATACAAAAAAAAGTTTTTTTTGTACAAAAATTTCATAAATTTGTTTGAACTTTAAAAATTATTTTTATGAAAAAATCTTTACTTTTATTAGCAACATCGTTTGCTTTTTTAACTGGTTATGCGCAAAATGATTGTGCAACTGCATTAGCTATAACCGCTAGTGGTACTATTACAGCAACTGCTCCAGCAGGTACAGTTGAACCATTGTGTTTTACTGATACAGCTGCTGATGTATCTCAAACATCACCATTTGCCGCGAGATGGTACAAATTTATCCCAACATTGAATGGGATTGTTAGTGTTAGTTCTAGCATAACACAAGCTGCAGGAAATAGCAATGACACAAGAGTTTCCATTTTTAGTGGAACTTGTTCAGGGTTAACTTGTGTAACTTCTCAAGACGATATTTCAGCAACAAATTACCTTTCAACTGTTTCATTTACTGCAGTTGTTGGAACTACATATTATATTTATTGGGATAATTTTTGGAATGCCGCTGGCTTTGATTTTGATTTTACATTTACTCCAGTTTCTTGTTTACCTATAGCTGGTATAAATAATCCAACTTTAGTTACAACCACTTCCGCTACATTAAATTGGGCTGCATCTCCATCTGCACCTGCAAATGGTTACGAAGTTGAATATGGTGCAGTAGGTTTTGTACAAGGGGCAGGTACCATCGTTGCTGCTTCAACTAACTCATTAGCTTTATCTTCATTAACGGCTGGTAATAATTATGATTACTATGTTAGAGCAAAATGTTCACCTACAGATTTAAGTGCTTGGAGTTCAGTTAGTACATTAAGTCTTAATAAAACATTACCATATGCTTCTGGATTAGACACTTCAAATACATTAGCAGGTTGGACAATCTTTGGTACTGCTAACCAAGGATTAGGTAATAGTGCAACTGCTGCTCAATCACCATCAGGATATTGGATCTTTAATACAGCTGCAGCTCCTGGACCTAATAACAACTGGTTATTTACTCCTAGATTTAATATACTAGCTGGAGAACAAGTTACACTTTCTTTTTATCACAGAGCTACTACTACTGCAAGAACTTTAAGAGTAACAGCTGGTTTAACCAATACTGAAGCAGCACAAACAATTGTATTACTAAATGCATCAATTGCAGCTGGAACAACTTGGACACAAGTAACTGTTCCTGCATATACATTTGCAACAGCTGGAACTTATGTATTTGCTTTCCATGATAATTCAACAGCTACTCCGGCAACGGCATCATCAATGAGAATTGATACAGTTAGTATTACTTCTGTTTTATCTACTGATTCTTTCTCACTAAATGGAGTAACAATGTATCCTAATCCGGCTACTGATATTTTAAATATTCAATCTGAAACTGAAGAATTAACTAAAGTTTCTATTACTGATTTAAATGGAAGAATAGTTAAAGAAGTTTCAAATAATTTATCTCAAATTTCTTTAGAAAATTTAGCTAAAGGGATTTATATGGTAACAATTGAATCTGCTACAGCTAAGAAAGTAGAAAAATTAATTGTTGAGTAAATTCAACTTTTAAATATAAATTAAAAATCCTGAAGAAATTCAGGATTTTTTTATGCAATAAATTTACTTGTAATTTCTTTAGACGATATCATACAGCTTTCCATTTTACCATACCATTTGTACCTGTTTTTGGCTATAATGTCGTAAAAAATATTTTTGATACTTGTGGGAATAAAATTAAATAGCAACAGCAATTTCACCGAAGAAGACAAGTGCTTAATAATTCTGAAAACCGCTTCTGATTTAATAAAATAAGCATAACCAGGCTCGTAAAGAATAATACTGTCCAAAGCTGAATCAATACCCAAATAGGTGATTATTTTCTGTCCGGTTTCACTTTGTAAGGCTACAAATCTGAAACTATCGTTTTGGTCATTTTTAATGATAAAATTTACTTTATTATTACAATAATTACAAACACCATCAAAAAGTATGATTTTTTTATCTTGAGGTAATTGGTTAATTTCCATTACTCGTTTGTTAGCAATTGTATCTGACTTCTATATCTTTCAATTAATAACGTCATCATCCTTTTATTTAAACTTGAGGAATTTTTAATGTAATTTGAATATTCTTCCACTGTAAATAAGCCAATAATAATACCTTTTAATGCATTTCTGAATTTTATATCTTTTTGAATTACATTTTCAATGTATTTTTCCATTTTATCTGGGGAAAGTGTAAAGAATAATCCTTTTTGTTTGACGGCATAATTAATAAAGACTTGTAAAAGCAAATCGTTTTGAAACTTTAAAATAGGGCGTAAAGTACTATTCTGAAATGCTTCTTCAGATAACGTGTCTAAAAAATCAACTCCTAATTTTTCAGATTTAATTTCAGATAATAGCTCGTTTCTAGGTATCATAATACTTGTTTTTAATTACTTATTAATCTATATCTAATAAATTTAATTTTTCAGACTTAACATGTTGTACTTCAAATAATTCTAAATCAAAATAAGGAACAGAAGCGATGATATGGTCAAAAATATCAGCCATAATATATTCGTAATTTTCCCATTTTTTATCTTTACTAAAACAATAAATTTCTAGCGGAATACCTTTCTCAGTAGGCTGTAAATGTCTGACTAACAAATGCATATCTTTATTAATTCCAGGATGGGTTTCAATGTATTTTTGAATATATTTTCTAAACAAACCTAAATTGGTCATATTTCTACCATTTACATTTAAAGATTTGTCGATGTTATTTGCAAAATTAAACTTATCAATATCCGTTTTTCTTTTATCAATATAATTGGCTACAAATTGGATTCTTTTAAAAGATTCTAACTCTTCGTTAGTAACAAATCTAACAGTTGCTCCTTTTATCAGAACATGGCGTTTAATTCTTCGCCCATCAGAATTTATCATACCACGCCAATTTCTAAAACTATCTGAAATTAAACTATAAGTTGGAATAGTGGAGGTAGTGTTGTCAAAATTTCTGACTTTAACTGTTGCCAAATTAATTTCTTCAACTTCGCCATCGGCACCAAATTTATCAACGGTAATCCAATCGCCAATGCGAACCATATCGTTTACGGTTACTTGAATACTGGCTACAAAACCTAAAATTGTATCTCTAAAAACCAAAATTATCAACGCAGAAATTGATCCAAAAGCGGTTAATAACGCACTTTTTTTAGTGTCAAAAAGCAATAAGATAATAGATAATAAGGCATAAATCCACAATATAATCATAATTACTTGAATGTAGCTATCTATGGGTTTATCGTTATATTTTGGTAATGATTTCAAATAATCTTTTAACGAATTAAAGACACTTCGAACAATGTAAAGGGATAAAATAATAATGAAAATTTTTACACTTTTCCCAAACAAATTTTCCCAATACACAAAATCGTCTAAAACAATTGGAAGTTTAATGCTTATAAAATATAACGGTACTAAGTGCGCAATGTATTTAGCTGTTTTATTGGCTACTAAAAAATCGTCGAATGTTGATTTTGTATAAGTTGCTACAATAGCCAAGCCAATAATTAATATTTTTTTTGCTAAAAAATCAATAGCATAAGCCAAAATCATTAATACTAATAAATTGACAAACAAATTTCCATACAAGGTAAAATCTGCACCAAAATCTAGTTTTTTTAATAATGGTTCTATTAGGTCGAAAACTTTCATAAATGAAAAAAATTATTTTTAATTTTAGGAATATGCGAATTTTAAACGTTTTAATTTAAGTATTTTCTATCTACCCAAAATGTTCCAAACGGAATAAATGAAGCTAATATGATTATGCTAAAATCTTTTAACTTCCAGTTTTTTTCATCTTTTAATAAAAATGCTAGTATTATGTACAAAATAAATAAAATACCGTGAAGCATTCCGAATGGTTTCAGAATTAATTTATACGTATCAAAATAATTTGGTTTTAGAACCAACATATTAAAAATTAAAACTAAAAAAGAAATTCCTTCAAGTAGTGCTATTTTTTTAAACCAGTTTAACATTGTCGTTTATATTATATATTTCCTACAAAACTAAATAATGTTTAGCAATAATTACACTATTTAAGATAATTTTACATTTTATTAATGAATTATAATATGCATTATGTAAAATAGATTATTTTGAAATAGGTATATAATAATAGAATAATTTGTTTAAATTTGGAATGTATTTACTACTCCGATCATGAAGAATACTTTTGCAGAAAATATTGTAGATTTTTTAAAACTATATGAGCCTTTTAAAACAGTAGCTTACACCGACTTATTTGATATTGCCTCACAAAGTGAAATTATCTATTTAGAGAAATCCAAACGATTATTTAAAATTAATGACGAATTACATCAGAATTTTTATATAGTGCATTCTGGAATTATTCATTTAACAAAAATTATTGACGCACAAGAAACTTTAATTTCTAAGTGTTATGTAGGTTCAATTTTTGGATTACGCCCGTTTTTTGCAAAAAATAATTATTCTTTAAATTCAATAGCCAATGAAGATTCTGTAGTTTACGCTATTCCAATTGTACTATTCAAGCCTTTATTAGCAAAATATTCCAGCGTAATGGATTACTTTTTAGAAAGTTTTTCAGAACAAACAAAATCCACAGGTGAAAATTATCAGAATTTAAAAGCCATTTCAGAAGCTGGTTCTGAAACAGAGTTGACTGATTTTTCTTATTTTCAGGAATTAGATTTTGACAAAAATCCGCTTGTTGTTCCTAATCATTCCAGTATTTCAACAGTAGCAAAAAAAATGATGGACACTAATAAATCGTATGCTATTGTTACAAATAATGCACGCATAAATGGTTTAATTACAGATGCCGATTTTAGAAAAAAAATGGCGGTTGGAAATATAAATTTAGATGCCGATTGTACTACACTGATGCAACAAAACGTATCTATTGTAGAAGAAACTATATCCGTAGCGGAAGCACAATTATTACTTTTAAAAAATGAAACTAATTATTTGTGTGTTACTGAAGATGGTACAGAAAATACGCGAATAAAAGGTATTATTTCGGAACGAGATATTATAAAATCTCAATCAAATAATCCAGGGGTTTTACTTGATGAAATTAGAAATTCTAAAAATTTTGATGAATTAAAATATGTACATTCTAAATATTTATTTGTAATTCAGAATTCGTTTACCAAAAACATCCCGATTTTTCATATAAATAATACCGTTGGAGGTGTTTTACATGCCATTATTCAGCAATGCATAAAATTATCTATTGAGAAAATGGGCTCACCTCCTGCTCGCTTTGTTTGGCTTTCCTTAGGTAGTCAAGCGCGAAAAGAGCAACTGGTTTTAAGCGATCAAGATAATTTAATTGTTTTTGAAAATGTTGCTGCCGATAAGCATCGTGATGTGAAATTTTACTTTGTGCAATTGGCAAAATTAATCATTTCAAATATGGAAGTTTTAGGTTATACACCATGTCCAAACGAACATTTAGCAAGTAATATTAAATGGTGTAAATCGTTGTCTGATTTTACAACTATTTATACCAATTGTATAAAATCGCCAGGCGAAAATATGTCAGATTTCAATGGAATTTTCTTTGATTTCGAATATATTTATGGTGAAACAAAAATTAAAGATTCTTTAGAAATAGCGATTCATCAGAGTTTATCCAATAACACTTTGTTTTTTGATTATATTGGTAATCAATTTCTTAAGCTTCCTCCTGCATTGACTTTTTTCAAAAAATTTGCTGTTGAGGAAACCGGAAAACATAAAGAGTTATTTAATTTAAAAGAAAAAGGATTACAATTTTACATTGATGCCGCACGAATTTTTGCGTTAAGTCATAACTTAAAAGGCATAAACAATACTTTTTTACGATTTAAGCAAATGGCCATAATTGACACGAAAAACGCTGAAAAGTACCTGGATTTTGCTGAAAATTACATAAAACTGCAAGAATTAAGAGCCAATGAAGGCATTATTAATGATAATGATGGTGCTTTTATTGATCCGAAAAAACTATCTAAAATCGATAAAGAGGAAATGAAAAAAGCCTTGTTAGAAATTGAAGATATTATAGATTTAATTAAAGCGAAATATAAATTAACCCAATTTTCATAAAATATATGTTATCAAAATTATTTCATAAAGAATATCCTGAATTTTGGAAAAAATATACTGAATCTTTTAAAACTCCAGCTACTAAATATGTAGTTATTAGCATGGAAACATCAGGTTTAGATACAGAAAAAGATGTGATAATGTCTATTGCGGCCACATCAATAGTTGAAAACAGAATTTTGTTGAAAGATTCTTTTGAAATTTTTATTCAACATATCAAACCGCTAGATTCTAGTTTAGAAAATGATTTTATTACGGTAAGTAAAGTGGAAAAAGTGTCTGAAGATTTGGCTATTGAAACCCTAATTGAATATCTTGGAAATTCAATATTTATTGGTCACCGTATAGATTTTGATATTGAAATGCTAAACCAAGCCTTGAATCGACTTAAATTAGGAAAACTTAAAAACGAGGCTTATGACATTGAAGCTATGTTTAATAAATTATCAGAAACCAATAATAAAAAATATGCAATGGAAGAAATGAGTAAATTTCTTAATATTTCTATAAGCGATAGAAATTCTGTTGCTGATGACGCGTATTCGATAGCTATTTTGTTTTTGAAATTGAAAAGTAAATTAGGAATTAAATAGATTTTATTGATACTATATTTTTTCGTTTTTAATTTCTTCAACAATTTCAGGGTTTAACAACGTAGAAATATCTCCGAAATTAGAGAAATCACCTTCTGCAATTTTTCTTAATATACGTCTCATAATTTTTCCAGAGCGTGTTTTTGGTAAACTAGAAACAAATTGAATTTTATCCAATTTAGCTATCGGTCCCACTTGGTTTGAAATTAATTGATTGATTTCTTTTCTTAAATTATCTTGATTTCTTGTTTCTCCTGTTTCTTTCAAAATTACAAAACCATATAACGCATTTCCTTTAATATCGTGAGGAAAACCCACAATTGCACTTTCTGCAACAGCTGGATGTTCATTTATAGCATCTTCAATAGGCGCAGTTCCTAAATTATGGCCGGAAACAATAATTACATCATCTACCCTACCCGTAATACGATAATATCCAACTTCATCGCGTAAAGCACCGTCTCCAGTGAAATATTTACCTGGAAAAGTTGAAAAATACGTGTCTTTATAACGTTGGTGATCACCCCAAATGGTTCTAGCCATAGACGGCCAAGGAAATTTAATACATAAACTACCTGTTACTTGGTTGCCTTCAATTTCGTTTCTTAATTCATCCATTAATACCGGCTGAATTCCTGGTAACGGCAAAGAAGCGTATGTTGGTTTTGTTGGAGTTACAAATGGAATTGGCGATATCATAATTCCACCTGTTTCGGTTTGCCACCAAGTATCTACTAATGGGCATCGCTTTCCTCCTACGTGGTCGTTATACCAATGCCAAGCCTCTTCATTTATAGGTTCTCCAACAGATCCAATCACTTTTAAAGAACTTAATGGGAATTTTTGAACATAATCTAAATTTTCTTTAGCTAAAGCACGAATGGCAGTTGGTGCTGTGTAAAATTGACTGACTTGGTGTTTTTCAATTACTTCCCAAAAACGACTATAATCTGGATAAGAAGGGATGCCTTCGAAAAGTACTGTAGTTGCTCCATTTAATAACGGACCGTATAATATATAGGAATGACCTGTTATCCAACCGATATCGGCAGTACACCAAAAAACGTCATTTTGTTCATAATTGAAAACGTTTTTAAATGTATAAGCTGTGTAAACCATATAACCCGCTGTAGTATGTAACATTCCTTTTGGTTTTCCGGTAGAACCTGAAGTATATAAAATGAATAAAGGATCTTCTGCATCCATAATTTCAGCTACATTATTTCCTAAAGCAGCATCTAAAAGTGGTTGTAACCAAATGTCGCGACCATCTTTCATATTTACAGCCGTATTAGTTCTTTTAGCAACTAACACTTTTTCTACACAAGGACATTTTTCCAATGCTTCATCTACGATTCCTTTTAAATCAATTGATTTATTACCTCTAAATCCACCATCAGATGTAATTACCATTTTACATTCAGAATCGTTAATTCTTGCTGCTACAGCAGATGCTGAAAAACCAGCAAATACTACCGAGTGTATGGCTCCAATTCGTGCACATGCTAAAACAGCAACGGCCAATTCTGGAATCATTGGTAAATAAATACAAACTCTATCGCCTTTTGTAATACCTTGTTCACGCAATACGTTTGCCATTTTAGAAACTCTTACATACAATTCATTATACGTAATATGTAACGCGGCCTCTTTTGGATCGTTTGGTTCAAATATAATGGCTGTTTTATCGCCACGTTTCGCTAAATGTCTATCGATACAGTTTTTAGTAATGTTTACTTTTGCATTTAAAAACCATTTAAAATTTGCTTCTTGCATATCTACATCAAATACTTTATCCCATTTTTGATACCAAGTAAAGTTTTCATCAGCAATACGATCCCAAAATTTTCTTGGTTCGCGTACCGATTTTTTGTACATTTTAAAATAATTTTCTAAATCAGTAATTTTATAATAGCTCATTATTTTGTTGTTTTTGTTTAGATAGGTAAAGTTTAGTATTAAAAAGACACCAATTCTTTTAATGCTACTTCAAAACGAGTTTTTGGTAAATATTGATCTTCAATAGCTTTTACAAACGGAATTGGGGTTTCTAAGCTCCCAACACGTCTAACTGGCGCATCTAAATATTCAAAGCAGTTTTCCATAATTAAAGCCGAAATATCACTTGAAATTCCGCCAAATAAAGTATCTTCTTGTAAAATAATACATTTACCAGTTTTTTGTACAGATGCAAAAATTGCTGCTGTATCCAAAGGTTGTAAGGTTCGTAAATCTAAAACATCTGCAGCAATTTCTGGGTTATTAGCTAAAGTTTCCAAAGCCCAATGCACGCCTGCTCCAAACGAAATAATGGTAACATCCTTTCCTTCTTTTAACAATGCCGCTTTTCCTAAAGGAATCGTGTAATAATCTGTTGGAACATCCTGATGAATACTTCTATACAATTGTTTATGCTCAAAAAACAAAACCGGATTCGGATCGTTAATTGCTGTATTTAATAATCCTTTTACATCGTAAGGAAAAGCAGGATAAACCACTTTTAAACCAGGCGTTTTAGTAAACCAAGCTTCATTAGTTTGCGAATGAAAAGGTCCGGCTTGCGTACCGCCGCCACAAGGCATTCGAACCACTACATCGGCTTTTTCATTCCAACGATAGTGTTGTTTTGCCAATAAATTAACAATCGGATTAAATCCTGTAGATACGAAATCGGCAAATTGCATTTCTACAATCGCTTTGCATCCGTTTATCGACAATCCCATTCCTGCGGAAACTACAGCACTTTCACAAATTGGAGTATTTCTTACACGTTCTTTACCAAATTCAGCTACAAAACCGTCTGTGATTTTAAACGCACCACCATATTCTGCTATATCCTGCCCCATAATTACCAAATCCGGATAACGTTGCATGGATTGTCGTAACGAATGTGAAATGGCATCAATAAATCGAATGTTTTCAGTTACATCCGATGGGTTAATCTCTTCATGTGCATAAGGTGCATAAACATCGTTTAACTCTTCTTCTAAATTAGCCACAACTTCTTCTGCAGCTTGAGTAATTGCCCAATGTTCATCTATTTCTGCTTTAATAGCTTCACGAATTTGAGTATCTTCTTTTTCAGACAAAACATCGGTGGCGATTAAATATTTTCTATAATTAACAATTGGATCTTTTTCTGCCCAAATATCCATTAATTCTTGTGGGACATATTTGGTGCCACTCGCCTCTTCATGTCCTCGCATTCTGAAAGTTAAAAACTCTAACAAAACAGGACGAGGATTGACAATCATTGATGCTTTTAATTCTGAAATTTTATGGTAAACTTCTAAAATATTATTACCGTCAATAATATGACTTTCCATACCGTAACCGATACCTTTATCCGCTAAGTTTTCACAACGATACTGTTCGTTTGTTGGTGTAGAAAGTCCGTAACCGTTGTTTTCAATGACGAATAATACTGGTAAATCCCAAACTGCGGCAATATTTAGTGCTTCATGAAAATCGCCTTCTGAAGTAGCGCCTTCACCAGTAAAAACGGCGGTTACTTTACCATTTTGTTTTAGCTTATTAGCTAATGCAATTCCGTCAGCCACACCCATTTGCGGTCCCAAATGGGAAATCATCCCAATAATTTTATATTCTTGTGTGCCGAAATGAAAACTTCTGTCTCTACCTTTTGTAAAACCCGTTTTCTTTCCCTGCCATTGCGAAAATAATCGATGCAAAGGAATATCACGAGAAGTGAAAACACCTAAGTTTCTATGCATTGGCAAAATGTACTCGTCAGCATCTAAAGCACAAGTAATTCCAACAGAAATTGCTTCTTGTCCGATACCTGAAAACCATTTTGATACTTTACCTTGTCGTAACAAAATGAGCATTTTTTCTTCAATTAGTCGGGGTTTTACTAATTTTTTATATAATTGAAGTAGCTTTTCGTTGGTTATATTTTGTCTATCAAAAATCATAGTATATTTGAAATGTAATTTTCTTCAAAAGTAACAAAAATAACATTTTAAAAGAATTTTGTTAGAATAATAATTTGTGGAAAATTATTTTATTTAATACGATGTCTTTTAAGCAAAATAAGAAAAAATAGTTTTTTGACAATCCTATTTATAGTGCTATCTTTGCAGTATTAAAATTTAGTATAATGTCTTTACGTTACAGATTAGCTTTTTATTTATTCGGTTTGTTAATTGGGTTTTATTTTGTGGGGGAATTTTTATCTGCAAAAGCCACTTCAAGAGGCGTTACTTTTTGTTATTTTCCAAATTGTAGAGTGATTAAAGATATTAGAAGTAAACCCTTTAAAACTTCAGCGGAAGTAGATAGTATTTTTGCTAAAAAAATAACCAATTTGAAAGCCATAGATTTAGCAATTTCTAACGGTAATGTAGATTTTTCTAAAAGTAACATTCCGTATAAAAACGGAAAAAAATACATCATTGAATCTCAATTATCTGAAAATAAAAAAGTTACCCTTACAATTATAAACGAAACAAATAAAGTAATTTTAGAGGATATACAATTTAATTAAATTATTATTTGTTATTACTTGTATTTGAAAAATTTGAATGTATATTTGCACTCCTATTACGAAAGTATATAAAACAGGGCAATTAGCTCAGCTGGTTCAGAGCACCTCGTTTACACCGAGGGGGTCGGGGGTTCGAACCCCTCATTGCCCACTAAAACCAAAAAACCTCTGAAGAAATTTAGAGGTTTTTTTTATGATATTTCCTCAATGAAATTTTCTAGAAATTCCAACATTTGATTTGAAGATAAATCAATATCGCCCACAAAAAAAAGACAAACTTTGATAAAAGTTTGTCTTTTTTAATTATTATTATAACCTAACACAATTATTGAATAATTATAAAACTGCTTATTCTATTTTGCTGATGTTCTTTTTCCGAACAAAGTATACCATCAGTACAATTATTTACAGGTTGGCTTTCCCCATACTTCAGACATTACTTTTAAGGATTTATTCAATACTAAAAAAATAATGCTAATAACACTAGTAGATTTTTCATATAAATAAGATATTTTCAAATAATAACTTTCAAATATCATATTTATTGTTAAAATTTTATGAATATTATAAAATAAAAATATATTTTTAATAAAAAAAACACCTATAAGAAACTTATAGGTATTTAATCTAATTTATAATATTACTTTATTTGTTTGAATAATATATTACCACCATCCTCTAACATTATAAACAACTTTTGGTTGATTGTTTCCATAAGCTACTCCAATATCGCGAGCCGCTTTTATAGTTGCTTTTTGCAAATCAACGTTATCTTGTTGTTGTTTCATTTTAAAATTCCACTCACGTTTGTCTAAATCATTTATTCTTTTTGCAATTGTATTAGAAAAGGTTTGAGCATCATTATAACAAGAAGAATTTGGATCAATTTTTGCAAGATAAATAGAGGCCTGTTCTGCAGCAGAAGCATCTTGACTTACATTCCATGCATTCTTTGCTTCAGCGAAATCAAGTTTGCATTGACGATCAATTTGCTGTTTGTATATTGGTCCAATAGCATTCATTGCTTTGTCGTAACATTCTTTACAAACTTCTGGAATAGCAGTTAAAGTAGCAATTGCAGAATCGTAATCATTTTTACTTGTTAACATTTCTGCCTCTTTTAAAATAAAATCACATTTACTATTATAATATTGTATGATTTTATTTTTACCATCTTCAATAAAAGTTTGATATTTTGGATCAGCAACTTTTAAATTTTTTAAAGCAGCATTATATGCTTTTGTTTCTGTTTCTCCTACACCTTTTGCAGTTAATGAAGTACTAGCAAACTTAGTTCCCGCAATACCGTCTCCTATATAAAACGTAATTTCTAGTGTATAAGCATGCATAGGTGGAGCGGTTGGAGTAATGTCTTTTGTTAAAACAACCACATTAGCAGTAATTATAAAACGTGGATTTGACGCACTACCACCCATTCCAGCTTTAGTCGCTATTTGGCTTAATTTATTAGATAAATTTGCCTTAGCAGATTCGGTTAGTCCTTCAACTTGATCTGGAATAAATGTATTCAATACGATTCTTGCAGCATCATCAGCTTTGCCTAAATTATTTTGAGAATAAGTTAAAAGTGAATAAACAGAAAATGCAATTGATAAAATTATTTTTTTCATTATTAAGTTATTTAAATTATTTTTCACCTATTACTAGTTGCGCTTGTCCTAAACCTTTCATCATTAACTTAGACTCTATTTGATATTTTTCTTTAAGATTTTTTTGAAGTCCTTTAATCCAAGCTCTAGCATCTAATGCTTTATTGTTAACGTCGTATAATGGTATTCTAACTTGTTCGAAAAACATCATATTTTCTGTAGCATCTGTAGTACTGAATCTCTTTTGAACAGTGTTTTCAGAAATCCAATTCTCAATTAAAGTTCCTAATTCTTCACCTTCATATTCACTTTCTAAATCGCCATCAAATGAATCAAACTTTTTAATTCGAACTACTATTTCTCTTCCATTGGCAAACAAATCATCAAAATGTTTTTGTAATTGTGTATTAAAATTATCTAAATGAGCTAAAACAGCTTCTTGAAGAAGTACTGGGAAAGCAGCAAAAGAAGAAGGATTACCTGTTCCTGATGCTCCAGCAACTTGTTTGTCTGTGTAGGCATCTAGACCTTGTAAAATAAAAGTTATTGATTTTTCAGGACCTCTTTTATTAACAGTCCAAGTCATTTGCATCCAAATATCAGCTTTAGCTGTCTTTTTGAGTTTATCAATTGGACTTTCACTTACATCACTACCATTTTTACTTGTAAGCATTGCATCTTCTGCAGATTGACTTTCCAAAGCTTTTAACGAAGATTCTAAATTTTTAAGCGGAAAACCTCTTTCTGCCATTAATTCATTTATCTTAGAAATTACAAGTAATAAATCAGTATTTTCTTGGAATGCTCTCTTGTAATCAGATACGGTTGTTTTTTTACCCTGATTATCAAACTCCATTATATAACCATTTTCTTTACACCAAGCATCACTTGGGACAACCATAATGGTTGGCTTTTTTGCTTGAGCAAAACTTAAAGAAATGAATAAAAAAAATAAAAAATTATAAATAAATTTTTTCATATATGTAAATTATTATTAAATTATTGTTTAATTATACCGTCTTGAATCATTTTTTGTTTTAATTCAGAACGAAGTACACGAATTACAAATCCATGAGTAATACTTTCTCGTGCGCCTTTTCTATCTCTATTAATTTTTTGAAAAGTACGTTCATCTTTCAAAGAAACAAAATTTTTATATTCTCCGCCATCAACAAAAAAACTATTAAAATAATTCTCATATTTTTGTCTAGCATTAACTTCACTGACTACGGGTCTTTTTTCACAATCTTGTTTGCCTTCATAAATACCATTAAAGAGTACATCGTTAACAGCGTTCTTTTTTGCTTGTTCTACGGCATCAAATCTATTTCTTCCGTTACCCCAAGCTTTAATTGTTTGTGAACCATCTAATTCAAGTCCTAAACATTCTGTTTTATATGTATAATTACCTGAAATTTTTTTCTGAGGAGAACTAGCACATGAAGAAATTAATAAAAGTGTTAGAAAATAAATAAAATATTTCATGCTAAATTGATTAAAAACCATTACTTAATCCTTTTATAATACCTGCATCTTCCAGATCTTTACGCAACATGGCTACATTAACTGAGATTACAACCCCTACCTTATATTCCTTCCCTATTTTAATAACATCTCCAGCACCTAAAGCCCCGTTATTAGCTACAGTTACATATTTCAAATATTTACCACCATTTGCAAAAAATTCTCTAAAAAAATCTTCTTTTTCTTGTTCAACATTTGGAGAAGTAGCAAGTGCCGATTTACCTTCTAGTTGTCCTTTTGATGGAAAACCTTTAAAAACCACACCATGAACTGCATTTTTTTTAGCTTGCTCTAAAGCAGTTTCAGTTTTTTTTGAATATGACCATACTTTAACTTGATATGTTCCTTGAACGCCTTGTCCAAATACTTCGATTTCATATCGCCATTCAAATGTGTCTTTGTCAGCCTTCTTATTAGAAGACTGAGCGAAGACCATTTGATTGACAAATAATGAAAAAATAAGTGTAAGAAATAAATATTTACTTTTCATTTTATTATTTTTAAAAATTATTTAACTTGTTTAAGCAATAAACCTAATTCCGCTTTTCCTGAAAAAAGTGTAGCATTAATAGGATTTCCTTGTTTATCCATTTGTTCTTTTTCTGGTTTACCTCCAGCATTATATCGGTTATCCCATACTTGCTTTTTATCCACTTTTACAGAACCTACTTTTTTATAAACTGATAATCCTGTTTTAGGATCTTGACCTAATTCAAGTAGATCAAATTTTTCTCCACCTTCTAAACCTTCTTTCATTCCAATTTGTGCAGTTAATGGTTTTCCAGTTAAAACAGGTATTCTTGGTTTAAATACATCATTTTCTTTTTGTAATTTGGCGAAAGCATTATCTACATTTCTTACTAATGCTAAATCTATAATTTGTTCTTGAGTACGTGTTTCACCTAAAGAAAAAGTAACTAAACTCATATTAGATTGAAAATTTACAAATTCTAAATTAAATTTATCCGATTTAGCTAGTTCAGATGGAGTATCCCAAATATCATAAACAGAATTCAAACTATTTTCGTTCCAACTTAATTTATACAACCAAGTATTTGAATATAGTGTATAACCCTCTTTAGTTTTTTCATATACTTTATCTAATGCTTGCATAGCTTTATCTATCAAAAACTGAGGTTTACCAGCTAATTGTTTTGCTGTTTCTGCTTTAGCAACATCTCTAATTACTCTAGCAACAGGCTCATTTTCAATGAACTTTAACTTAGTAAAAGTGGTAAATGTATTACTAATTAATTCATATCCAGCATCTTGAAGACTCGCACTACCTCTTGCTTGATCTTTTGAATAACCAGCATCTATTTGAGAAGCGTCATAAGAACCTCTTTTACCAATTAAACCAAGGTCAAATTTACCATCTTTGATAAACCAACTTTCAACTAATTGATTCGCAAGTTTTTTTTCTTTAATAACTTTATCAATCTTTAATCTATATTCATCATTTTCACTAGGAAGGACAACTGCTAAAGTTTTCTCGTTATTTAAATACTTTACACGTTTTACACTTGCTGTTAATAACTGTAATTCTGTTTTTAAAGTGTCTTTTAAAAATCCAGCATCTAACATTTCTTTGTCAGACAATTTCATTGTCTCTAAATTTACATTTTTTAAACTTACATCATGTTTGTTATACTTATCAGGAAATGGATATTTATCCCAAGATCCCATAACAGCTGCTTTATTTGGGAAATTTTCAGATTCAACTAAAATCATAGATAATGAACTTCTACGATACTTAGCTTCTGCTGGAGTTTCTTGTGCTTGTAAAAACGATACAGTTCCTAACATCACAAAGCAAATTTGCATAATTTTTTTTATCATTTTTTTTACTTTAAATTCC
>CAMDGB010000017.1 GCA_945897915.1 Chryseobacterium gleum | reverse complement strand
CTACTATCCTGGAAGTTGATTTTGGGGAACACTAATACTAAAAAAATATTTTTTTTATAAATTTGAGACAGATAAAATAATTACATATATTTAACAACTAAACCTGTTTGCTCATTTTTAAAACTCCTACCTTCTAAATAATCTCAAATATCGGTCTGAGAAAAAACAGAAAAAGTAGAAGAAATTAAAAACAAAATTGAAAATAAATTTTTCACTTTTTGTTTTTAAATTTTTACAATTTTACAAAAAAAAAATTATAAAAAAAACATTTACAATCATTAAGATCAATATTTGTCATTTTTTTGTGTTGTATTTTTAAAAAAAACAAATAAATTACTAAAAAAATCAATAAAAATCAGGACTTTAATCAAATATTAAATAATTGTTATTTTTAAATTTTATTCTATGAATTTCTCTAAATATACAAAAGTAAATTTGAAGATAAATCAGTATTACACAAAAAAAAAAAAAAACAGATTCAATTTTTTGAATCTGTTTTTTTTTTTGAAATAAATTAAAACTTTAAAAGGCCATATTTGACTATGCAATATAAAGCTCTAAATCCATCTTTCCAACCAATTTTTTTTCCTTCTTCGTAGGTTCTTCCATAATAGGATATGCCTACTTCATAAATTCTGATTTTTGGTATTCTAGATATTTTTGCAGTTATTTCTGGTTCAAATCCAAATCTTTTTTCTTTTAGCACTAATTTTTGAATACTTTCTGTGCGAAACATTTTGTAACACGTTTCCATATCCGTTAAGTTCAAATTCGTAAAGATATTTGATAGCGTGGTCAAAAATTTATTTCCAAGTGTATGCCAAAAAAACAATATTCTGTGTGGATTGCCACCCATAAATCTGGAGCCGTACACAACATCTGCATAACCATCAATAATAGGTTGTAATAATAAATTGTACTCATTTGGGTCGTATTCCAAGTCTGCATCTTGAATAATGGTAAAATCGCCAGTTGCTTCTTTTATTCCTGTATGAAGTGCCGCACCTTTTCCTTGATTGAAACTATGTTTGAAATATTGAATTCGAATATTTGGGTTTTGTTCGATATAATTACTAATCGCTTCTTCTGTATTGTCGTTAGAAAAATCGTTTACAATAATAATTTCTTTTTCAATTTCTTGTAATAAATTTACTTGTTTGATTTTATCCAAAATCAAATGGATAGTTTTCCCTTCATTATATGCTGGGATAATTATGGATAATTTTTTCACAATTAGGTTCTTTTTTTTAATTGAATTAAATAATAATATTTTAAGGATTCTGGACGCTTGTCTTCTAATAAAAAAGATAACTTTAATCTTGTTATTGGATAGTCTGAGAATTTTATTTTTTTTACAATATCATATTTTTGCTTGACCAATTGAAGTCTTTCGTCATTTATATAAAACCAACTTGATTGATTTACTGTATCAATTGCATCAATACTAATAGTATTGTTTTTTGTGTTTTTCGTATAAAAATTAAAGGCGTGTGATTGTTCATCTATTAAATAAACAGAAGCCGTAGCCTTATTATCTGTCAACCATTTTCCCGCCATAGAATCGGCTTGAAACGACAGTAATTTTGGATAAAAGACAAAACTTAAAAACAAATTTAAAACAATAACATAACTTATTAATTTTAATGTTCCATGCATTTTTGTTGTATTTCTAAAATACAGTAATAAAACCTGTAATATTATTAAAAAAAGAATAATAAAATTTAATTCTTTAAAAAACAATAATGGATAGACGCACAAAATGATTAAAACCAAACAACCAAATACAACATAAATTTTATTCCAAATTTTAAACTGAATACTAGTGATTTTATCAAAATAGCTAGCGCAAATAATACTAGCAAATGGTAGTGTAACAAAAATGTAATGTGGTAATTTGTACTTGGATAAGGATAACATTATAAATAATACTAAAAATCCGCTAAGCGTAATAATTTCTAGTAGATTCTCTGTTTTTTTAAGTATCATATTTTTTATTTTAAGAAACAATCCTGCATATAAAACGAGTATCCAAGGAAAAAAATCCCAACTTATAGATCCAATAAAAAAGTGCCAAGGCAAACCATTATCCCAAACACTTTCACCTGTAATCCGACCAAAACTTTGCAACCAATAATAAAAATACAAGCCGCTTTGATTTTGTTTTCCGTTAATAATTTTCTCTGGATGTAAATCAAATTGAAGATATAAACCATAAGACATAGGAAGCAACAACAAAGCCACCACTACTAAAAAAACAATCCAATTTAAATTAAAAATTTGTTTCCAATCTTTCTTATAAAGTAACTGTAAACCGATAGGCATTAAAACAGCTATTATACCAATTGGTCCTTTTGACATCATAGCAAATGCAGTGAATACTGCACCAAATAGTAAATATTTAATTTTATTGGTAAAAAAGTATTCTACCAATAACCAAATGGATATTATGACGCTAGAAGTCAATAATCCGTCTGTTCTTACGTCGTTTGTCATTTGAAAAAAAGCTTGACAAGTTGCGAAAATTAGTGTTGCATTTTTAGCAATTTCCTGATTGTAGTAACGAACAGATAGTTTATAAATAGCTAATAGAGAAAGAAGTAACATTAAAAATGTACCAATTTTATAAGCAAAATTACAAACGCCAAATAACCCCATACTGGTACTGGAAATCCAAAATAAAAGTGGGGGTTTGTCTAGATAATCTGCTTGCATATCTGTAACTTGCAAATACGAATTATTAGTTAGCATTTCAAACGCAATTGAAGCATATTGAGCAGCATCTATTTTCATAATATCAATAAAAAGATTATTGATGTAAATAACCAAGATAGTTATAAAAAGTAGTTTTTCAAATTTAGAAAATTGGATCAATAAATTGCGCACAAACAAGAGATATTTTTTTTATAATTAAAAACCAGACTGTTAATTAAATTTTTGGTTTGGTTTAAATACCGCTAATTTAATAAAATTCAAATGTAATACATTAACAGCTAAAAACAAAAAAAACATGATGACTTGACAATTCTGAAGTTGCGATTATACTGCATAGAACGCTTTAAAGAAGTTATTTTTTCTTTTGATTTAATGCTTTCTGAGTTTCTTGATTTTCCATTATTTCTCGCATTCGCTTCTGAAATTTCGATTCCGTTTTGGGTTTCGTTTTATTCACTTGAATTTGTGCGTGTATTTTTTCTTCATCCACCACATATTTTTTAATGACTAACATAATTCCAATCGTAATTAAATTAGAAATAAAGTTGTATAAACTCAATCCTGATCCATAATTATTAAAGAAAACCAACATCATAATAGGAGAAAGATAAATCATGATTTTCATAATTTTCCCCATATCTGGCATGCCTTCTTGTTGTGGCGCTTGCATCGCTTGGTCTCCAGTAGTCATTTTCATGTAGAAGAAAATGGCAATAGATGCTAATATTGGAAACAAACTTACGTGATCACCATAAAAAGGAATATTAAATGGCAATTTATAAATAGAGTCGTATGAAGATAAATCGTCAGCCCAAAGGAAACTTTTTTGTCTCAAATCAAAAGCAGATGGAAAAAACTGAAACGAGGCATACATAAATGGTAATTGTATTAACGCTGGAATACAACCCGCCATTGGATTTACTCCGGCTTTAGAATACAAAGCCATTGTTTCTTGTTGTTTTTTCATTGGGTTGTTTTTGAATTTTTCTCCCAATTCTGCAATTTCTGGTTTCAAAACTTTCATTTTCGCTTGCGACAAAAATGATTTGTATGTTATAGGCGACATGGCAATTTTTATTAAAATCGTGAAGATGATAATTGCAATTCCGTATGACATAAATCCAGATAATAATCCAAATAATGGAATAAATACAAACATATTTATCCATCCGAAAACACCCCAACCTAGTGAAACCAATTCATCTAAGTTTTTATCATAAGCACTTAATATTTTATAATCTGTTGGACCATAATACATATTCATGTCATAATTTAAAGCGCCGTTTTTAAACTCTAATGGCATTTTTGCTGTAAAGTTTTTAGTAAAAACGGTATCTGTTTTTTCATCATCTACTAAATTGTCAGATTTAAAATCAGCTTTTTTAAATGGTGTATTGGTTAATAAAACCGAAGTATAAAAATGCTGCTTAAAAGCTACATAAGTAACTGCTTCCGCTGTGTCTTCATTATCGGACGTAGCATTTAAATAATCATCTTTTCCACCATCAAATTCATAGGTTAATTCAGTATATCTGTTTTCGTAAGATACACTTTTTTCATTGCGATAGGTTTTTAAACTCCATTCTAAATCTGTTGGTTTTGAAGTGTTTAATACATTTTCTAAACCTTGTGTACGAATAGAAAATTCCAACATGTGGTCTTTTTCTTTCATTACGTAACGGTATTCTAAAAACTGATTTTCACCTGTTTTTAGTTGCATCGTTAAGACTTGATTTTTTCCTTCTTTAGAAAGTTTGGGTTCAAAATATAAATCCTTTGTGTTTACAACTTTACCGTCTTTGGTTGTTAAAGACAAATTGAAATTCGCATTATTATCTTTAATAATTTGCACCGCTTTTCCTGAACCTTTCTTAAATTGTTCTTGGTTTAAAATGGTTGCCTCAGAAATATAGCCACCTTTATTGGCTATTTTTAAACTCAATACACTATTTGCTAATAAAGTAGTAGTATTACTAGCTGATGGCAATGTTTCCGCGTAAGCGAAAGCACCTAATTTAGACAATGCTTCAGGGCTAATTTTAGCTGTTGGATCAGAATTTTGAACTGCCGCAACTGCTGGAATACTTTTAGGGGTTTTTGCTTCTTTGTCAGCTTGTTCTTTTTTGGCTGCTTCGGCTAACTCTTCTTTTGTAGGTTGGTTTGAATACATCATCCACATTAAAATTCCGAAGATTAATGTGAATCCGATTAACGACTTTATGTCAAATTTTTTTTCTTCCATAATAGAATGTGCAACTCAAACAGAGTTGGATTAAATTTATTTTATTAGTCTGCTTTTAAATATAAACGTTACAAAATAACGTTTTTACTTGTTTTTAACAGCTGCGGCCACTAATCCCATAAATAAAGGATGTGGATTTAATACTGTACTTTTATATTCTGGATGATATTGTACTCCAATAAAGAAAGGGTGATTTGGTAATTCAATTATTTCAACCAATCCTGTATCTGGATTTGAACCTGAAGCTACTAATCCAGCTGCTTCCATTTCTGCTAAATAATCACCATTAAATTCAAAACGATGACGATGTCTTTCTAATATGTTTGTTTTTCCGTATATTTTATGTGCTAATGTATTTTCTTTGATAGTACATTTCCAAGCACCTAAACGCATAGTACCACCTTTTTCAGTTACAGTTTTTTGGTCTTCCATTAAACTGATAATCGGATAGCTTGTATTTTCATTCATTTCTGTTGAATTAGCATCTGATTTTCCAAGCACATTTCTAGCAAATTCAATAGAAGCCATCTGCATACCTAAACAAATTCCTAAAAAGGGAATGTTATTTTCACGTACATATTTTATGGCTTCAATTTTACCTTCAATGCCTCTTTCGCCGAAACCTGGAGCTACCAAAATAGCATCTAAGCCTTTTAACTTAGAATCTACGTTTGATTTATCTATAAATTCTGAATGAATACTTACTACATTCACTTTTGTTTCTTGAGTGGCTCCAGCGTGAATAAATGCTTCTAAAATAGATTTATAAGAATCTTGCAATTCTACATATTTTCCAATCAAACCAATATTTACTTCGTGTTTTGGGTGTTCTAATTTATATAAAAACTCGTTCCATAGTTTTAAGTCTGGTGTAGTTTTTTCTGGTAAATTTAATTTTTGTAAGGCAACTTTATCCAAACCTTCTTCTTGCATTAAGTTAGGTACTTTGTAAATAGTGGAAGCGTCAATAGATTGTATAACAGCTTCTTTTTTTACATTACAAAACAAGGCTAATTTCTCACGTAAATCTTGGGATATTTCATGTTCGGTTCTACAAACTAATATATCGGCTTTTATACCACTTTCCATCAACGTTTTGACAGAGTGTTGTGTAGGTTTTGTTTTTAATTCACCCGCAGCTGCTAAATAAGGAACTAACGTTAAATGAATTACGATACCGTTTGTATCACCCAACTCCCAAACCAATTGACGAACAGATTCTATATAAGGTAAGGATTCTATATCACCAACTGTTCCCCCAATTTCTGTAATCACTATATCATAATCGCCTGATTTACCAAGCAATTGCATACGCTCTTTAATTTCATTTGTTATATGAGGCACGACTTGAACAGTTTTGCCTAAAAATTCGCCACGACGTTCTTTTTCAATAACTGATAAATAAATTCTTCCTGTTGTAACATTATTTGCTTGTGATGTAGGAACATTTAAAAAACGTTCGTAATGTCCTAAATCTAAATCTGTTTCTGCACCATCATCAGTTACATAACATTCGCCATGTTCGTATGGATTTAGAGTTCCCGGGTCTACGTTTATGTATGGATCAAATTTTTGAATTGTTGTTCTATAACCCCTTGCTTGTAATAATTTTGCTAAAGATGCTGCTATAATACCTTTTCCTAATGAAGAAGTAACACCACCTGTAACGAAAATGTATTTTGTTTGATTCATGTTGTTGTTTGTTGTGTTGTTGTAAGGAACAAGTGAAATGTTCGCTCTGATATTGAATTTAAAAACACGCAAATATAATATTAATTAGCCAATTATCAATAAGTCAAATTGTCAATTATACATTAAATTAAAGGTTTTGGATATTTTTTTTGAATGTTATGAATTAATTCTTCTAATCCATTAAGTTTCAATTCGTATACCAATTTAAGTTGTTCGCCTAAAGTTCCTGCAGGAAAACCTTTATTTTTGTACCAAACAATATATTGTTCGGGCAAATTAATAAGATAACGGCCTTTAAATTTTCCAAAAGGCATAATAGTATGTGCAAGTTTGATGAGTTGGTCTTGGTTGGTCATTGTTTATTGAGAAAATAGAAATTATAACCAATTAAAAACAACATTCTTTACAATATTTGGATGTAAGCTATTTAAAACTGGGCAAGTCATTGCAGTTTTTTCTAAAATGGTTTTTTCTTTGTCAGAAACGGAAACATTCATTGCAAAAGTAACGTGAATTTGAGCAATTCTTCTAGGTTCAGTTCCCATAATTTTTATTACTTCTGCAGTTGAATTTGAAAAATCTACAGCTAAATCTTGTGCTTTTATTCCCATTACTGTAAACATACAACTCGCTAGAGCATTGGCAACGGTATCGGTTGGTGAAAATGCTTCTCCTTTTCCGTTGTTATCAATTGGTGCATCCGAAATAATTTCTGAACCAGAAGCTAAATGTATGGATGACGTGCGTAAATCGCCTAAATAAGTTACTTTTGAAGTTGCCATTATTGTGCTTGTTTTATTGTTAAATCAGAATTATAATACATCATATAAACGCCGTTATTGGTATTGTTTATATAATTAAATTGACTTTCAATTTGTTCCGAAATTTGAGTTTCAGCAGATTTGAAGAACCCTTCATGCTGACACATTCTTAATATTGCATCAAAAGTTACGTCAAAACCTCTAGTAGCATATTGATTGGGTTGTACTTTATTTTCTTTTTTAAAAGCTTTTGCAAAATGTAACGCTTCCACCGATTCATTTTCACGAATAGCAGAAGGATACAACATTTGTAAAATAGCTAAGTTTTTAGAGGAAATTTCTTCAAAATCTAACGCATCATTCCTTTCTATAACTACCAATTGAATATCAAATTCTTTTTTAAGTTTTATTAAATTATTGACAACGGAAATGACTTGTATGATTTTATCTGAATCCAAAATCACAAAATTCTTTTTCCCTTTCTGAAAATTAGATTTTAATATTGAATAATCAAATATTCCTTTTTCATTAAAATAAAAGGATTTCACTTCTGGATAATTGGAGGAAAAATAGGTACTTAATTTTAATTTTGTAGAAGAATGAATGGCAAAAATAGCATCCGATTTTGATTTTAAATACGATATCAATTTCACTTTTTGAATATTTTCATTTGGCATTGCGTAAAAAACATTTGTTCCTCCAGCGCCTAAATCATTAGTTAATGGAGAAATAACTGCTGTTTTTTTATCCACTAATTGTCCGGCAAGTTCTACGAAAGAATTGGTAAAAGGTCCAATAACAACATCTACATTAGAAAAATTATTATTTTTGATTAGTGTTGCCACGTTTGAAGAATATTTTGAAGATTCTGCATCGTAAACTTTAGCATTAATAGGCAATCCAAGCACTTTTGCTGAGTCAATTGCTTTTAACGCACCTGCATAAAAATCAAGTGTAATATTCAAAAATTTATCGGTTTTAAAATATTCGATTTTGGTTTTGGCAGAATCGTTTTCAATTCTATTGATATTAAAAGGCATCAATAAAACTAAATTTCTTTCTTTGGTTTTATTTACGGTTTCTAATAAATTTACTTTTTCTTTATTTAAAATTATTGAATCTTTTTTAGTGACAATACTACTTTTCTTTGGCAAAATCAAAAACCAACCTTCTGTTAAACCATCTTTAACCAATGGATTTTTCGCAATTATTTCTTCTACAGAAACATTAAACTTTTTCGAAATACTATACAGCGTTTCTTTTGCTTCTACTTTATGAGAAATAATATTTTCTGATGATAGAATATTTTTTACTGATTTTGGAATGGTGAGAATACTATTTTCTTGAACGCCGTTTTTAACTTCTGGATTGGCTTTTAGAATGTCTTCTGATGTAATATTATATTTTTTTGAAATACTATATAAAGTCTCACCCTTTAATACAATATGTTTGGTTTGAGCAAAATTTAAGTAACTCACCAAAAATAAAATCAATATATAATATGCTTTTTTCATGAAGGTTGGTTTAAATTTTAAATCGGTGCAATTTCAATGCCAAAATTAATAATGCCTAATTCAATATCATTCCTCAAAAATAAGCATTATAATTTCAATTACAACATTTCAAAATAAAAAAAGCAACGTCATATTTTAGATTAAATATTGACATTGCCCTTGTTTTTTGAATTGGTATTTTAATTTTATTCCCATTCAATAGTTGCTGGTGGTTTAGAGCTAATATCATACACCACACGGTTTACACCACGCACATTATTGATAATTTCATTCGATATTTTCATTAAAAACTCATAAGGTAAATGCACCCAATCTGCCGTCATTCCGTCTGTAGATTCTACAGCTCTTAACGCGACTACTTTTTCGTAGGTACGCTCATCTCCCATAACGCCTACACTATTAACTGGTAATAATATAGCACCTGCTTGCCAAACTTTATCGTATAAACCGTGTTCTTTTAAACCATTAATAAATATAGCATCTACTTCTTGTAAAATCGCCACCTTTTCAGTTGTAATGTCACCTAAAATACGAATGGCTAAGCCTGGTCCTGGAAAAGGATGACGGCCTAATAATTCTGCGTCAATTCCTAATGTTGCACCTACTCTACGTACTTCATCTTTAAATAACATGCGTAAAGGTTCCACAATTTGTAATTTCATAAAATCAGGTAAACCACCTACATTATGATGCGATTTTATTGTTGCTGAAGGTCCTCCAGTTGCTGAAACGGATTCAATTACATCGGGATAAATCGTACCTTGACCTAAAAATTTCACATCTTTTAACTGATTGGCTTCGTCATCAAACACTTCAATAAATGCATTTCCAATAGCTTTACGTTTCGCCTCAGGATCATCAAGTCCCGCTAAAGCATCATAAAAACGTTGAGACGCATCAACACCTTTAACGTTTAATCCCATTCCTTTGTATTGGTCTAAAACACTTTGGTATTCGTTTTTGCGTAATAATCCATTGTTTACAAAAATGCAATACAAATTACTGCCAATTGCTTTATTTAAAATTACCGCTGCTACTGTAGAATCTACACCACCAGATAATCCTAACACTACTTTATCGTTACCAATTTTGGCTTTCATATCTGCAATTACTTCTTCCACAAAAGCATTTGGTGTGAAGGTTTGTGCTACTTTTGCAATCTTAACCAAGAAGTTTTCTAGCATTTGTTTTCCATCTGAAGAATGGTAAACCTCTGGATGAAATTGGATAGCGTAAGTAGTCTCACCTTCAATTTTATAGGCTGCGTTTTCAACGTCTTTTGTACTAGCTATTTTTACACCATTAGTCGGTAATTTTTTAATAGAGTCCGAATGCGACATCCAAACTTGACTATTGTTTGAAACACCTTCTAAAAACACTTCGTTTTCTTTGATGTAAGATAAATTGGCTCTTCCGTATTCTCTTGTATTGGATGCTGAGACTTCACCACCAGAAAAATGAGCTAAATATTGGGCACCATAACAAACAGCCAATAAAGGTTTTATGCCTCTAATTTGAGATAAATCTGGATGCAATGCTTCTTCTGAACGAACAGAACAAGGACTTCCACCTAAAATTACAGCTTTATAAGATGATAAATCGGTTGGTATTTTGTCAAAGGGGAAAATTTCACAGAAAATATTTAATTCTCTAACTCTTCGAGCAATTAATTGGGTGTATTGTGATCCGAAATCTAAAATTAATACGTTGTTCATTGGTGTTTTGTTGTTTTTTTTTGTTTCAGGTTTGAAGTTTCAGGTTACTTTTGCTCAACTTGAAACAAAAATAACTTGAAACTTGAAACTATTTTTTTTAATATTCAAAAATTCCATAATCGGAATTGATAGTTAATTTTCTTGTTTCTGATGCTTCCACTCTTCCTACAATTTGTGCATCGATGTTAAATGATCTTGAAATTTCAATGATGTCTTGAGCAATTTCAGCAGGAACATAAATTTCCATACGATGACCACAATTGAATACCTGATACATTTCTTTCCAATCCGTTTTAGAATTTTCTTGAATCAGTTTAAATAATGGTGGTACTGGAAACAAATTATCTTTAATAACATGAACGTTTTCAACAAAGTGAAGCACTTTTGTTTGGGCACCACCACTGCAATGCACCATTCCATGAATTTGATTTGGAGTGTGTTTTTCTAAAATCTTTTTAATAACAGGCGCATACGTTCTTGTTGGAGAAAGTACTAATTTACCTGCATCAATTGGACTGTTTTCAACTGCATCAGTTAATTTTGTTTGTCCAGAATAAACCAATTCGTTTGGAACAGCTGCATCATAACTTTCTGGATATTTTTGAGCCAAATATTTGGCAAAAACATCATGACGCGCAGAAGTCAAACCATTACTTCCCATTCCGCCATTGTATTCGGTTTCATAAGAAGCTTGTCCAAAAGACGCTAATCCTACAATTACATCACCGGCTTGAATATTCGCGTTATTTATTACTTTACTTCTTTCCATACGGGCTGTTACGGTAGAATCTACTATAATAGTACGAACCAAATCACCTACATCTGCAGTTTCGCCGCCTGTTGAATGAATAGTAACACCGTATTTCTTTAATTCTTTAATTAATTCTTCTGTACCATTAATAATAGCTGAAATGACTTCAGCTGGAATTAGATTTTTATTTCTACCAATAGTTGAAGAAAGTAAAATATTATCGGTTGCACCTACACATAATAAATCATCAATATTCATAATTAAGGCATCTTGAGCAATGCCTTTCCAAACTGAAATGTCGCCTGTTTCTTTCCAATACATATAAGCTAAAGCTGATTTTGTACCCGCGCCATCTGCATGCATTATGATGCAATACTTCTCGTTATTGGTTAAAAAATCAGGTATGATTTTACAAAATGCTTGAGGAAATAATCCTTTATCAATATTTTTAATAGCATTATGCACATCTTCTTTGGAAGCAGAAACTCCTCTTAAATTATAGCGTTGGCTCGTTTCAGAACTCATTATTATTTGTTGTTTTTTGTGTAGTGCAAAGATATAAATAATTAGGTAAAGAGCCAATAAGATAACGAGACAATTTACCAATCCAAAACAAAACAAATCAGAAATAAACGGTATAACAGAAAATTTTACAACCTTTGCAGTTAAGTTTTACACAAAACAATCAAAAATAGAATTGGAAAAGTTAGAAAATTCATTTACATGTTGGACAGTTTGTCATA
Source organism: Chryseobacterium gleum (assembly GCA_945897915.1). Classification (GTDB taxonomy): domain Bacteria; phylum Bacteroidota; class Bacteroidia; order Flavobacteriales; family Flavobacteriaceae; genus Flavobacterium. The sequence goes on along the minus strand of CAMDGB010000017.1, from coordinate 33,249 downwards.
ATTGTAAAGGACAAGGCAAAAAAAATCGGAAGCAACCAAAAAAATCGTTAATTCAACAAGAAAACATTGTATCTAAAAACGAACAGATTTCTTGTAAAAATTGTTTTGGTGCTGGTTTAATCGCATCTATTGATTTTCCAAAAACTGACACTGAAAATTATCCAAATATTGCTATTATAGGCGGTGGTATTGGTGGAGTCGCCTTTGCGGTTGCTTGTTTACATCGAGGTATTCCTTTTACGCTATTTGAACGTGACACAAGTTTTTCTGAACGTTCTCAAGGTTACGGACTTACGTTACAACAAGCAAGCAAAGCAATGAAAAGTTTTGGTATAAATATTTTAAAAGAAGGCGTAATTTCTACAAAACACATTGTTCATACTACAGATGGCAGCATTATTGGAGAATGGGGAATGAGAAAATGGATGCCATCCAACACAGAAAAATCACAAAAACAAACCAATATTCATATAGCAAGACAATCGTTACGTTTAGAATTACTCAAGCAATTAGGTGAACCAAATAATATACAATGGGGACATCAATTATTAGATTTTAAGGAATCTGACAATAAAATTGATTTGAGTTTTCAAGTAAACGGGAAAATTAAAACCTTTAAAGCAGATTTGTTAGTTGGTGCTGATGGTATTAGAAGCTCAGTAAGAAAAATATTATTAGGTGAAGCAACTTTACCACTACACTATTTAGATTGCATGGTTATTTTGGGAATTTGTCCTTTAAAATCACTAAAAAATATTAAAAGTGATTTACTTGATTTAGCTACAGTATTTCAAACTGCAAATGGTAAAGAACGAATTTATGTAATGCCTTATGATGCTGATACCGTTATGTGGCAACTTAGTTTTCCTATTTCAGAAAATGATGCAAAGGAATTGAGTGCAAAAGGTGTAAAATTTCTAAAAGAAGAAGCTTGTAAAAGAGCCAATTGGCACCATCCTATTCCAGAAATTTTAACTGCAACTTCAGAATCTCAAATTTCAGGTTATCCCGTTTATGACAGAGAATCTCTGACTACTGAAATATTGGAAAGCGGTGAAAATGTAACGCTAATTGGTGACGCGGCACACCCAATGAGTCCGTTTAAAGGACAAGGTGCCAATCAGGCATTATTGGATGCATTGTCATTAGCTCGAGAAATTACAAAAAAATGCACGAATTCATCAAATTGGAGAGAAATTGGAATTAGAAAAAGTATTTTAGACGATTTTAAATCCGAAATGTTATCGCGAAGTGCCATTAAAGTTAAAGATTCTGCAGCAGCTGCAAAATTTTTACATTCAGAAATAGTGCTTCAAGAATGTGATGAACCTAGAGGAAGTGTAGCAAAAAAATTAGATAATTAGATAATTAGATAATTAGATAATTAGATAATGTGAAAATTATCTAATTATCTTACTTTTCTAAAATCATAATTTCCACTCTCCTATTCGCAGCGGCTTGTTCTTCAGTTGCTTCTGGAATGGCAAATTTTGGTTTGGAAACACCAAAACCTTTCACTTTTATCCTACGTTCTAAAATGTAATTCGATTGTAAAATTCGACGAACTTGTTTGGCACGATCTAAAGATAAATTTCGAATGTCTTTATCCACACAACAAATATGACCTTGAATTTCAATATATAATTTTGGATTCATTGTCATGATTCGTATCAGTTCGAAAATTTCTCTTTGCGAAGATGGCATAATCCCAAATGTATTTTTGTAAAACTGAATTTCAGGTAAAACAATCAAAGTTCCTGGTCGAGATAATTGAATTTTTTCTTCCAAAGTAGCTCCTTCAGGGAAATTCATCGCTTCTTCTTCTATTGGAACTAAACCATTTATAGGAATATCTTTTGGAACTTCCACCACTACCTTTGGTTGAATCAATAGGACTTCTTTAGCCAAATCTTTTTCTTGTAAAAATACAATACTAGCTTTTCTGTTTACGGCTTTATTATTAGATTTTACGCCTTTTTCACCTAAAGAAATCGATTTAAAATCTTCTCTAATTTTAACCGATAGTTTTACTTTATTAAAAATATAATCTACACGCTTTTGAGATAAAGTATCGTTGTAACCTGAAGAACCAACTTCATCTGTTGAACCAGTGATAGAAAGAATTTTAGAATTTTTATTTGTAGCAATCCATTTATTTAATTTTGCCAATTCAACTTGATTTAAATCGGATTTATTGTTTTCAAAATAAAATGTAATACTTTCTTGACCAAAAAAAGCAAACGGTAAAAGATAGAAGGCAAAAGCGAATAGAAATTTCATTATTTTGAATGTTTTATGATTTCAAGTTGAACAAATATAGGGCAAAAACTGCAATCAATTATTTATCTACAATTAATATTTCTATACGACGATTGGCTTTTCGTTCTTCTTCGTTTTTTTCTGGAATGGCATAAATAGGTTGTTGTGCATCAAAACTTTTATAACTTAATCTCGATTTATTAATTCCGTTTACCATTAAATATTCCATAGTTCCAATACAACGTTTTAATGCAATTTCTTCATTATCTTTTCCTGGCGTGCAACAAATATGACCGTGAATTTCAATTTTTAATTTTGGATTATCTTTCAAAGCTTTCAACAATTCTTCACGTGGTTTGTATGATTCTGGATACAAAATATCTGTTCTGTCATAAAAGTTTAAATTTTTGAGTACTAATTTGTCACCTTTTTTAGATTTCGAAATTGTAATAGAAAAATTCTCGTCTTTGGTTATTTTTTCAGCAGATTTTTTCTCAATTTTAAAATGAATTTCTACTTTTCGGTTTAGATCTAAATTTTTTAATTGATTAAAATTTTCACCTTTAGATTTTACTTCAAAACTTGCATTAAAAGAAGACAATCTAATTAAACTTGCAACAAAATTAGCTCTGGCTAACGCTAAAGAATCGTTATATTTGTTTGTGGAACGCAAATCGCAAAAACCAATAACTTTTTGAATTTTTAAATCTTTTGTTTTCATAAATTCATTGAATTTGCCCATTTCTTTTTGGCTAAGTTCACTTGAATTGGTATCAAAATAAAGTGTGATTTTCTTCTGTGAGAAGGAAACTGCGCAAAAGATGGAAAATAAATATATACATAGTGATTTCATAAAAACCTGCTTTTTATATAACTCAAAAATACTAAAAATTATTGTAAAAAAAATGCTTGTTATTCCTAACAAGCATTTTAAAATCTATTTAAATACTATTTAATAAAAAACAATTCTCTGTATTTTGTTAATGGCCAAATTCCGTTGTCAACTAAAAGTTCTAATTTATCGCAATGTTCACGAATAACTTCAAAATATGGTTTTACTTTATCACAATAAGCGGCCGCCATTTTTTCAGTATTATCTAAGTTATTTGCTTTTTTACGTTCATCAATCATTTCGTCAATATTACGATTGATGCCTTCAATATGTTCCGAAATTTCTTTGATTAATTCAATTTGTTCCTTTGCAATTTTGGTAAAATCTTTTTCAAAAATATCTTTTAAACCTTTTACGTTTTCAATTAACGTATTTTGATATCTAATTGCCGTTGGAATAACATGGTTGCGAGCAATATCGCCTAAAACTCTTCCTTCAATTTGAATTTTCTTTGCATATTCTTCTAGTTCAATTTCATAACGAGATTCTACTTCAATGTGATTCATTACACCTAATTCGGCAAATAAGTCAAATGCTTTTTTAGAAACTTTCGCTTTTAATGCTTCAGGAGTGGTTTTATGATTACTTAATCCGCGTTTTTTAGCTTCTTTTTCCCATGCATCACTGTATCCGTCGCCTTCAAATAAAATAGCTTTTGTTCCTTTGATGTATTCTCGTAAAGTATTGAAAATAGCTTCGTCTTTCTTTAAATCTTTCGTTTCAATTAATAAATCTACTTCTTTTTTGAAGTCGAATAATTGTTTGGCGACAATTGAATTTAAAGTTGTCATAGAAACCGCACAATTAGCAGACGAGCCTACAGCTCTAAATTCGAATTTATTTCCTGTAAATGCAAATGGTGAAGTTCTGTTTCTATCTGTGTTATCCAATAAAACATCTGGTAATTTACCAACCACGTTTAGTTTTAAATCTGTTTTTTCTTCTGGAGATAATTTTCCATTTGTAACACCTTCTAATTCTGCCAATACTTTAGTTAATTGTTGTCCAATGAAAACAGAAATAATTGCTGGTGGCGCTTCATTTGCTCCTAAACGGTGGTCGTTACTAGCTGATGCAATTGACGCTCTTAATAATTCTTCGTAGTCGTGAACTGCCTTGATAGTGTTGATAAAAAACGTTAAGAACATTAAGTTACTCATTGGTGTTTTTCCTGGAGCCAATAAATTAATTCCAGTATCTGTGGCTAAAGACCAGTTGTTGTGTTTACCTGAACCATTTACACCTTTGAAAGGTTTTTCATGAAACAATACTTTGAAATCATGTCTTTCGGCCACCTTTTCCATCACATCCATTAACAAGGAGTTGTGGTCTACAGCCAAATTAGTTTCTTCAAAAATAGGCGCCAATTCAAATTGACCTGGCGCTACTTCATTATGACGTGTTTTTACTGGAATTCCTAATAACATACATTCGTATTCTAATTCTCTCATGTATTGCAATACACGAGTTGGAATTGAACCAAAATAATGATCGTCTAATTGTTGTCCTTTTGAAGAAGTGTGTCCTAATAAGGTCCTGCCGGTAGCAATAATATCAGGTCTTGTGGCTGCTAAAGCTGAATCAATTAAGAAGTATTCTTGTTCCCAACCTAAAGTTGGCGTTATTTTTTTAATGTTTTTATCAAAATATTTAGCTACTTCTGTACCCGCAGAATCAATTGCGTTTAATGCTCTTAATAAAGGTGTTTTGTTATCTAAAGCTTCGCCAGTGTATGATACAAATATTGTAGGAATACATAAAGTACTTCCAAATATAAATGCTGGAGATGTTGGATCCCAAGCCGTATAACCTCTTGCTTCAAATGTGTTTCTTATTCCTCCGTTTGGAAAAGAAGATGCATCTGGTTCTTGTTGTACCAACTGACTTCCTCCAAATTTTTCAACAGGATCTGATCCATCCATAGATGTTTCAAAAAAAGCATCATGTTTTTCAGCAGTTGTTCCAGTTAATGGTTGAAACCAATGTGTATAATGGGTTACGTTTTTTGACAAAGCCCATTCTTTCATTCCCATGGCTACGTAATCGGCAATTTTTCTATCAATTTTAGTACCTTGCTCTATGGCATTTTTAACCGCTTTATAAGCATCTGGAGTTAAAAACTGACGCATAGATTTGTCGTTGAACACATTAGATGCAAAAATTTCTGATTTTCTTGCCGTTTCTTCAAAAGAAACTGGTTTTCTACTGGTAGCTTTATCTAAAGCTTGGAAACGAAGTGTAGCCATAAAGTTGGGTTTTAAAAAATTATAATCTAAATTTTATGGTACAAAAATAATAAATATTTACAAATAAAAAAACATACCCCCTAAAATTTTAGGGGTATATTAAAAATATTTTGATTTTTAATATAATTTAAACAAAAAAAAAGGGGGTAAGCCTAATAAAATACAAAATTTTATTTTTTAATCTGAATGAAGCTAAAAATTCCTGAATTTTAATTTATATTTGCTAAAAATCAATCATTATGACAGTTTGGATTATTTTTCTAATCGCTATTTCTATATTTTTAGCACTAGATTTGGGCGTTTTTAATAAAAACCCACATATTATTAGCAGTAAAGAAGCATCAAAATGGACCATTCTTTGGGTAACGCTATCTTTTATATTTTCTGGAATAGTGTATTTGCTTTATGCTGGAAATTATATCGCCAATCCAACTAATTTAAAACCTTTAGAAGCTTCGTTAAAATACATTACGGGTTATTTAATTGAACTTTCGTTAAGTGCTGACAATATTTTTGTAATTGCGATAATATTTTCATCCTTTAAAATACCTCAAAAATACCAACATAGGGTTTTATTTTGGGGAATTATTGGCGCCATTATATTTAGAGGATTAATGATTTTTTTAGGCGTAGCACTTATAAATAGATTTGAATGGATTATATATGTGTTTGGTGCTTTTTTAATTTTTACTGCTATGAAAATGCTTTTTAGCAAAGAGGAAGAGGAATTTGATCCAAAAGATTCTAAAATATACAAATTAATAGGAAAAATATTTCCTGTGCATACCGAAATTGAAGGACAGAAATTCTTTATTAGAAAAGACAATATTAATTATGTAACACCATTATTTATAGCATTAATTGTAATTGAAGTCATGGATGTAATTTTTGCTTTAGATAGTGTTCCTGCAATTTTAGCCATTACTTCTGATCCGTTTTTGGTATTTAGCTCCAATATTTTTGCGATTTTAGGATTACGCTCGATGTATTTTTTCTTATCCAATATGATTGAAAAATTCAGTTATATCGAATATAGTTTAATTGCAATTTTAACTTTCGTTGGTGTAAAAATGTTATTGATTCATCATTTTCCAGAATATTTTCCAGAATGGTTGTCATTAGCATTTATTGCATTATCCATCACAATTGGAGTTGTGGTTTCATTACAAAAAAATAAAGAAATAGTATAAAACAAATAGCCGATGAAAATATATACAAAAACAGGAGACACTGGTACCACTGCCCTTTTCGGAGGAACTAGAGTGCCAAAATACCATATCCGAATTGAAAGCTATGGAACAGTTGATGAATTAAATTCACATATTGGATTAATTAGGGATCAAGACTTCAATGCGCATTACAAAGACATTTTAATCGAAATTCAAGACAGGTTATTTACTGTTGGCGCAATTTTAGCCACACCACCCGATAAAGAAGTATTAAAAAATGGTGAAAAACGTTTGCAAAATCTTGGAATAGTTGAAAGCGATATTGAATTATTAGAATCAGAAATTGACGCTATGGAAGAAGCATTGCCTCCAATGACGCATTTTGTTTTACCAGGCGGACATACAACTGTGTCATATTGTCATGTAGCGCGCTGTGTATGCAGAAGAGCTGAGCGTTTGGCCGTGCATTTAGACCATAATGAACCTGTTGCTGAGATTGCAATTAAATATTTAAACCGACTTTCTGACTATTTATTTGTGTTGGCACGAAAATTGTCTCATGATTTGAACGCAGATGAAGTAAAATGGATACCTAGAAAATAGTATTCATTACTCAGCACTAAGTGTTCAGTTAATATAAAAATCTGATCATAAAAAACTGAAAACTGATCACTGAAATTAAGTTCTTAAAATTTATTTAAAAAATAATTAAAAAAAACTTGTCTTTTTAAGTAATAAATTTATTTTTGCATTAAACTAAAAAATATAAATAAGATGTATTGGACGTTAGAATTAGCATCATATTTAAGTGATGCGCCATGGCCTGCAACAAAAGACGAATTAATTGACTACGCCATTAGAGCTGGAGCACCATTAGAAGTGGTAGAAAACTTACAGTCTATTGAGGATGAAGGTGAAATTTATGAGTCAATGGAAGAAATATGGCCAGATTATCCTACAGATGAAGACTATCTTTGGAACGAGGATGAATATTAAAAAATAAATAACCTAATAAAAAGTCTCTTCGGTGAGGCTTTTTTTTTGGTTATCTTTACAAATGAATAAAACCGTAAGGTTAAATTATATATAAAAAATAGATTATGAGTATTGTAAATTCGATATTAAAAATATTTGTAGGTGATAAATCTGCCAATGATATCAAAGCCATTCAACCTATCGTAAATAAGATTAATTCTTATCAGGAAGCATTAAAATCTATTTCACACGATGAATTAAGATCAAAAACGGCTTTTTTTAAAGATAAAATTAATAAAGCTCGTGCTGAAAAAGATGCTATAATTGAAAATTTAAAAACGGAAGCAGAAAACACAATAGACGTTGATGCCAGAGAAACTATTTATGCTGAAATTGATAAATTAGAAAATGAAGCCTATGAAATTTCAGAAAACACATTAAATGAAATTTTACCTGAAGCATTTGCAGTATTAAGAGAAACTGCTCGTCGATTTAAAGAAAATACATCAATTACAGTTACTGCAACTGCAAAAGACAGAGAACTTTCTGCAAACAGACCTTATATTACAGTTGTTGGCGAAGAAGTAAATTGGGCAAATTCATGGGACGCCGCAGGGAAACCAATTACTTGGGACATGATTCATTATGATGTGCAATTAATGGGTGGAATTGTATTGCATCAAGGAAAAATTGCCGAAATGCAAACAGGAGAAGGAAAAACATTAGTTGCAACGCTTGCCCTTTATTTAAATGCCTTAACCGGAAACGGTGTACATTTAGTTACCGTAAATGACTATTTAGCTAAACGTGATAGTACTTGGAAAGCACCTTTATTCGAATTTCATGGATTAACTGTAGATTGTATTGACAATCACCAACCAAATACTGAAGCTAGAAGAAAAGCGTATAATGCCGATATTACTTATGGTACAAATAACGAATTTGGTTTCGATTATTTGCGCGATAATATGGCAAATTCTCCAGAAGATTTAGTACAAAGAAAACACAATTATGCCATTGTAGATGAGGTCGATTCAGTATTAGTAGATGATGCTAGAACACCATTAATCATTTCAGGACCTGTTGAAGATGGAGAAAGACACGAATTTTTAGAATTAAAACCAAAAGTTGATAACTTATTTAATTTACAAAAACGTATAGCTACTGATTGCTTAACCGAAGCAAAACGCTTGATTAAAGAAGGAAATGTTAAAGATGGTGGTTTTCAATTATTAAGAACGTACCGTGCTTATCCAAAAAACAAAGCATTAATTAAGTTTTTATCTGAAGAGGGAATCAAACAAATTCTTCAAAAAACAGAAAATACTCACATGCAAGATAATAACAAAGAAATGCCAAAAGTAGATGAGGCACTTTACTTTGTTATCGAAGAAAAAAATAATCAAGTAGAATTAACAGATAATGGAATCAAATTTTTATCACAAGATACAGATGAAAATTTCTTTGTGTTACCAGATATTTCTACTGGTATTTCAGCAATTGAAAATCAAAATTTAGAAAAAGATGCTGAAGCAGAATTAAAAGAAGATTTATACAGAGAGTTTTCTATAAAATCAGAAAGAATTCATACGCTAACGCAATTATTAAAAGCTTATGCTGTTTTTGAAAAAGATACAGAATATGTAATAATGGACAACAAAGTAATGATTGTTGACGAATCGACAGGTCGTATAATGGATGGCCGCCGTTATTCTGATGGGTTACACCAAGCTATTGAAGCTAAAGAAAACGTAAAAATCGAAGCAGCTACTCAAACTTTTGCTACTGTTACTTTGCAAAATTACTTCCGTATGTACAGCAAATTAGCAGGTATGACGGGAACAGCAATTACAGAAGAAGGCGAATTTAATGAAATCTATAAATTAGATGTAGTTGAAATCCCAACAAACAAACCGATGTCTCGTATTGACAGAGAAGATTTAATTTACCGTTCTGTGCGTGAAAAATTCAATGCAGTTATTGAAGATGTTGTGGAACTTTCTAACGCTGGAAGACCCGTATTAATAGGTACAACTTCAGTAGAAATTTCAGAATTATTAAGTAGAATGCTTAAAATGCGTGGCATCAATCACAATGTATTGAATGCAAAAATGCATAAAAGTGAGGCAGAAATTGTAGCAGAAGCAGGAAAACCAGGTGTCGTTACTATTGCAACAAATATGGCGGGTCGTGGAACCGATATTAAATTATCACCTGAAGTAAAAGCAGCTGGTGGATTAGCTATTATAGGAACAGAACGACATGATTCTCGTCGTGTTGACCGACAATTACGTGGTCGTGCGGGTCGTCAAGGTGATGTAGGAAGTTCGCAGTTTTATGTTTCACTAGAAGATAACTTAATGCGTTTGTTTGGATCGGAAAGAGTTGCAAAAGTAATGGACAGAATGGGATTAAAAGAAGGTGAAGTCATTCAGCATTCTATGATGACAAAATCTATCGAAAGAGCTCAGAAAAAAGTAGAAGAAAACAACTTTGGAACTCGTAAACGTTTATTAGAATACGACGATGTAATGAATTCACAACGTGAAGTGGTTTACAAACGTCGCCGTCACGCCTTACAAGGTGAGCGTTTAAAAGTAGATATTGTAAACATGATTTATGATACTTGCGAAGTTATTGTTGAAAATAATAAAATTGTAAATGATTTTAAAAATTTCGAATTTCAATTAATTCGAACATTTTCAATTAGCGCTCCAGTTACGGAATCAGATTTTGCTAAATTAAATGTGCAACAAATTGTTGCCAAAACATACAAAGCGGCATACGCTTATTACGAAGAAAAAGTAGTTCGTGATGCCAAAGAAGCGTATCCAATCATTAAAGATGTATATGAAAACAATAATGGTCAATTTGAAAGAATTGTAGTGCCCTTTTCAGATGGCATAAAGACTTTAAATGTGGTTACAAACTTAACTAAATCATACGAATCACAAGGAAAATCTTTAATTACTGATTTCGAAAAAAATATCACTTTAGCCATTGTAGATGAATCTTGGAAAAAGCATTTACGTAAAATGGATGAAATGAAACAATCGGTTCAATTAGCGGTGCATGAACAAAAAGATCCTTTATTAATTTATAAATTTGAAGCATTTAAATTATTTAAAGCCATGATAGAGCAAGTAAATAAGGATGTGATTTCATTTTTATTTAAAGGAGAATTGCCTTCACAAAACGCTAATAATATTCAGGAAGCAAAACAAGTTACAAAAAAATCAAATTATACAGAATCAAAAGACACTTTAGATACTGATGATTTAGCTCAAGCGAATAGAGAAGCTGGAAATCAAGCACAACAACGTCCAGCAGTTACAGAAACTATTGTTCGCGACCAACCAAAAATCAATAGAAATGATAACGTAACTATTAAACATGTTTTGTCTGGGAAAAGTGACACTATGAAATACAAAAAAGCTGAACCTTTATTAGCTTCTGGTGAATATGTTTTAGTAAATGATTAATAAATATTTGTAAGTATAAAAAAAATCCTTAATAGCTTAAGGATTTTTTTTGCTCAAATTTTTAAATTATTACTTTAAAATAGCTTCAAAATCTGGTTTAAAGTAATTTGGTCCTTTCATTACTTTTCCATCTTCACGATAAATAGGTTTTCCGTCTGCTCCAAGTTTACTCATATTACTTCGTTGAATTTCATTAAAAACAGCTTCAATTTTATGTTGCAATCCGTGTTCTAAAATTGTACCGCATAAAATGTACAACATATCGCCTAATGCATCAGCGATTTCAACAATATCATTATTTTGTACGGCTTCTAAATATTCCTCATTTTCTTCCTTCATTAAATCAAAACGAAGGTTGTTTTTTTGTGTACCTAAATCGGCTTTCATGGTTTCACTAACTCCTAAACCATAAGTGGTATGAAATAATTTTACAGCATCTAATTGTTTTTGCATAATATAAATTTTAGCATTAATTGAAATTTGATAATTTGTGGTAAACTTTATTTTGATATTATATGGTATAAAATTATATTTTAATACTTGTAATTCTTAAATTTGAAAAAAAAATTATCAACATGTTTTCAAAAGGTCAAACTGTATTTGCTGTTTTATTTGCAATTTCTTTTATTATAATTATTGTTTTTATGTATTTAAAGGATAAAAGCATTCATAAACAGCAATATAAAGGCGTAAAATGGATTGTTTTAGGTTTTTTACTTTTTATTTTGTTCTTATTTTTAATTAAAGGTTACATAAAAGAATAATTTATTATATTTGATTTTTATCCACAAAAACAAATGAAAATTTTAAAATATTTATCGCTTTTATTTCTTCTATTCCTTTTGGCTTTTGTGGTATTTGTGGCCACGCAACCCGCTACTTACGACATTACAAAACAAAAAAAAATAAATACACCAAGCAATTCAGTGTTTGAATATGTAAACGATTTTTCTAATTGGAATGATTGGCAACAATTCAATACCAAAGAAAATATGGTGTTTACTACTTCTCAAAATACCATTGGCAAAAAATCTTATGTAAAATGGGATTCAGAAAGTGCCATAATTACAACTTTTGCACAAAAAGATTCCATTTCGCAACTCTTTATTCAAGACGATAACAAGCAAACATTGCATTGGAAATTTAAAAAATCAGGAACCAGAAGCATAGTCGCGGTAACAATTAAGGGAGATTTATCATTTGCTGAAAAAATATATTCTGTATTAAATGGTGGAATTACTAGTTATGTGGGTACACAAATTCAAGAAAGTTTAAATAAAATAAATAGTTATTTTGTAAGTGAATTAGGAGAATATGATATAAAAGTAGAAGGACTGGTAAACAGACCTTCAATTAATTATTTGGAACAAAAAGATTCTTGTCTAGTAAAAGATTTTCCGAAAAAATCGAAAGCGTTGCTAAAAACAATGAAGGATTTTATTAAATCAAATGCTATCGAAACTTTAGAAGTGCCGTTTGTAATGTTTCAGAACAATGCTAACGAGAAAAAAATAGTTTATGCTATGTGCGTTCCAGTAAAAGAAAAAGTTTTAACAACGCCAGATAGTCAAATTCAAGGTAAAAGTTACAGTTCATTTTTAGCTATAAAAACGGTATTAAAAGGTGATTATTCTCATATGAAAAAAGCGTGGGATAAAACAAGAAATTACATTACAACTAAAAAATTCAAAGAAGACAAAAAAGGATATTACATTGGAATTTATAAAAAATCAATTCCTGAAGTAAACGAACCATCTAAATGGGTTACAGAAATTTACATTCCAATTGTAAAGAAAGAAGCGGCTCCAAAAAAAGTAATTGTTATAGATAGTACAGTAATTTCAACTACTGAAAAAGAAAATTAGCTATTTACTCATTTCAACAGTAATCATATTATTTGTCATTTTCGGACCAAAACTTTTTACTTTAGTGGTACACAAAACATATAGATTAGAATTAAAAACAGGAACTATTGTTTTTGGATATCTGTTCAATGAATCTGTAATTTTTACCGAATACCCTTTTTCTTCCGGAATAAAATTAGCTTTCAATTGTAAAAAATACTGATCTTCACAAATATTATAAAACCATTTTTCTTCGGCATTTGCTAATATCACTTTATAATTTTTTGCAAAAGTTAAGGTTTTATCGTTATTAATTAAACTGTACTCATTATTTGTATTAACTACTTCATTTCCTTGGCTATCAATTAGCGTAATCTGCAAATTATTTATAATTTTCTTGGTAGCGCTATCAATCGGATTGGCTACTAAATAAGTAGTAAAATCATAACCACAATGCGGCAAGCCATCTTGCGAAAAACCAAATGTGGAAAATAAAACAAGTAATAAAAATTTCTTCATAAAAAACAAGTCGCAAATTACGAGACAATATTAAAATTGTGGTGTAGTTAAATAAGCATATATTTTTTCGCGTTGCAAATCAGTAAGTTTGGTGTTTTTTTGCATACGCAAGACAATTGGTTTCCATTTTTCAGCAGAAAAACTTTCTTTTTCATACAAACTATGGCAATCTGCACAACTTGTGGTGTATAAATTTTTACCTTCTACTAAAGTTTCAGCTGTAATAATTAAGTTTTCCGATACTGTTTCTGTTACATCAGCTATTGGAGCCTGTTTTACTATCGGCGCTATGAACTTTTTAGTTGCACAACCATATAAAAATACTAAAGCAACTAATCCTACTAATAATCTTAACTTCATAATTGGTTTTTTAGATTTTCAAATATATAAAAAATCCGTGCCGAAAAGATATCGAAACGGATTTTTGTATTAATTATATTAAACGATATGTTATTTCACATCCATTAATTCAACGTCAAATACTAAAGTAGCATCTGGTGGAATAACGCCTCCAGCACCTGCACTGCCATATCCTAAATACGATGGAATTACAAAACGAGCTTTATCACCTACTTGTAATAAGGCAATACCTTCATCCCATCCTTCAATTACTTGTCCCACTCCTAATTGAAAATCAATTGGTTGTTTTCTTTTATAGGAAGAATCAAAAACTTCACCATTTTCTAGCGCACCTTGATAGTGAACAGAAACTTTTTTACCTTTTTCTGCTTGTTTACCACTACCCTTTTGGATAATTTGGTAACGCAAACCGCTTTCAGTTTTTAAAAAACCCGCAGCTAATTTTTCCATAGCCGCTTCAGCAGCTTGCTTTTGTTCTAAAATTCTTTTTTCACGAGATCCTTCAAATATTCTAAACGCTTCAATAGCATTCCATTTTTCCGCTTCAGCTCCAACTCTTATAATTTCTATTGTATCTAAAGCATCATTTCCAGCCACAACATCTACAACATCTTGTCCTTCAACAACATGACCAAAAACAGTATGTTTGCCATCTAACCAATTTGTTGGCACATGCGTAATGAAAAATTGAGAACCATTAGAACCTGGTCCAGAATTTGCCATAGATAAAACTCCAGGTTTGTCGTGTTTTAATTCTGGATGAAACTCATCATCAAATTGGTAACCTGGTCCACCCGTTCCTTGACCTTGTGGGCAACCACCTTGAATCATAAAGTCTGGAATGACTCTGTGAAATTTCAAACCATTATAAAAAGGCGTTCCCATTGGTTTTGATTTGTTTTCTAATTGACCTTCAGCCAAACCAACAAAGTTTCCTACTGTTCCAGGTGTTTTATCATGAGTAAACTTTACTAAAATTGAACCTTTTGCTGTATTAAATTTAGCGTAAATTCCGTCTTGCATTGCTTTTGTTTTAAAATTAAAGTGCAAATTTACTACTTTTTTGACTATATTTGATAGGTTTTTAAGCAAAAATTACATCAAAATGAAATTAGAAGTATTGGGCAAAATGCTTTAAAAAGAATACTATATTTGCAACAAACTAGATTTACAAAATAGATAACAATGCGAGTAGATATCATTACCGTTTTACCAGAATTAATAAAAAGTCCGTTTGAAGGTTCGATGATGAAAAGAGCGATTGATAAAGGCTTGGTAGAAGTTCATTTTCATAATTTACGTGATTTTAGTACCAACAAGCAAAAAAGTGTGGATGATTATCAATTTGGAGGCGGTGCTGGAATGGTTATGAATATACAACCTATTGATGATTGCATTACAAAACTAAAAAGCGAACGCGATTATGATGAAATTATTTACATGACACCAGACGGAGAAACGCTAAATCAAAAAATGGCAAATTCGATGTCGATGTTAGGAAATTTAATCATTTTATGCGGGCATTATAAAGGTGTTGATCAGCGTGTGAGAGATTTACATATTACTAAAGAAATTTCTATAGGAGATTATGTGTTATCGGGTGGCGAATTAGGTGCTGTAATTTTATGCGATGCCTTATTCCGTTTGATTCCTGGCGTGTTGAATGATGAAACTTCTGCACTCACCGATAGTTTTCAAGATAATTTATTGTCACCTCCAATTTATACCCGACCAGCTGAATACAAAGGCATGAAAATTCCAGATATTTTATTGAGCGGTAACTTTCCAGAAATTGAAAAATGGCGCGAACAAAAAGCGTATGAACATACCTTAGCCAGACGACCAGATTTGTTGCAAGAATAATAGAATTTACGATTTTGGATTTACGATTTACGAATCCAAAATCTATAATCGTAAATCGTAAATTAAGAATACATTTTAGCGCGTAATTCTTTAATTTTATCGTCTTCTAAATATTCGTCAAACGTCATGTAACGGTCAATAGCTCCATTTGGTGTGATTTCTAAAATTCTATTTCCAACAGTTTGGGCAAATTCATGATCATGTGTTGTTAATAAAATGGAACCTTTAAAGTTATTTAACGAGTTGTTAAACGCTGTAATTGATTCCAAATCTAAATGATTGGTTGGTTCGTCTAACATTAAAACATTGGCTCTAATCATCATCATACGAGATAACATACAACGTACTTTTTCACCTCCAGAAAGGACATTACATTTTTTCAAAGCTTCTTCTCCTGAGAAAATCATTTTTCCTAAAAAGCCACGAACATATACTTCATCACGTTCTTCTTCTGTTTTTACCCATTGGCGTAACCAATCTACCAAATTTAAATCTACACCATCAAAAAAGTCATGATTTTCAACTGGTAAATATGATTGTGTAGTAGTTATTCCCCAATCAAACGTTCCTGAATCTTGTTTTTTTATACCGTTTAAAATATCATAAAAAGCAGTTGTTGCTCGAGAATCTTTAGAAAAAACTACAATCTTATCACCTTTTGCCATATTTAAATGGACGTCTTTAAATAAAACGTCTCCATCTGATGATGCTGATAAATTTTGTACGTTTAATATTTGATCACCCGCTTCACGTTCTGTTTCGAAAATAATGGCTGGATATCTTCTACTTGATGGTTTAATTTCATCTAAGTTTAATTTTTCAATCATTTTTTTACGAGAAGTAGCCTGCTTTGATTTTGCCACATTAGCACTAAAACGACGAATAAATTCTTCTAATTCTGCTTTTTTCTCCTCAGCTTTTTTGTTTTGTTGGGCTTTCTGACGAGCAGCTAATTGGCTACTTTCGTACCAAAAAGTATAATTTCCTGAATAATGTGTAATTTTTGCAAAATCAATATCTGAAATATGTGTACAAACTGCATCTAAAAAGTGACGGTCATGCGAAACAACTAAAACGGTATTCTCATAATTGGCCAAGAAATTTTCTAACCAACCGATGGTTTCAAAATCCAAATCGTTGGTAGGCTCATCCATAATTAACACGTCTGGATTTCCAAATAAAGCTTGTGCTAATAACACACGAACTTTTAATTTACCTTCTAATTCGCCCATCAATGTATAATGGTGTTCCGCTCCAATTTCTAAATTTGATAGTAATGAAGCGGCATCGCTTTCTGCATTCCAGCCATTCATTTCGTCAAATTGCAATTGTAACTCGCCTATTCTATCTGCGTTTTTATCATCGTAATCTGCATACAGGGCATCCATTTCAGATTTGAGCGCGTGTAAGGTTTTATTTCCAATTAATACTGTGTCTAAAACCGAAAATTCATCAAACATATTATGATTTTGATTCAAAACCGACATACGTTTTCCTGGATCTAAAATCACTCTACCTGAAGTAGGATCTACCTCACCAGCAATGATTTTTAAGAACGTTGATTTTCCGGCACCATTTGCGCCAATAATCCCATAACAGTTTCCTTGAGTAAATGAGGTATTAACTTCATCGAATAAAATTCTTTTACCAAATTGTACCGATAAATTTGAAATTGTAAGCATGTATTTTTATTTTAATTTGTTGCAAAATTAGCAAAAACCAACGAGTATTCACAGTTTTATTTTAATATTCTATTTGTAATTTTTAACGCTACATTAACATCTAAACGATTTAAAAACAAATACATTTGTTTCAATGTTAAAATGAAACTATGCAAAAAAATTACAATTTCATTAAATTCTTTATTTACATTCTCCTTATCACTACTTTAATTTCATGTAAAGATGGTTTTATGGGAGAAAATCATGTTGCTTATTTTGGTGGTGAAATAGAAAATCCTAAAAACAATTTTGTGGTGTTTATGAAAAATGACAAAGTTGTGGATACTTTTTATTTAGATAAAAACAATCGCTTTTTTCATAAATTTGATTCGTTAACACCAGGTTTGTATAGTTTTAAACACGATCCAGAATATCAATATGTTTTTTTTGACAAAAACGATAGTTTAATGATTCGTCTAAATAGCAATGATTTTGATACTACTTTAATGTTTTGCGGACGTGGAGATGAAAAGAATAATTTTATGATGGAATTGTTTTTAAAAGACATGAAGTTAAAAGACGATTTATTTGATATATATGAAAAACCTGAGAAAATATTTTCAAAATACATAGATGCTTCTAATAAAAATATTACAAATTTATATAACAAGAGAAAAGCATTTATCAATTGGTCAGAAGAATTTGATGAGGTGGCAAAAGCGAATATTTTATTAAATTATGCCTACAAAAAAGAAGCTTTTCCTATAGTACACGAATTTAAAACGGGTGAAAATATTAAAAGAAGTTTGCCTAAAACTTACTATAATTACCGAAAAAAAATTGATGTAAATAAGTCAAATTTATTATACTATTCTCCGTTTATCAATTACATGACAAGCATGTTAAACAATGTAGTATTGACCAATTCAAAAGCAAGTTTGGACGATATGAGTTTAGAAAACAATATTAAAAAACTTGAAATTGTAGATACGCTTATTAAAAACAAACACGTTAAAAACTTAGTTGTAAATAATATTGCCAATATGTATTTGCTTTCAGATCAATGTTCGATTAATAATGGAAAGTTTTTTACTTTATATTCAAAAATGGTTTCAGATGAGAAAATGAAAGCTAAAGTAATGAAAACGGCAAATAACATTAAAAAACTAAGAAATAATAACGTGTTACCAGAAATTAATTTGTTAGACACAAACAATAAAACCGTTCAAATTAACGAGCTTTTTACAAAAAAAACGATAATTTATTTTTGGACCAAACAATCGGATTCCCATTCTTTTTATTCACATAAAAAAGTGGATGAATTAAAAGCGAAATATTCGGATATTGATTTTATAGCCATCAATATTAATAACACGCAAGAAGATTGGTTAAAAGAAATTAAAACTAAAAAATACAACAATTCATTAGAATTAAGAGCTACTAATTTTGATGAATTACAAAATAAATGGGTAATAAACAAAGTATACAGAACACTAATTATAAATAAAAACGGTACCATAAATAATGCCTTTGTAAGTTTGTTTGATGCCAACTTTGAAAGCTATTTACATTAGAAATCAGTTAAAAATCCACATAAAAAAAGGCGTCTCGAATTATCGGGACGCCTTTTTCATTATTTATAAATATTATTTATTTCCTTTTTCGAAATCAGCTACAAACTGAGCAATTCCTAAATCTGTCAATGGATGTTTTAACAACCCTGTTATTGAAGACAAAGGGCCTGTCATTACATCTGCACCAATTTTGGCACAATTTACAACATGCATGGTATGACGCACAGAAGCAGCTAAAATTTGGGTTTCAAAACTATAGTTATCATAAATTTGACGAATTTCATCAATTAAATTTAAACCATCTGTTGACACATCATCTAAACGTCCTAAAAATGGAGAACAATAAGTGGCACCTGCTTTTGCAGCCAATAAAGCTTGACCTGCTGAAAATATTAAAGTAACATTGGTTTTTATGCCTCTATCTGAAAAATATTTACACGCTTTAATTCCTTCTTTAGTCATTGGTAATTTTACTACGATTTGTTCGTGTAAATCGGCTAATTCTTCACCTTCTTTTACCATTCCATCAAAATCTAAGGCATTTACTTCTGCACTTACATCGCCATCAACTAAGTTACAAATGTCTACGTAATGTTTTAAGATATTATTTTTTCCTGTAATACCTTCTTTAGCCATTAATGACGGATTTGTTGTTACACCATCAAGAATTCCTAAAGCTTGTGCTTCAGCAATGTCTTTTAAATTTGCTGTGTCAATAAAAAATTTCATGTTTTTTTGAATTTAAATTTGTTGAGTGTTGTTTGTGAATGCAAAATTAGGAAATTGAAATACAATATGCTATTTCTTTCTTCAGATTCTACTTTTTGATTTTATAATTTATAATGATTCATTAGGATTTTTTCGTATATTTTATCAGGCAAAATACGCTTTAAAACAATTGAAAATTTTTGCATAAATGCGCCTACTTTATAATGTATACGAGGATTTTTGGTTTCAATAATTTTATGAATTGCTACAGCCATTTCTAATGGATTACTGCCACCAGAAACGTGTGCATTCATCATATTTAACTGATTTTGATAAACCTTTTCATAAGCAGAACCTTTTTGAACTGGGGCGTGAAATCGTCTAGAGGCAATATCGGTTGCAAAATCACCTGGAGCCACGTTTGTAATATGAATGCCAAAAGCTTTAGTTTCCATTCGTAATGACTCGGTAATTAATTCTAAAGCGCCTTTTGAGGAAGAATATACACTTCTAAAAGGCAATCCCATATAACCAGCAATTGAAGTAATATTAATAATCAAACCACTTTTTTGAAGACGCATTTGTGGCAAAACCGCTTTCATAGTAGCAATTGGTCCAAAAACATTAGTTTCAAAATTATTTTTAATTTCTTCTAAAGGAATTTCTTCAAGTGGTCCTGTAATTCCTACACCTGCGTTATTAATTAAGACATCTATTCTGCCTTCCAAAAGTAACACTTTAGCAATACAAGCTTCAATTGAAACCATATTTCGAACATCTAAATCAATCAAATTAATTTTAGAATTAGAAATTGCAGAAGCATTTCTACTTGTACCATACACAATATAATCTTTATCTAATAAAAATTCGCCTATGGCTTTTCCAATTCCGGATGAACCGCCCGTTATAAGTATTACTTTTTTCATTAAAACTAATTGATTTTGTTTTGTAAAATTAAATAAAAAAAAGTGCATACAAAAGTTTGCATGCACTTTAAAAATAGTTCTATTTCCAAAACAGTAATTTTACAATACTTTACTAGCACACATAAAATCGGTTTTAGGAAGACTGGTTGCAGCAATAGCATTGAATCCGCCTTCTATTTCCGAAAAGTTTCTGTACCCTCGGGCTTGTAAAATAGAAGCTGCTATCATACTTCTGTACCCACCAGCGCAATGCATAAAAAAGTGTTCCTTTGGATTGATGTCTTTCACCCAATCATTAATATAAGCTAATGGTTTACTATAAGCATCTTCTATATGTTCGGCTTCGTATTCACTTTCTTTTCTAATATCTACTACTTTGCTTTCGCCGATTTTTACTTCTTTTTCAAATTGTGCTGCGGTAATTCTATTTATTGAATCCACGTCAAATCCAGCTGATTTCCAAGCTTCAAAACCACCTTTTAAGTGTCCTAAAACGGCGTCGAAACCTACTCGAGATAATCGTGTAACGGTTTCTTCTTCTTTTCCAAAATCTGTTACTAAAACAATTGGTTGATTTACATTGGCAATTAAAGCCCCTACCCAAGGTGCAAAATCACCACTAATACCAATATTTATGGATTGAGGCACAAATCCTTTTGAAAAATCAGATGCACTTCTTGTATCTAAAATCAAAGCGCCCGAATCATCTACAAGTTGTTCAAAATCGACAACATCAATAGCTTTCATTCCAGTGTTTAATACAGATGAAAAAGATGGAATTCCTTTTTTATTCATAGCTACATTCATACCAAAATAAGCTGGCGGAGGCAATAATCCGTCTGTAACTTCTGCAATAAATTCAGCTTCGGTCATATTGGCACGTAGCGCGTAATTTTGTTGTTTTTGTTCGCCAATTGTTGAAACCGTTTCTTTGCTCATATTTTTACCACAAGCGGAACCTGCTCCATGTGCTGGATATACAAGTACATCGTCTGCCAAAGTCATGACTTTATCTCGCAAAGAGTGAAATAAAATTCCTGCTAATTGCTCTTGTGTCATGGATGCCGCTTTTTGAGCCAAATCTGGTCGGCCAACATCGCCAATAAATAACGTATCACCAGAAAACAAAGCGGTATCTTTTCCGTTTTCATTTATTAATAAATAACACGTACTTTCCATAGTATGACCTGGCGTATGTAGCACTTTTATTTTAATATTTCCCACTTCAAAAATAGCACCATCCGTTGCTGAAATAATTTCAAATTCTGGATTTGCAGTTGGACCATAAACAATTTTAGCACCAGTTTGTGTACTCAAATCTAAGTGACCAGACACAAAATCGGCATGAAAATGCGTTTCAAAAATATACTTTAGTTTTACATTATCAGCTGTTAATCTGTCTATATATGGTGCCGTTTCACGTAATGGATCGATTATGGCTGCTTCGCCATTTGAAGTTATGTAATAGGCCCCTTGCGCCAAACAACCTGTATAAATTTGTTCTATTTTCATATATTAATTAATTTTTTAAATGGAAATTGAAATCATTTTCATTTAAATACGATACAAATTTAATTGTATTTTTTAAATAAAATTGTGATAATTATCATAAGATTATTTTTTTGCAAAGATAGCTCTTCTAAAATAATGAAATGTACTATATGTTACATAAGATTATATAAAATTACATAAAGAAATTTGGGAATTGTATTCGCAAATAAGTGTGGGCTTAATTATCAGTAATGACTTCCTTGTTTTTAGCTCGTTTCAATTTTCACTATCGTATTACCCAAATATTCCAGATGGCAATTCTATGTATAAAACCAATGCCCTCTCTACTTCCGATTTTGGTTTACAAAATTTCGAATTTACAAAGCCTGGTTTGATTGGGTATTGATAGTGATTTGTAAATTAATATTTTTAAGTGTTTTGAGGAAATAAGACATCTGAAAAATTTAAAACTTTCTAACCGCGCGAACTTTTCCTCCCCATGATTTTCCTTTATCACATTCACAACTACCATAATAATAACCAAAATAACTTTCAGTTGATGTCAAATATTCTCCAGCTTTTATTTCAGAATTAACTCCTAAAATTGAATAAATTACAAAAGCAGAATTTTTAATTTCTTTTAATTCCCATGTAGCTGGTAGATACCAATCAGTAAATCCCCCTCCAGTATAATCACTACACAGCTTTGCTCCACTTGAAGTGTGACCTACCTGATTAATAATAGCATTTGTATTTGATTGACCATCAGAAGTACTTTGAGCAGAAGTACCAATAAGATCATCAATATTACTGTATACAGAATTAGCCAAATCAGTAAGTGAAGCTACCAACCCATGCTCTATTCCGTTAGTTTTCCAAACTGAAACAACTATTCCACCTCCAAACAATTCTCCAACATAATGTGAAAATCCTCCTGAGTTTGTTGTGGCTGAACCAGCACTATTTGCATACAAAGCATATGGTACACTCAATAATTGCGTCGTACCCATAGCTACATAACCAGAACCTGTATTTAACTCAATGCCTAAATAATAATTTCCATTTCCCCAGTTTATGGTTGAAAAAGTACCTATAGTAGCAGTTCCTGTTCCTATAACTAAGTTTACTTGACCCAAATCATCGGTAGGTGTCAAATGTGTTTCGCTAAAAATAGGTAAACTCGTGGCTGAGTTCAACATAATATTGAACTTAAAGTTTACGTTTTGGTTTACTATTAAAGCACCTGCGCTATTACGAACCGTTGCTTGGTAATTAAAGCCTTGTGGGGCTTGGGCGAAAGTGGTTAGTGTAAGTACTAATGCTAAAAGGGTGTATAGTTTTTTCATGGTTTTGATTTTATTAATACCCTGGGTTTTGCGTAAAATTAGGATTTGCTTGTAAAGCTGTTAAAGGAATTGGAAATAATTTATACGTATCGGGTATTGAAGTTCCATTCAAAACTCCGCCTTTCCAAGGCCATAAATAACTATTACCTGTAAATTTACCAAAACGAATTAAATCCGTTCTACGATGTCCTTCAAAGTTTAATTCTCTAGCTCTTTCATCTAAAATAAAGCTAAGTGTTAATGCTGTTCCTGTAATACTTGTTGCATTTGATCTGTTTCTAACTTGATTTACATAAGATAAAGCATCAGTAATATTACCTCCTGAAGCACCTCTTAAAACACATTCTGCATACATTAAATATACATCTGCATAACGAAACAAAGGAAAATCAGTATTTGCAAAAGTTGTGGTTGTGGTTGTACCAGAAAAATTAGTATTTCTAAATTTAATTGATGGAAATCCATCATACCAATTATTAAAATCGGTCATTTCATAATTATGCCCTGCAGTTGTAAATAATTGAGCTCTTACATCTGGGGAAGCCGTTAAAGCGGTTGCAGAATTTCCAAATAGTCCATACCATGCCTTCGTGGCTCGAGTACCTTGCCATCCACCAATAATTCCTAACTGACCCATGGAATTACTCAAAGCAATAATAGACGTTGTATTACCATAACTTTTTCGCGTAACTGCATCTGCAATTAAAGGAAATATAATTTCAGATGAGGTGTGATTATCTCCTGAAAAGTTTTTCAAATAATTATCTGCTAAATTTGCTCCAGTAGTCAAAATTTGATTAATAAAGGTTAATGCCTCACTATATTTTGCAGTTCCTGTGTAAACCTCTGCATTCAAATACAGCTTTGCTAATAAAATTCTAAGTGCATTTGTATTGGCTCTTCCGTATTCATTATCATTAGGGTAAGGCAAATTGTTTTGAATTGATAACAATTCAGATTCAACAAAATTAAAAAGTTCAATTCTTGTAGATTGTAGAATAGTTGACGTATTTTCAGGTGATAATTCCGTAATTAAAGGACCTTTACCAAAACCATCAATTATATAATAATAAGCTAAAGCTCTAATAAATCTGGTTTCACTTTGAAGCAGTATTTTATTAGGTGCATTAGAACTATTTAGTAATTTTAAAAATGAATTACAGTTTTGTACCGCATAATACATTCTTAAATAAAACGAAGTAAAGCTTAGGTTATTTGCATTCCAACCAGATGTAGTAGCTATTTGAGTCATTCCATCTTCATTATACCTGAATTTGGCAACGTCAGATGATACATCTTGTAAATTGGTTAAATTACTGATAAATGAACCCGACCTTATATTAATAATTGGAATATGACTACTTGATTCACCATTTGGACCTGACAAAGAAAAAATATCATATAAGGATAGTAATGCTTCTTCAGTAACTGCATTACTACTCATTAAAAAGTTTTGCAAATTGCTAATTTGAGATTG
Organism: Chryseobacterium gleum; assembly: GCA_945897915.1. Classification (GTDB taxonomy): domain Bacteria; phylum Bacteroidota; class Bacteroidia; order Flavobacteriales; family Flavobacteriaceae; genus Flavobacterium. The sequence goes on along the minus strand of CAMDGB010000017.1, from coordinate 8,457 downwards.
AAGTTGATTTTTTATATTATCAATATACATTTTTGTAGCTGCATCTTGATTATCAATTGGGTCAGCTAAGTTTTTTATATTTTTTGTTCCTAAATTAACATCTGCTGTTGCCGCACCAAAACCACTTAATGGAATATTCGGTTTATCTAATTTTGCATTTGTAACGTTTACATCTGCAATTTTTGAGGTAGTTACAGCTGTATTGGTAATTGTAGCTACCCCAGTATTTGTTAGCGTTACATCGCCACTTAGCGTTACGGAAGTTGCTTCGTTTGAAGCGTTTCCTACAAAAATACTTCCATCTGCAAGTGTTGTAGTTAAGGTTGCGTTATCAACATAACTTTTAGTCACAGCATCTTGAGCATCCGTTGGATTAGCTAAATTTTTTATTTGAAGGTTGTTTGCTCCATTGTTAGTAGCTAATACTAAAGCTAAATTAGGTATTTGAGCATTCCCTGAACTATTCGCATACAAAGCATAAGGCACACTTAATAATTGCGTAGTCCCCATTGCTACATAACCAGCACCTGTATTCAATTCAATACCTAAATAGAAGTTTCCTGTCCCCCAATTTATAGTTGAAAAACTTCCTGTTGTGGCTGTTCCTTGCCCAATAACTAAATTCACTTGTCCTAAATCGTCTGTAGGCACATAATGTGTTTCTGTAAAAACAGGTACACTGGTTTGCGAGTTCAACATAACATTGAACTTAAAATAAACATTTTGGTTCACAATTAAAGCACCAGAGCTATTACGAACGGTTGCTTGATAATTGAAGCCTTGTGGGGCTTGAGCGAAAATTGCTGTTGTAGCAATTATTGCTAGTAAGGTGTATAGTTTTTTCATAGAATTATTTTAATTTATTCTCAATTATATTGATTCTTTTTGTCAATAATTCATTTTGTTTTTTTAACTCAAGTATTAATACTTGTTGCTCTTTTATTGCCTCTGTTAAAACAGAAATTAATCCAGTGTAATTAATTCCTTTAAATTCTTCTTTGGATTTATTTTCAATAGGAGTGACTGTCGCAACTTCATTTTCAGAAACTAATCCATCTTCATCAGGATCAATTGAAGCTTTTTTGTTACCTCCGTTACCTGTAGTTGACAAATTAATCACTTGATTTGTAACCAATTCAGGGAAAACTGTTTCTAAATCTTGAGCAATAAATCCATATTGTAAATTTGTTGGTAAATTAATACCCGATTCTTTTTCATTTTTATAATAATAAGTAACCGGTGACAACGCATTTATTTTTTCTAAAGCAGAAACAAAAGGTTTAATATCTTTCTTTAATTTTCTGTCAGAAGGTTGCACAAAATTTCCAGTAATTGTTACATTACCATTAAAAAAACCAGCATAATTTGTGGCTCCATTACTTGCTTCACTATAAATTCCATAGTTCGTACCAGTAGTTGTAACTGAAGAAGCTCGAGCGCTTACCCCATAATTAGTTCCATTTGTTGTATTTCCCAATTCAGAATATGCTCCAACGGCAATGTTAAAAACTTCAGATCCTTTTGACGCACCTGTAATTCCATAATTTCTTCCAGTTGCGGTAACGCCACTTGCATAACCAATAGTACCTCGATTGTCGTTACCATTAATTGATCCATATGCAACGCCTTGTACTCCAGTATTGTGACCAGAACTGACAGTGCCTGCAAGAGTATTACCTCTTGCATAAACCCCGATATTTTCAATTGCTGAATTAGATGCATAACTTGTTAATCCCCAATTTACTCCTTGACTAACCCCGTTTGAAGCAGCTAAAATCCCTCTATTATTTCCGTTGGTACCATCAATATGACTTCTTATTCCGTAATAGAACTCACCACTAGTTGATCCACCTATTGTGTTGATTCTTAGAGAAGAACCTTCCGTAGTGTTTGTTGTTTTAGTGGCAATATTTCCAGAATCTAATACTTGTTGTATAGTTGGAACCATTGCTGAACCTGCATTTTGAGAATACAAAGCATAAGGCACACTTAATAATTGAGTAGTTCCCATAGTAACATAACCACTACCAGAATTTAATTCAATACCTAAATAATAATTTCCTGCTCCCCAGTTTATACTTGAAAATGTTCCTGTAGTTGCGGTACCTTGGCCAACCACTAATGCAATATGTCCTAAATCATCGGTATTGGTGCTTTGATTTTCACTATATACTAAGGTTCCGGTTGCTGTGTTTTGATAAATATTAAACTTTACTAAAACAATTTGGTTAACAATTAAAGCACCTGTGCTATTTCTAACTGTTGCTTGGTAATTAAAGCCTTGTGGGGCTTGGGCAAAAGTAATTAGTGTAATTACTAATGCTAAAAGGGTGAATAGTTTTTTCATTATTTCTTAATAATTTTATACGTATTTTTTTTATTTGCTTCTTTATTTTCAATAGTAATTAAATACATCCCTTGTGAATAATTGGAAACATCAAGCGGCTGGTCTTTGCTGATAGTACCAGAATAAACTTGCTTTCCATTTAAATCAACTATTTGAATTCCAAATGAGTTCAACTCAGGGTGTGAAACATACAAAGATTGTGAGACTGGGTTGGGATATAGCATTATTTCTACATTCAAAGTAACATCATCAATACTCAATGCTTGTATATCCATTGCAGGATAATAGCCATTACCTAATTGATTGCCTCCTGCGGTCATTAAACCTACTACCGGTTCTCCAGTTGTCCAAGAAACTTTAAGATTGGAATTGGTTTGTGTTTTTCCAGCAGTACCTATTACTTGCTTAGAAATGGATTGTGCGAAAAATGAGCTACAAACTAGTAACATTAAAAAAGTAAAAAATTTCATCATCAATAATTTAGAATTAATACTACAAAATTAAAATAAAAAACAATGCAAAATTGCATTTTAATTAAAAACGACTTATCTTGTCGCATAAAATAAAAAAATATGAATCAAATAAATCGATTAAAGCAAATTTATACATTACTATTAAAAAAATCATGTTCATATAATGACATTATAGTTTTTTTTGAAAAACAAAATTATGCTATTGGAATTCGTCAATTACAAAGGGATTTTAAGGAATTACACTTGTTATTAAAAAGTGATGAAAATTTAATTAAATATAGAAGTAGTGAAAAAAATATCCATTTTAAAATTTTAAAAGTTAAAGTAAAATCATCAAAAAAAATTGTGAATATTGAGAAAAATAGTATAAATTCTAACTTTTTTAATTTATTGAGTGTAAATTTAATTGATGAAAATTTAACAATTATAAATGAAGCATTTAACGAATCAAAAAACATACTAATAAAAGAATTAAGAAATGACGTTACAGGAGACAATCATAACTTTAATCAAAAAAATATTAAATTAATACCTATTAAAATTATAAAACATAGGGGATCAATTTATTTAGGTGGATTTAATATAAAAGAAAAAAAAATTGAAATCTATGATATTTTACAATTAAATTATTTACAATTAATAGAACGTAAGTCAAATTTTGATTTAAATGACATAGAGTCAAATTTCAATGTTGAAATTTCAAAAAGGTTTGGAGTTTCAAAAAATATAAATAATGAAACGTATACTATAATACTTGAATTTTCTCATGTTACAGGAAACTTTATAAAAGAACATTTCTGGCATGAATCTCAGAAATTTACAAAAAATAAAAACACTTTTACAATGGAATTAGTCTGTGGAATTAATAGAGAATTAATTGGATGGATTTTTTACTGGATGTATAATTGTAAAATTATTGCTCCAGATATTTTAAAAGAATATTTTATAAAATCACACAAAGAAATTGGGAAATTGTATATGGACGAAACACCGCTGGTTTACAAAAACATATTTAAATAAATTAACGAAAAATAGGGTTTTACTTAAATTTTCATAAAATAAAAAAAGGGATGCGTTTAACCATCCCCATATTATTTTATGAATATCTATTTTTTTAATAATACGTTGGACATCCGAAACAGTTTCTACTATTTCCAAAATCAAAAGCAATTGATATTTCATATACTCCACCTGTTGGACCAATTTTACTCATATTAAAATCATATGAATAACCAAATTTCCAACCTTCCCATTTAAATCCAACATTAGCATTAATAGATGTTAAAAAATGACTTTGGGGAGATGCTTTCATTGGATTTGTTGCAGCTAATACGGCAAATGAAAATTTATCAAATACATATTGAGTTCCAACATCTAATCTGTTATATGGACCCTGCATCATAAAATTACTCAATAAATACAATCCTTCTTCATCATAATTTCTAGTATATTCACTTCTTTGAATTTGATAAGCTGCATGTGCAGATAAAAATATATCTAAACCTCCATTACCTTGATATTTTAAAGAAATATTTGGTTTATTTAGATGTCTAAGATTTAATCCAAACCAAGAATTATTATTATTAATTAAAAATGCAGCACCAAAATCAAAGAAATTTAATTTATCATTTAACTGAATCGGATCCATACTTGTAGTATTAATAACACCATCATAAATATTTACTTGATCTTCTAATAATAAATTATTAAAACTAAAATCTTTAGCTCCAAAACCAAGAGATATACTTGGTCTAAAATACCAATCATCATATAAATTAACTGCGTAACAATAATTTATATTCGCTTGCGTAAAATCATACCTAGTTTTAGTTTCTTTATGATTTAATATAGAAAACCCTAAACCACTATTAATTTCTTCAAACCAATTATTAACGTAGGCAAATTGAGTATTTACACTAAAATCAAGACCAGGCCATTGGGTTCTGTGAATAATACCCGCATTTGTCGAACCTTTTGCACCTGTAAATCCAGCATTTAATGTTTCAGGAACCATAAAAAATTGAGTAAATATTGGATCTTGTGCGAAACATAAATTTGTAAATAAATACAATACAACTATTTTATATATTTTCTTTTTCATAACTATTTTATAAGTGTAACTGGACCATTAATAAATAAATCTTTTCCTGCAAAAGTGGTAGCACGAACTACAATGATATAGTTGCCATTTTCAGCTTCCTTACCATTAATAGTTCCATCCCATCCTTTTAAATCTGTATCTTCCTCAAAATACAATAGTGAACCCCAAGTATCATATACACTCATTTCCATTTTATCCATACATTTATATACAGGTCTTATGGTATCATTTACACCATCTCCATTTGGAGTAAATGCATTAGGGATTACTATATCATATCCATTAGTAATGCTTAATACTTCTGTCGCAGAATACGTACAGGTAATACCAGCTATTGTATAATTTACTGTAAGCGTTACAGTATAGTCTCCTACTTCATCAAATTCATATGTAAATGTTTCTAGATTTGATACTAAAACTCCGTTTACAAACCAGTTTAACGTTGAATAATCACCTGTTGAAGTATTCGTAAATAATATTGGATCTTTAATTGCTAATGAACCGCAGTTAATAGATGCATATGAAGAGTAAGTAAATGATGGTTTACCTATTTCAATTAAATTTACTACAAATGGTACTTCTATCGGTGGACATCCATTTGCAATACCTTCAGCATCATTCACATAAGCAATATAATTACCATTTATAGTAGTTGTCATACATTGCGGATTAGCTGGATTACATGCTACTCCTCCAGACCAAGTAAATGTATATGGAGGGGTACCTCCATTGGCAAATACATAATTATTTTGTGTTACTGTAGAAGTAGCACAATTGACCTGGATATTAGTATTTATAAATGCTTGTAAAGGTGTTGGTCTTGTTAGTGTGACATTTTGAACACCAGTTGAAGCACAACTATTTACATCAGTAACATTAATTACATAATTTCCTGCAGAAAGATTGTTAAGACACCATTTGTTACCACCAATATTTACCCATCCTGCTCCAATTGGAGTTGGATTTGTTCCTCCACTAATTGTAATACAAATTGAACCATTTGAATATGAACGATCAGGACTACAAGTTGGGTTTTGAGCCGAATCAATAACAAAAGTTAATTGACTTGGTTGAGTAACTGTAATAGAAACTTGTTTCGTACAACCATTGGCATCAGTTACTGTATAATTATAAGGTCCTCCTGCTGTAACAGTAAAAGTTCCTGTTCCTGTATAGGCTCCTGTTCCTCCTGTTGCTGACACTGTAACTTGGGCAGTTCCTCCAAAACATAAAATAGGACTTGTAAGTACAACTTGTGGATCAAGTACTGTTGGCTGAGTAACTGTAATTACTTGTGTAGTTGGACATCCATTAGCATCAGTTATCAATATAGTGTGAACACCTGCGGCTAATATGTAATTTCCTGTCCCAGTATATGGAGCAACCCCACCAGTAGCTGTTACGGTATAAGTAGCTGTTCCGTTATAACATTGAACTGGGAGTGAAACCAACGTGCTTGATGATTGAAGTGCAGTTGGTTGATCTAATACATAAGTCCTCACTATGTTGTTTGGGCAAAATGGATCTGTTATAGTTAACTGATACGTTCCAGAAAAAAGATTATCAAAGTTTAAATTCACAGTACCAGGAGGGGTCGGTATAGGAGCATTAATAACACCCTGTGAAATAATAACTCCTGTCGTTTGATTCAAAAACACATAATTATAGGTTCCTGAACCACCTGATAATACATTATGAACATAACCAGTATTTGTCCCAAAACAACTAATTTCAAAAGTATTATAATTTGAAATATTTTCAACCAAATTGATTAAGGTAAACTGATTTTCAATTAAATATGGAACCGACCAATGAATACATCCATTCGCATCAACAACTTTTAATTTATAATTACCAACACAAGCATTCATTAATATTGGGCTTCCTGATGTTATTAACGTGAAGTTTCCAGATCCTAATGGGGTTTCTTTATACCATTCAAATGTATAAACTTGCCCTGTAGTAGGGTTTGGAGTAGCGAATGGTGTTCCACCTGTTACTGCTAATTCAATATAACCATCACACGGCGGTATATTAACATTATTACAAGAAATATTTTGTAATGTTACAAGTGAACTCACTATTGGAGTTGGTGGCTGAATCACATAATTAAACGTATAGATACAATTTAATGCATCAGTAATTTGAACTTGATAATTTCCAGGACATAAATTTAATTGGTTTTGTAATGCAGGGTTGGTTATGGCGTTTATTCCAGTTCCTGTATAAGTCCAAACATAAGTTAATGGTCCAACTCCAACAGGATTTAAAATAATACTTCCTCCATATAGCGGACTATAACTACATGCGATATTAGTAATAACTGCATTATCGTCAACTCCTGGATTAACAGACACTGTAATTGTAAATGGATCTCCAATACATCTTGGAACACCAGGATTTGATGGTACAAAATAAGTTGGAGTAACTGTATAAATTACCGTTTGTACTGTAAGGTCATTATTTACTAATATACCACTATTAAAAAATGGTTGATTGGATCCCGTTATGAAACCTGTAACATTTCCGGATGTAGTAGCAGTCCAAGCAGTCCAAGAATATAATGTTATATTAGGAACAATGGTATTGGTAGTTGGTACTGAACCATTTACAGGTGTCAGTATAAATGAACTACCGTCGCATACTGTTTCAATCACATTAGGTATAAATGGTTTAGGTTCTACCCAAAACACAACTGTAAATGGAAGACCTTGACAAGTTCCACTTAAAGGTGTTACCGTATATTGAACACTTTGATTAACATTGGTTAAATTGGTTAATACTTGTGTAATTGTTGGCTGATTAAATCCATTTGATTCACCTGTAACATTAGGATTATCAACATAAGTCCAACTATAAGTTGTTCCCGCAGGAACTATGGTCGCTGATGTTGGAATACCATTTTGTGGAATTACTACAAATGTATCACCACTACATCTTGTATCTGTTAATCCAGAAGGATTCGGCACAAAAGGTTTAGGTTTAACAGTCAATTGAATTTCAAAAGTACTTGAACAAGAACCAGAAGTAGCTGTTACAGTATAAACCACAATCTGATTTATGTTTGTAATATTTATTAAATTTAACTGTACAAATTGTAATTGATTTATACCATTTGCTTCACCAGTAACATTTACATTATCTACAAATGTCCAAGAATAAGTTGTCCCTAGTGGTATAATCTCTGTTGGAGCATTATCAATAGGTAAATAACTAAATGATTCGCCGCTGCAAGTTTCCAATTGTTTATCTAAAATTTTTGGTCTAGGATTAACAGTTACTGTAACAGTAAATGTATTACCAATACATGTACCCGAGACTGGTGTAACGGTATAAACAACAATTTGATCTATATTGGTAGTATTTGTTAATACCTGACTTATAGACGCTTGTGGCCCGCCATTTATTTCTCCTGTAACATCTGGATTATCTAAAACACTCCAAGTATATGTTATATTATTTGGAACAATTTCTGTTGGAGCATTGTTTAACGGAATAACAGTAAAAGCGTCACCACTACAGATAGTCGTCGTTTT
>CAMDGB010000016.1 GCA_945897915.1 Chryseobacterium gleum | reverse complement strand
CTAACATTCGTGTATCTTCGAATGTTTTTAACACTACTTCTGGTCCAATGCCGTTCATGTCTCCAATAGAAACACCAACAATTATATTTTCCGAATGTTTTACCATTTTTATTTCTTAATTTTGATGCAAATTTATAAAAATAAACCGTCATATGTTTACAGGAATCATAGAAACTCTCGGAATAATTTCAGATATCAAAAAAGATCAGGGAAATGTACACTTAACAATTCAAACAAATATTACGAATGAGTTAAAAATTGACCAAAGTGTGGCACATAATGGTGTTTGTTTGACCGTTGTAGAAATTTTTGACAACAAACACGTAGTTACAGCTATCCAAGAAACGATAAATAAAACTACTTTAGGTTTGTGGAAAATTGGCGACAAAGTAAATATTGAAAGAGCCATGAAATTGGGCGACAGATTAGACGGACACATTGTACAAGGCCATGTTGACCAAACCGCAGTTTGTACAACTATTCAAGAAAAAAGTGGCAGCTGGGAATTTACATTTGAATTTGATGCCAATCTAAATAACATTACTATCGAAAAAGGTTCTATTACGGTAAATGGCACCAGTTTAACAGTAGTAAATTCAGCTAAAGACAGTTTTAGCGTGGCAATTATTCCATATACGTACGAACATACTATTTTTCATACTTTTGAAATTGGCACAAAAGTAAATTTAGAGTTTGATGTGGTGGGAAAATATATAGCTAGGATGTATGAACTAAGAAATTAGTCAACTATTAAACTAACAAAAAAAAATCGGAACAATTGTTCCGATTTTTTTTTAGGGCAAACTTTTATCTATTTTTTCTTCGATTTTGCTTTCGAATTTTTCTTTTTAGCTGCTGCTTTTTTCTTAGCTGTTTTAGCTTTTAACTTCATTTTTGCTTTTTCTTTCTTAGCTTTTTCTTTTTTCTTTTTCTTAGCTTTCTTTTCCTTTTCTTTTTGTTTTGCTTTAGCTACAGCTTGTTTTTCTTTTTGCTTTGCTTTCTCTTTCTTTTCTTTTTCTGTGATTTTTTTACTCATCTTTTTCAATTTTTTAATGTTATTTTTTTCTAATTTTTTTGTTTCATGATTTGCAGGAGTAATTTCCACTACAATACCACTTACACTTTTCTCTGCAATTACAGCAGTTTTACTTTCTGTAGGAGCAGTAATTTTTTCAACTGGTTTCACTTCAATTGGTTTTCTCACTCTTGGAGTTCTAGTTGGTGTTATAGCAGGTTTTGTTACAACTTCTTTTTTTACAACCGGTTTTCTTGTAGCAGTTCTTCTAACTGGAGTAACTTTTTTTTGTGGTGTTACACTACTAGTTACTACTTTTTCTGCTTGATTTGTTTCCTCAATTTGTTTTTTTTCTTCCATTTTATGTATTTTTTGTTGTTCTAATGTTAATTAAATGTTATGCAAAGGTAAATTAAATATTAAATATCCAATGTTAAGTTTTTAGTTTTGGCGAAAACTTAACATTGGAAATGAATAATTTATGCAAAATAAAGTTGCTAGATTTAGATTCTAATACCAGTAAAATATCGGATTTTTTGGTTTTTAATGAAGGTATAAAAACAAAAAGCCTCCACATTTCTGTGAAGGCTTTTTGTTATTGGACCTACCTAGTATACTAATTTATTAATTCAATACTAATAATTTCATTATACGGGTACCCAAACTCTTCGTCGGTACCAGCTACAGCTTTCCACTTAATTTTGAATTTCTTATTAAAATATTGTTGATTAATATTATTGTTTTCATCAATTAATTCATAAGTGTTTGGTATACTACTAAAATTATAGCTAGTGCCTTTATCATCTTCAAAAATATAATAAACTAAATCTGACTCTTCATAATTTTTAAATGACAAATAATTTATTTTTTCATTATTTTCATTAATATTCACTGAATTTTTTTTGTTATTTATTATAGCTTCAAGTTCCGATATTTCTCTTTTAGCAATAATATTAATACTTTTTCCTTCCGAAGTTTTAACAATACAGGTAAGAATTTCATTTTTTATGGATTTTATTTGAAATGATTCATCAAATTTTATTGGGAAAATTAAATTTGATGAATAATCTATTTCTAAAATTGTTTTAAAGTTGTTTTTAGTAAATTTATTTGATTCGTATTCATCAACTTCTGCAGTAACATTTACTATAATATCACCATTCTCATCGGTAGAAATATTAGAAATTAAATCTAAGTTTAACTTGTCAACTCTTGTTGAATCAGAATTAATAAAATACCAATACCCATCAAAATTTAAATTTCTTTCATTAAACGTTGTTAATTCTTCAGAGGACACCCTGTGTTTTGTAAGTGTAGATATTAAAATTAATGTCGTTAAAGGAATTAAAAATACCATACCAACAATAAATGATTTGAACAAAATTTTATACTTTTCAATTTGTATTATTTTTTTGCCTTTAGATTCAAAATAATCATAAATAAGAGCACTTATGCAAATTAATGAGAAAAAGTACTGGTAATAATTTAATATAGAATTGAATGATTTATTTACATAATATAAAAAAGATGAATTATAATAATTATGAGGGAATAAAATAATAAAACCCCAAAAAACAAAATTTCCAATTAAGATGTTTTTTGTGTTATAAAACTTTTTATATTTAGATAATAAAAACGGTAAAACACCAAAAAATGATGTATATAATAGTGAATCGAATAATCTTAACTTAAAAATATAAATGTAATTAATAAGGAAAAATAAAAAAAGCTAATATTTAAACCAAACAAAAAAGTTGAGCAAAACCTAATGCTCAACTTTTTATTTAATATTTTTTTCTGGTAAAGGATAAATAATTAAATTGATTTTCGAACTCTAAAACTACCTGAACCAGAAATTGTTTCATCACTTGGAGGACTTATAGAAAATACATTAATATTACCGCTAAATGTCCCTACGTAAAAATCTCCAACTTCTGTTAAGACTACACTTAAATTATTACAAGTAATATAATCGTTTCCAGAAATTAAACCAAAAATACAATTGTTAGTAGTTCCTACACTATTGTTTATGCCAAGCAAACTAACCCCGCAAGTAGTTGTATTATTAGCCGGGTTGTTATGGTTCATTAATAAATTAACTTCAGAACCACTCTGATTGGGTTGAGCAACCATACAAAGAAGTCCTCCATCTACATTACTACTATAATTTTTGCCGTTTAATGTGAAATTAAAATAAACATTGTTATCTACATTAGCATTATCGTCATCGGATGAACTACAACCAAATAAAAAAATAGTTAACAATAAATATATAAATGAGTTAGTTTTCATGTTTTAAAAATTAAGTTTTTCCTACTTCTGTATTTTATTGGCTTTTCGGATTACTCCCAATTTAATTCAAATAATTTAAAATTTAACTAAATAAATAACAAAAGCAAACTAAATAAACTTATAATTGAATACAATCTCTAAAGATGCAAATATAAGAAATATTAGTTTTACAAATTTTCTTTACAAATAAAAAAAACATAAGTTTAATCAAACAAAAAAAGTTGAGCATTCGGTTTTGCTCAACTTTTTAATAATAAACCCTTTTTAATACAGAAACTTATAAAGGTTTTTTTGTGGTAGCTGTAATATTGAAGTCAAATTTATTACTTTATTTTCACCCTAAATTTCCCTGAAAAATTATAAATATAATGACAACAATCAAAACAAGGGATTGATGAGGCTTTCCCAATTTTCCCAGAAAAAAATCCTTCAATAACTCCCCCTATAATATTATCGTTTCTAGTTATTGTTACATTATAAAATAAAATTACATTATTATTGCATGTAGTATTTAATGTGGTATTTGTAATATATGGATTTGAATATCGAAAACCCATTACATAATCACCATACATTGTATTATTTAAATCTTCAATAAAAATCGTAAACCCATCATAACCTACAACACCTTTTAACTTTTTGTTTTCTAGTTCATAAAAATTCCAATCATCAAATGTGCCATGGGTACCATTAGTTGCTTTAAATATTTCGTTTCCTAATTTAAATTCAATATAATTTCCATTAGAATTATTTTCAGTATCATTTTCAGCATCATTTGCACATGATGAAATAATAAAAATTGAAATTATGAATATAATTTTTTTCATTTTTCATTTGATTTCAACGCCCCTATTGAATTAATAAATATAATTTAAATAACCTGAGGCCATATGATATATGAGGTTAATTTATTCTCTTATTGCTTCAAAATATCCTTCAGTAATATTTACAACTATTGGATTACCCATATTGTTTTCACGATATAATTCTCCTGAAAATGTTCCTGTAATTTTATTTTCCGAGGTATTAGTGATTTTAAAATTTATTTTATGTGAACTATCAGTGTAATAAGTTATTAAAGTAGAAACAACTAAATTTGCAGATGAATTATTTCCACCCGCTAATATATATTCACCATTATTTAATGTTGGAATTTTAAAATTAAAAAATCGAATTGGGTCTTCAATTTTACTGAGGTTTATTTTTGTAAAAGAGCTTTGTTCCGAAAAAAAACTGCTGCCCCAGCTTGAGATTACATTTGAATCTCCCTCCCATTCATATTGAACACCATTTACTTTATATTTCCATTTTTGAAAATTATTTGTAATTTCAGTTTCTTTGTCATTTGAACAAGAAAACAAAATCAAAATTGATAATGTAGTTAATAATAATTTTTTCATAATTTATTAAATTTAATAAAATCCCTGAGGATTATTTAACAAAACTAATTATTAATTCTTCCATAACCAATTTTCCATAACCAAATTAATTAAAAATTCTTTAAAACCCCTAACAAAAAAAGTTGAGCATTCGGTTTTGCTCAACTTTTTGCTCAACTTTTTAATAAGAAACCCTTGTAAATACTGATACTTACAAGGGTTTTGTTGTGGTCCCACCTGGGCTCGAACCAGGGACCACCTGATTATGAGTCAGGTGCTCTAACCAACTGAGCTATAGGACCTCTATTGGAGGTGCAATATTACTACTATTTTTAATTGCAAGCAAATCTTTTTTTATGCGATTTAAAAAATATCACGAACTTTTATTAAATCAATCTATTTAATTTCTTGGCAAAGTTCAATCAATACCCCATTTGTGGTTTTTGGATGTAAAAAAGCCACTAATTTATTGTCGGCTCCTTTTTTTGGCGTTTCATTTAAAACGGTAAAACCTTCAAGTTTTAGTCGCTCTATTTCCGCGTAAATATCTTCCACATCAAAAGCGATGTGATGAATGCCTTCGCCCTTTTTTTCTAAAAATTTAGCAATCGGGCTGTTTTCATTCGTGGCTTCTAATAATTCAATTTTATTTGGTCCGCACATAAAAAAAGAGGTTTTTACACCTTCACTGGCTACTTCTTCTGTTTTGTAAGCTGCTTGACCAAAAAGTTTTGAAAACAGTTCATTCGAATTTTCTAAATCATGAACGGCTATACCTATATGTTCTATTTTTCTCATTTTTACAGGATTTAATATGCAAAAATAAACATTCATAAACGTATTTCTGCTTATTTTGTAAGTAAAAATTGTATTTTTGCCACATGGAAACAAATAGACAAAAAAAAATTGGTGCATTATTGCAAACAGACTTAGTAGATATTTTACAAGGTGAAATTAGAAAAAATGCAATTTCTAACTTAATTATTTCTGTTTCTAAAGTAAATGTAACTTCAGATTTATCAATTGCAAAGGTTTATTTAAGTGTTTTTCCTTCCGAAAAAGGACCGGAATTATTAGCGGCTATTAAAAGTAACGCGCCTTTAATTAAACACGATTTATCGCAACGTGTAAAATTACAATTAAGACGCGTGCCCAACTTAATTTTCTTCATTGACGACAGTTTAGATTATATTGAAAAAATTGACAATGCACTTTCTAGAAAAGACAATCCTATTGAAAATCCAGAATTATTAGAAAAAAGAAAAAGATCATAATTTGAATTTTCCGTTTTACATAGCCAAAAGATACGCGTTTAGTTTGTCTAAAACTACCGCCATAAATGTGATTACGTTTATAGCTTCTTTTGGAATTATTGTAGGCGCCATGGCACTTTTCGTTGTGCTTTCTGTTTTTAGCGGCTTGCGCGATTTTAGTTTAAGCTTTACCAATGCAACCGATCCCGATTTACGAATTGAAACCCTTGTAGGCAAATCTTTCTTCATTTCTGAAACGCAAGAAGCACAGTTAAAATCTTCAAAGGAATTTACTAATTACTCAAAAATTGTTGAAGAGCGCGCCTTGTTTTATTATAAAAATAAAGAGCAAGTAGCATACCTGAAAGGTGTTGATGCCAATTTTTGTCTAGTCAATGCATTTAATACATTTTTATATGCTGGCGATTGGTTGGAAACTAACACCAATCAGGTTGTAGTGGGTTCTGGAATTTCGAGAAAATTAGCTTTAGGACTTTTCGATTTTAATAACGTTTTAGAAGTATATATTCCTAAACCAGGTTCTGGAATGATTGAAAACCCAGAGGAAGCTTTTAATAAATCGCCCTTACTCACTTCCGGGATATTTCAAGTTAGCGAAGATGTTGATGAAAAATATATTTTTTCTTCAATTCCATTGGCACAAAGTTTATTAAATTATAAACCGAATCAGTTAACTTACATAGATTTTAAAATGGCGCAAAATGTATCGGAAAAAGATGCAATAGAAACCATTAATAAAATATTTCCAAATCAAGTAAAAGTCAAAAACAGAGCGCAATTAAATGATGCGTTGTATAAAATGCTTAATACCGAAAACATTGTGGTTTATCTTATTTTTACTTTGGTGATTATTATTGCGTTATTTAATTTAATTGGTGCCATAATAATGATGATAATTGAAAAGAAAACCAATTTAAAAACCTTATATAATTTAGGAACAGAAATTAAATATTTAAAAAATATTTTCTTATTTCAAGGAAACATTATTTCTATTTTTGGGGGAATTTTGGGTTTGATTTTAGGAATTTTTGTAGTTTTAATTCAGCAACAATTTGAATTAATAATGATTAATTCAACATTAGCCTATCCAGTTGTTTTCGAAATTAAAAATGTTTTAATTGTATTATTCACCATTGTAATTTTAGGATTTATAGCTTCCAAAATTGCAAGTAGCACCGTAACTAAAAAATTATTAGAATGAGAAAAATTATAGTGATTGTAATCGGATTAGTTTTAATTGGATGTAAATCGAATCAAATAGCAAATCAAATAAATCAAGAATCGGAAATTAATCTAGTTCTAGATAATTGGCACCAAGCTGCAGCTGAAGCAAATTTTAATTCATATTTCAATGCGATGACAGATGATGCCATTTATATTGGAACCGATGCCACTGAAAACTGGAACAAACCTGCATTTATACAATTTTCAAAACCCTATTTTGATAAAGGAAAAGCATGGAGTTTTACTAAATTAGAACGAAATATTTATTTTTCATCGGATAGGAAAATGGCTTGGTTTGATGAATTGTTAAACACGCAGATGAAAATTTGCAGAGGAAGCGGCGTTTTGGTAGTTGACAAAAACGGTAATTGGAAAATAAAACATTATGTGTTGTCAATGACCATTCCAAATGATAATATGGATGAAGTGTTAAAAATAAAAGCACTTATTGAAGACAAAGAAATTGAAAAACTAAAAAACCAAACTAAATAATGATTTGTCAACCTGAATAAAGATATGTCAATCTGAACTCGTTTCAGATTCTACTTAATTTTTCTAGAATCTGAAACAAGTTCAGATTGACAAATAAATTTTATTTATAAATTGTTGCTTTCAAATTTTTAAACATGTCAACGGTCATGTTTTCAATGTCAAAATCATTTTTCCAACCCCAATCTTTTCTGGCTTCACTATCGTCAATACTCGCTGGCCAACTATCCGCAATTTTCTGACGAAAATCAGGCTCGTACTTAATCGTAAAATTTGGATAATGTTTTTTGATTTCTGTAGCTAATTCTTTCGGAGTAAAACTCATTCCAGATAAATTGTACGAAGAACGAATTTTTATTTCTTCTGCATCGGCTTGCATAATACTAATAGTAGCTTTTATCGCATCGTCCATATACATCATAGGCAAAGCTGAATTCTCAGATAAAAAACTTGTAAATTTTCCTTCGGTAATTGCTTTGTGATAAATATCAACAGCATAATCGGTTGTTCCGCCACCTGCTTCCGTACTCCAGCTAATTAAACCCGGATATCGGATACTTCTAATATCTACACCATATTGTTTATGATAATATTCTGCCCAACGTTCGCCTGTTTGTTTTGAAATTCCATATACGGTACTTGGCTCCATAATGGTATATTGAGGCGTGTTTTCTCTTGGAGTTGTAGGTCCGAAAACTGCTATACTTGAAGGCCAAAATATTTTTTTTATTTTTCCTGCTTTGGCTAAATTTAATACGTGAAATAATGAATTCATGTTTAAGTCCCATGCAAAAGCGGGATTTTTTTCGGCAGTTGCAGATAATAAGGCAGCCATTAAATACACATCCGTGATATGGTATTTTTCAATTAATTGCTGAATCTGATTATAATCTAATGCATTTATAACTTCAAAAATGCCATTATTTACTACGTCGTTTTCTAATTTTCTAATATCGGAAGCAATTACGTTTTCCACGCCATAAGTTGCGCGTAATTTAGAGGTAAGTTCGGTGCCAATTTGACCACAAGCGCCAATGATTAGTATTTTGGTTTGCATAGTTAGTAGTTTTGTCTTACAAAGATAAAATATTGACAATAACAAAGCGTTATTTTGAACGTTTTTTTCGAATTTCGTAAAAAGCAGATATTCAAATTATTAATAATATATTTAACGTAATTTTAAAAAAAATCGTGGAAACATTTGTAAATTTGCGACTCATAATTGTAAAAGAATGAATTTTTTTAAACTACTTATACTATCTGTTTTTAGCAGTCTTTTGTTTTTTTCGTGTAAACAAAATGACGAGCAAGTACTACTTGTGGAAAAAATGGAGAAAAAAAACCGTGAATCTTTTGAACAAATTAACAAAGCTTGGCAGTTAAACATTCCTATGAATAGCCCAGAAGTGCGTGGCGTTTTAAATCAATGGCAAGAGTGGAAAAATTTTGAAGAAGAGCTGCAGCAAAAACCCAAATCATCTATTAGCGCTTTTAAACACAAGGTTTTAAATTTAGTTGCAAAATCTAGTATTTTACATGAAAATGTACCTCAAGGATTTAATATTCCGCAAGTAAGAAGCAGAATTGTAGCGTTACAAACCAAAATATTAGCGCTTGATACTTATTTTTCTTTAGATGTTGTACCACATGAAAAAGTTCAGAATTTAATTGCAGCCATAAATAAAGAACTTCACGCTTTTTACATGCAGTGCGAAGAAATTATAATTAAAAACAGAATTCCAACTGAAATTGGCGAGCCAAAAATCATAAGTATTAGCGATACCACCCGAAATGCAAAAGCGATAAACTTTGACGATTTAGAGCAGAAAGAAATTCTAAAAACGAAGTAGTTTTTAGGTAAATGAATTACTTTTTTTGACAAAAAATACTATAAATTGAGCAAATCAGCAATCATTCAAAAATATCAGCAACATCCAAAAATTGGACAAATTGCTGAACTTTTTGCGTCCAGAAAAAAAATAAATGCTACCGGTTTGGTAGGTTCATCGCTTTCATTTGTGATGGATGCTTTGTTTAAAAAATTGGAACTTCCTTTTTTATTATTGTTTAATGACAAGGAAGAAGCGGCTTATTACTTAAATGATTTAGAAGCCTTAATTAATAACCAAGACGTACTTTTTTATCCAGGTTCTTATCGTCGACCCTACCAGATAGAAGAAACAGATAATGCCAACGTTTTATTACGAGCTGAGGTATTAAATAGGATTAATTCTCGAAAAAAACCAGCCATTATTGTTTCTTACACAGATGCCATTTTTGAAAAAGTAGTTACCCGAAAAGAATTAGATAAAAACACTTTAAAACTTAGTGTTAACGATAAATTATCTATCGATTTTATTAACGAAACGCTTTTTGAATACCATTTTAAACGCGTAGATTTTGTATCCGAACCTGGTGAATTTTCTGTTCGAGGTGGAATAATTGATGTATTTTCCTTTTCAAATGATGTGCCTTATCGAATAGAGTTTTTTGGTGATGAAATTGATAGTATTCGAACGTTTGATATTGAAACGCAATTATCTAAAGAAAAAGTTACAAAAATTGCCATTATACCCAATGTTGAAAATAAAATATTACAAGAAAATCGTGAAAATTTCTTAGATTATATTTCAGAAAAAACCGTTATTGTCCTTCAAAATACCGATTTATTAGGTGGGAAATTAGACCGATTATTCGAGAAAGCAAAAGAGGCCTATTCGAAATTAACGCTAACGATAAATCATGCTAAACCTGAAGAATTATTCGTAAATCAGGAAACATTTTTAAAACGCGCCTTAGATTTTTCGATAATCGAATTAGATAAAAACCCAGTTTTTAAATCGGAAAAAATCGTCGAATTTTATACGCAACCACAGCCATCGTTCAACAAACAATTCGATTTATTGATTAATAATTTGAACGACAATTTCCAAAACGGAATTAAGAATTATTTATTTTCATCAAACGAAAACCAAGCGAAAAGATTCAAAGAAATTTTTAAGGATATTGATGAAAATGCCGCTTTGCATGTAAAAGACAAATATGAAAACATTGTTTTTCCCTTGTTTTCAGGGTTCATAGACACAGAGTTACAAATCGCCTGTTACACAGACCATCAAATTTTTGAACGGTACCATAAATTTTCTATCAAAAATAACGCGGCTAAAAAACAAACTGTTACTTTAAAAGAACTTACCGCATTATCTATTGGCGATTATGTAACGCATATCGATCACGGAATTGGAAAATTTGGTGGCCTACAAAAAATTCAAGTGGAAGGCAAAACCCAAGAAGCTATTAAATTAATGTATGCCGATAATGATATTGTTTATGTAAGTATTCATTCGCTTCATAAAATTTCAAAATACTCTGGAAAAGAAGGCGCAGTACCAAAAATTTATAAATTAGGAAGCGGCGTTTGGAAGGCATTAAAACAAAAAACAAAAGCGCGGGTTAAACATATTGCGTTTAATTTAATTCAGTTATACGCGAAACGTCGTTTGGAAAAAGGCTACGCTTTCGGTCCGGATTCTTATATGCAAAAAGAATTAGAAAGTTCTTTTATTTACGAAGATACGCCCGATCAAATTACGGCTACACACGATGTAAAAATGGACATGGAAAACGATCGTCCTATGGATAGATTGGTTTGCGGCGATGTGGGTTTCGGAAAAACTGAAGTAGCTATTCGAGCCGCATTTAAAGCAGTTGATAATGGAAAACAAGTCGCAATTTTGGTACCAACAACTATTTTGGCCTATCAGCATTACAGGACATTTACAGAAAGGTTAAAAGACATGCCCGTAACGGTAAGCTATTTGAACCGATTTAGAACTGCAAAACAGAAATCAGAAACCTTAAACGGATTAGAGGAAGGAAAAATAGACATCGTAATCGGAACACATCAGTTGGTAAATAAAAATGTAAAATTCCGCGATTTAGGTTTGCTTATTGTAGATGAGGAACAAAAATTTGGCGTGAATGTAAAAGACAAATTAAAAACCATTGCCGCAAATATTGATACGCTTACTTTAACCGCTACACCCATTCCTAGAACGCTACAATTTTCATTAATGGCAGCTCGCGATTTATCAGTTATTACTACGCCGCCGCCAAATCGATATCCAATAGAAACCAACGTTATTCGCTTTAATGAAGAAACCATTCGTGATGCCATTTCGTATGAAATTGAACGTGGCGGACAAGTTTTTTTTGTCAATAATCGCATCGAAAACATTAAAGAAGTTGCCGGAATGATTCAGCGATTGGTTCCCAATGCCAAAGTAGGAATTGGACACGGACAAATGGAAGGGAAAAAACTAGAAGAATTAATGTTGGCTTTTATAGAAGGCGAATTTGATGTTTTGGTGGCTACAACAATAATTGAAAGCGGTTTAGACGTACCAAATGCGAATACGATTTTCATTAATAATGCCAATAATTTTGGCCTTTCAGATTTACATCAAATGCGAGGTAGAGTAGGACGTAGCAATAAAAAAGCATTTTGCTATTTTATCACGCCACCCGAATCTGTTATGACGGATGATGCCAGAAAACGAATCAATGCTTTAGTTCAGTTTTCAGAATTAGGTAGTGGTTTTAATATTGCAATGAAAGATTTAGAAATTCGTGGAGCAGGCGATTTGTTAGGTGGCGAACAAAGTGGTTTTATAAATGAAATTGGCTTTGACACCTATCAAAAAATCATGAATGAAGCCATTGACGAATTAAAAGAAAATGAATTTGCCAATTTATACGAAGAAGAAAACGATATTGAAACCAAAGAATTTGTAAAAGAATTTCAAATTGATACCGATTTTGAATTGCTGTTTCCAGATGAATATATTAATAGCATTTCAGAACGATTGAGTTTGTATAACGAATTAGGCTCCGTAAAAAATAATTCGGAATTAGAAGGATATGAAAAAAGGTTAATTGACCGATTTGGACCTTTACCAAGTGAAGCGGCTTCACTATTAAACAGTGTTCGAATAAAATGGAAAGCCAAACAAATTGGTTTAGAAAGATTAATTCTGAAACAAAATAAAATGATTGGTTATTTTATTGGCGACCAGCAATCTAATTTTTACCAAAGTAACCGTTTTATGAATGTGATGAAATTTGCACAACAAAACGGAAATTTATGTAAAGTAAAAGAAAAACAAACCAAAAACGGATTACGACTTTTAATAACTTTTGAAAATGTAAAAAGCATTAACAAAGCATTAGAATTAATTGAAATGATATAATCTTAAAAAAGTAATGTTCATTTTTCAAAAAAAAAACTTATTTTTACACGTTTGCACACTAAATAACCAAAAATAAAGTTATTTATAAAAACCATATTACATTGAAAAACACACAATTAAAAAAGTTACTTACAATTGGTAGTATTGCCATTCTTTTGGCATGTTCTACCAAAAAAGATAATTATATAAATAGAAAGTGGCATTCCACAAATACAAAATATAATGTTTTATATAATGGAGATCTGGCGATGCAAAAAGGAATTGCAGATGTAAAAGCTACTTATTCGGATGATTTTTGGGACCTACTTCCATTAGAACGTATGCAAATTTTGCCAACAGAACAAAAAGAAGGTGCAGTAACCAAAAACTCAAATTTTGAACGTGCCGAAACTAAGGCTACAAAAGCCATTCAGAAACATTCGATGAACATTGGCGGATATGAAAAAAACAATCAAATTGACGAATCTTATTTGATGTTGGGCAAATCTAGGTATTACGAACACCGTTATTTGCCAGCTATGGAAGCATTTAATTATATTTTATATAAATATCCAACAAGTAATAATGTCTACCAAGCACAAGTGTGGCGTGAAAAAGTCAATTTAAAATTAGAAAACGAACAACTAGCCATAAAAAACTTAAATAGAACGCTAAAAGGACAAAAAGTTTCGGGTCAGGATTTGGCGGATATTCATTCCGTTTTAGCGCAAGCCTATATTAAAAAAAATGTTTTAGATAGCGCACTAGCATCAGTAAAAATATCAAAAAAAGAAACAAAATTAAAAGAAGAAAAAGCACGTTATACTTTTATTTTAGGGCAATTGTATGAGAAGTTAAATTACGCAGACAGCGCCTTTATAGCCTATCAGGAAGTAATTGATATGAAACGCAAGTCGCCACGTAGTTATACTATTTATGCGCATTTGAAACAAGCTACTCAGTTTGATTTTGAAAAAGGAGATACGGTAGCTTTCCATAAAAATCTAGATAAATTATTTGAAAACATTGAAAATAAAAGTTATAGAGATGTAATCCATCATCAAAGAGCTGTTTTTTATGATAGAAGAGGAAATGAAAATTTAGCGATTTCAAACTATAATAAATCGTTGAAAAATATTTCGGCAGATAAATATTTGGCAGCTTTAAACTATAGAAATATTTCGGATATCTACTACAGAAAACAAAATTTCCATTCCGTAAAAAAATATTTAGATTCAACTTTGGTTCATTTACCAGAAAAAAACAAGGAATTCAAACCTACAAAAAAGAAATTAGATGTAATTACAGATGTTGTAAAATATCAAGACATTATTCATCATTCAGATAGTATTATCAGTGTTTCTAATATGTCTGGTTCTGAAAAAATTAAATTTTATCAAAATTACATTGCCAATTTAAAAATATCAGATTCTATCGCAGCTAAAAAAGCAGCAGATAAATTAGTTTTATCAAAAAATAATCAAAAAGCAGACATGTTTTCTGGCGAAAATTTTAATGATAACTTAAGCACTAACGATAAAAATTTTCCAGGCGGAATTACTAAAACAAAAAATCCGATTTTAGAAACCCCTTTGGTTAAGCAATCCATAAATTCAGTAGGTCTACAAAGTAATTTTTACTTTTATAATGCTGTAACAGTTGCACAAGGAAAATTAAATTTTAAGAAAAAATGGGGTAATATTAAATATGGCGACAATTGGAAATCAATAGCCGTTTCAAATCAAAACCAAACTGAAAACGCTGAAGAGGAAACAGATGAAGAAAAATCAGATAAAACCGAAGAAGTTGGCCTTGAATCAAAATATAAAACCTCTTTTTACATTGATCAACTTCCAAAAGAAACTAAAGTTTTAGATAGTTTAAATACCGAGGCCAATTACGCTCGTTTTCAACTTGGCGCTATTTTTAAAGAAAAACTTAAAGAAAATAAGTTGGCCATAACATCTTTTGAGGACATTTTGGTAAACACACCAGAAAGCAAATTAGTATTGCCAACTTACTATAATTTATACCAATTGTATGGCGCTAAAAATAATGAAAAAGCGCTAGCATACAAACAAAGAATCTTATCAGAATATCCTGAAAGCAGATATGCATCGGCATTTAATAACACTACAATAAATGCCGATATTACTGCAGATTCTGAATTTTATGAGCTCTACACAAAAGTAGAAAAAGGATTGTTTAGAGAAGCAAATTTAGAAATCGATGCCTTACTAAAAAAATATGATGGAGATGAATTAAATGCAAAATTTGATGTTTTGAAAGCAAAAATTTCAGCAAGATTATTCGGACTTTCAGCTTATAAAATGGCGTTGCAAAAAGTTGTAAAAAATTATCCAAAAGCCGAAGAAACAAAAAAAATAGCATCCATTTTAAGTTCAGATATTCCTGTTTTGGAATCTTTAAAATTTGGAGAAAAACCGAAAACGTATAATTTGGTTTTTATAACCAATTATCCAAATGAATTTTCGCACATAAACTTAATTGAAAAATTAAATAAATATGCCAAAGAATCTGGTGACAACAAAGTTAAAGTGTCAAATGATATTTACAATGTGGAAAAAAACATGATTGTTTTACACGGAATTATAAATAAAGCAACTGCAGAATCGGTTTATAATTATCTAAAAGAACACAAAAATTATAAATTAAAAGATACGCCATTTATCATCTCTAATGAAGATTATAAAGTGGTTCAAGTAAAGAAAAACGTAGAAGAATATTTAGCTAAAATTAAATAAGTATGCCAAAATCAGACTACGATTTACTAGGTAAAACAAATCGAATTGTAGAACAAACCGTTATTACTGGCAATATTATTTGCACTGCCGATTTACGCTTAGACGGCGAATTAATTGGTGACATCAATTGTAAAGGAAAAATTGTATTAGGACCAAAAAGTAAAGTAGAAGGTAATATTACTTGTAAAAATATAGATATTGAAGGTAAGTTCAATGGTAAATTAGTGGTGGAAGAATTACTAGGAATCAAAAAAACAGCCAAAATTTCTGGAGAAGTAACTGTTGGAAAATTAGCCATCGAACCAGGTGCCATTTTTGAAGCCAGTTGCGAGATGAAATCAAAATAAATTTTGTCTAAAACCAGACTAAAATGACACAAAAAAACAACTCAAAACCCTTAAATAAATGGATT
The DNA here is from genome assembly GCA_945897915.1 of Chryseobacterium gleum. Lineage (GTDB taxonomy): Bacteria > Bacteroidota > Bacteroidia > Flavobacteriales > Flavobacteriaceae > Flavobacterium. The sequence continues at coordinate 29,687 of CAMDGB010000016.1, read as the reverse complement.
CAATTGATAAGTATTCCGGCACAAATGGGGATGGTTATTTTTTTGTTTGCTTATCTTGGTCAGTATTTAGATGAAAAATACCAGTCTGAAAACTATGTAAAAATTTTCACAATTGTAGGCGTTTTTTTAGCCATGTATAATGTAATTCGTCAAGTCAACCAACTGAATAAAAATGAAAAATAACCTCTTGTTTTTTATACGAATTTTCTTTTTTTCTTTTTCGTTATATGCTATCAATCGCTTGGTTTTTTTATTGCCTAGTTTGAAGCATGCAGAAGAAAAATTTCATTTCTCAATTGACCTTTTATTTTTACTGTTTTTTGTGTTTTTGAATATAATATTATTCCTTGTAAAAAAAGTGTCTGAAAAAAGCTTTGACAATACCGGCATGGTTTTTATGATAGCTACTTTTGTGAAAACGGGTATAGTTTATTTCATCATAAAACCCATTTTAAGCCTACCAAATAATCAAATTGAAAAAACAAATTGTCTGATTGTTTTTATGGGTTTTCTAGTAATTGAAACGATTATAACAATAGGCATTTTGAATAAAAAACAATAAACCAATTTAATTTCGAATAGTTTTGTCAAAAAAGTAATTTTCTAGTGTTGTAATTTAAAGAAAAAAATATACCTTTGCAAAAATTTTTAGGACACTATTTTTTAGAATATATATTTTATGTTGATTTCAAGAATAACAATTCACTTATTTATAGCCACATTTTTTGCGGTTTTTCCAGTAGTTACTTTTGCTAATGCAGATACAACTCATGTAACAAAATCGGCACATACAGAAGTTGTAAATCATGGAGAAGTTGCAACTAAAGGAATTGTTTCGGAAGAAACCAAAGCGCAAGAAGAAAGAGCGGAATTCATTCAACACCACTTATTAGATTCTCATGATTTTCATTTGTTTTCTTATGGAAAAGCATCAGGTCATGAAACACATATTGGTATTCCTTTACCAGTAATTTTATGGGAAGACGGATTACACTTTTTCATGTCCTCTGAATTTCACCATGGTGAAGCCGTTGCGGAATCAAATGGCAAATATTTCAAAATAAATCACCACGATGGGATGATTTACAATACGGATGCAAATGGAACTTTTCAAGTAGACGAAAAACACCATACTACAAATACAAAACCTTTAGATTTTTCTATCACAAAAAGTATTGTAATGATTTTAATCGTTGCTTTATTAATGTTTATGATTTTTAGAAACCTTGGAAAATCGTACAGTAAAAATGGTGGTATTGCTACTGGTATTGGAAGATTTTTCGAGCCTTTAGTTATTTACATTAGAGATGAAATCGCAATTCCTAATATTGGAGAAAAGCATTATAAAAAATACATGAGTCATTTATTGACTATTTTCTTTTTTATCTGGTTTTTAAATATGTTTGGTTTAACGCCGCTTGGAGTTAACGTTACTGGAAATATCGCAATTACTGCATCATTAGCAATTATTACTTATTTCATTACAACGTTTACTGCTAATGGTAATTATTGGGGCCACATTTTCTGGATGCCAGGAGTGCCAGCTCTAATGAAAATTATTTTAGCACCAATCGAGTTTTTAGGAACAATCATTAAGCCATTTTCATTAATGATTCGTTTGTATGCAAATATGTTGGCAGGACACGTGGTTATAATGAGTATTATTGCATTAATGTACACTTTTAATAGCCCAATCGGAAGTCCATTATCATTTGTATTGGCTTTTGTATTATCAATATTAGAAATTTTAGTAGCATTATTACAAGCTTACATTTTTACGATGTTAACAGCTTTGTATTTTGGAGCTGCTAAAGAGGAGCATCATCATGAAGAAGCTCATTAATAAATTGAATGTTTAATTAAATATATATACATTATGGAAGGAACTCTTAACCTTGTAGGAGCTGGATTAGTAGTTATTGGTGCTGGTATAGGTATCGGTAGAATTGGTGGATCAGCAATGGATGCTATTGCTCGTCAACCAGAAGCGACTGGAAAAATTCAAACCGCTATGCTTATTGCAGCAGCGTTAATTGAAGGAATTGGTTTTGCAGCGTTATTCGCAGTAAAATAATTAAAACTAACAATTGTTGTAACGGTTGGTTACAACAATTGTTTACTTTGAAAATTAAAATTAAACACTATATATAATGGAAGAATTATTAGGTCAATTTTCATTTGGTTTATTTATCTTACAAACAGTTTTATTCGTAGGATTAATACTTTTACTTAAAAAGTTTGCATGGAAACCTATTTTAGATGCAGTTAACGAACGTGAAGAAGGTATTAAAGAAGCTATTCTTTTGGCAGAAAATGCTAAAAAAGAAATGATGGCTTTAAAATCAGATAATCAAAAATTATTAGATCAAGCCCGTGCTGAAAGAGATACAATGATTAAAGAAGCAACTGCTATCAAAGAAAAAATGATTGCTGATGCAAAATCTGAAGCACAATCTCAAGGCGCAAAAATGATTGAACAAGCGAAAGCTACAATCGAAAGCGAAAAAAATAATGCAGTTGCTGAAATCAAAAATCAAGTATCTTCATTGTCTTTAGAAATTGCTGAAAAATTATTAAAAGAAGAATTATCTAACAAAGAATCTCAAACTAAATTGGTTGAGAAAATGTTAGCTGATGTTAAATTAAACTAATCCAAAGTTATGTCAAGAGCTGCGATTAGATACGCAAAAGCAATTATAGATATCGCTACAGAAAGCAACAACGCTTCATCTGTAAATAAAGATATGAAAACTATTGGTACTGCTATAAAAGAAAATAATGAGTTACATGAATTTTTATCAAATCCTATAGTAAACGGAACGATAAAAATGAATGCTTTGACTGAAATTTTCCCATCTTTACAAGCAGAAACGAAAGGTTTGTTTCAATTGTTAGTAGCAAATAAAAGATTTGAAATTTTATCTGCAATTACTTCACAATTCAATACATTATTTGATATTGCAAGCGGTATTGAACAAGCAGTAGTTACTACAGCTGTTCCGTTAACTGCAGAATTAGAAGTATTAGTTAAAAATAAGTTGAAAGAATTTTCTTCAAACACTATTTCTATTACTAACGTAGTAGACGCTTCCATTATTGGAGGTTTTGTTCTAAGAATTGGAGATAAACAATACAATGCATCTGTGGCAAACAAATTACAACAGTTAAAAAGAGAATTTACATATTAAATAAATACCATTAAATACATATAAAATGGCAGAAATAAAACCAGCTGAAATTTCAGCAATATTAAAGAAACAATTATCAGATTTTCAATCTGGTGCTACATTAGAAGAAGTAGGTACTGTACTACAAGTTGGGGATGGTATTGCTCGTGTATATGGTTTATCAAATGCTCAATACGGCGAGTTAGTGCAATTCGATAACGGATTAGAAGCTATCGTATTGAACTTAGAAGAAGACAATGTTGGTGTGGTTTTATTAGGACCATCAACTGGAATTAAAGAAGGTTCTAACGTAAAAAGAACCAACAGAATTGCGTCTTTAAAAGTAGGTGAGCAAATGGTTGGCCGTGTAGTAAATACACTTGGCGAACCAATTGATGGTAAAGGAGCAATCGGAGGCGAATTATATGAAATGCCTTTAGAGCGTAAAGCACCTGGAGTTATTTTCCGTCAACCAGTAACGGAACCATTACAAACTGGTATCAAAGCTATCGACGCGATGATTCCTGTTGGACGTGGACAACGTGAATTGGTTATTGGTGACCGTCAAACTGGTAAATCTTCAGTTTGTTTAGATACCATCTTAAATCAAAAAGAATTTTACGATGCTGGTCAACCAGTATTTTGTATATATGTTGCAATTGGACAAAAAGCGTCTACAGTTGCTTCAATCGCTAAAACATTAGAAGAAAAAGGTGCAATGGCTTATACAGTTATTGTGGCAGCCAATGCTTCTGACCCTGCACCAATGCAAGTATATGCTCCTATGGCAGGTGCTGCAATTGGTGAGTACTTCCGTGATTCAGGTCGTCCTGCATTAATTATTTATGACGATTTATCTAAGCAAGCAGTTGCTTACCGTGAAGTATCTTTATTATTAAGAAGACCTCCAGGACGTGAAGCATATCCAGGAGACGTTTTCTACTTACACTCTCGTTTGTTAGAAAGAGCTTGTAAAGTAATTAACGATGACAATATCGCTAAAAACATGAATGATTTACCAGATTCTTTAAAAGGAATTGTAAAAGGTGGTGGTTCATTAACAGCCTTGCCAATTATCGAAACACAAGCGGGTGACGTTTCTGCATATATTCCAACAAACGTAATTTCAATTACAGATGGACAAATTTTCTTAGATGGAGATTTATTCAACTCTGGAGTTCGTCCTGCAATTAACGTAGGTATTTCAGTATCTCGTGTAGGAGGTAATGCGCAAATTAAATCAATGAAAAAAGTAGCTGGTACTTTAAAATTAGACCAAGCACAGTTTCGTGAATTAGAAGCTTTCGCGAAATTTGGATCTGACTTAGACGCAGTTACTTTAAATGTAATTGAAAAAGGTAAACGTAACGTAGAAATCTTAAAACAAGGTTTAAATAGTCCGTTTGCTGTTGAAAATCAAGTAGCAATTATTTATGCTGGAACAAAAAACTTATTAAGAAATGTTCCTGTAAATAAAGTAAAAGAATTTGAAAAAGATTACATTCAATTCCTAACTTTAAAACATAAAGACGTTTTAGATGCATTAAAAGCTGGTAAATTTGATGATAATATCACAAGTGTATTGGAAGCTGCTGCAAAAGAAATTTCTGCAAAATACTAATATTTTCGATTAGCCAATGTGCCTTTTATTCAATTAATTGACACATTGATAATTGTCAAATTGACACATTAATAAAATGGCAAACTTAAAAGAAATACGTAATAGAATTGTATCTGTATCGTCAACGATGCAAATCACTTCTGCTATGAAAATGGTTTCGGCTGCTAAATTAAAAAAAGCACAAGATGCTATTACTGCAATGCGTCCTTATTCTGAAAAATTAACAGAGTTAATTCAAAGTTTAAGCGCTTCTTTAGAAGGTGATGTTGCGGCTAATTATACTACTCAAAGAGAAGTAAAAAAAGTTTTAGTGGTTGCAATTACTTCTAACAGAGGTTTGTGTGGTGCACTTAACAACAATGTCATAAAACAAGTTAGAATTTTATCTGAATTATACGGACACGATAATGTTGGTGTTTTTGCTATTGGTAAAAAAGCTAACGACGGCTTACATAAATCAAATTATGTAGTAGCTAACAGAAGTGATCTTTATGATGATTTAACTTTTGATAACACTGCAGAAATCGCGCAATCATTAACGCATTTGTTTTTAGATGGTGAATATGATAAAATAGAATTGGTATACAATCAGTTCGTAAATGCAGCTACACAATATGTTGTAAACGAACAATTTTTGCCATTAGCACCAATTAAAGGCGCTGCTGCTATTTCATCAGATTACATTTTTGAACCATCAAAAGAAGAAATTGTATTAGAGTTGATACCAAAATCGTTAAAAAATCAATTGTACAAGGCAGTTAGAGATTCTTTCGCGGCAGAACACGGCGCACGTATGACAGCAATGCATAAAGCAACAGATAACGCAACTGATTTAAGAAATCAATTGAAATTAACTTATAATAAAGCACGTCAGGCAGCAATTACAGGAGAAATCTTAGAAATTGTTGGTGGTGCAGAAGCATTAAATAATTAATTTATTTGCTGTTTTATAACTTCTTAAAGTCCCAATTTATTGGGACTTTTTTATTTATACTAATTCCTAAATTATATTGGTATTAATTTTTAAAATCCTTTTAATCCTTTTAATCTGTGGCGAAAAAAATTATATATTTGTATAAACCGATTTGACATGAAAAACATTTTTACTGCGTTACTTTTAAATTTTACTTCTCTTTTAATTTCGCAAAATCTTCAATTAGAAGAAATAATGAAAGGCAATGAGTTTATTGGTCACCAACCTTCCAATCAACGTTGGTCGGTAGATGGGGAAACCATTTATTTTGAGTGGAATCCTACTAATGAATTAGGTGATAAAACCTACTATTGGCAAAAAGGTTTTTCTCAACCAAAATTATTACCAAAAACGGCATTTACTTTTTCAGATATTCAATTTCAAGGGCAAGAAAAATTTGAAACGGTATATTATACAAACCAGGGCGCTTTGTTTTCCTATCATAAAAAAACAAAAGAAAACAAGATAATTTATCAAACTACTTCAAATATCAATTCAGTACAAAGAAGTAGTAACTCAGATATTATTTATTTTCAACAAAATAAAAATCTGTATCAATTAAATGTGACTAATTTTCAATTGGTTCAACTTACAAATTTTAAATCTGGAACAGCTTCATCTGATTCAAATAAAGATAATTTTCTAAACTTACAACAAAAAGAATTGTTTCAATTTGTAAACGAAGAAAAAGCAAAATCGGATTGGAATAAAACACAATCTGAAGATAATAAATTAAAATTTCCTTCCGAGATTTTTTATGGTTCAAATACTTTAGAAGCTATAAAAATTAGTCCAAATGGAAAATTTATAACTTATAATCTATCGGAATATCCAACTACTAAAGACACAAAAGTTGAAAATTTTATTACTTCTGATGGTTATACAAAAAGTAAAACCGCACGCGAAAAAGTTTCTACAAGCAATAATAGCAAACATAAAATTTTTGTGTATTATATTGAGAAAGACACCGTATTTCAAATTTCATTTTAAAGTTTAACTCGGTTAAAAACCTTTCCAAAATATTATCAAGAATACGATAATTTAAAAAATTTAGAACCTGTAGAAAAAGCAATAACGATGCAGACGCCAATATACAATCCATCCGGAAATTTAGCAGTTTTTGAAGCAAGAAGCTTAGATAATAAAGACAGGTGGATTGTTCAATTAAACATAGAAACGGCAACCATTTCGGAAATTGATTACCAACATGATGAAGCCTGGATTGGCGGACCAGGAATTCCAAACTATAATTTTAGCAATGGAACTTTGGGATTTTTATCAGATAACAAAACAATTTATTTTCAATCAGAAGCAACAGGTTTTTCACATTTGTATACGTACAATTTGGAAACTAAAAAGAAAATACAACTCACACAAGGTAAATGGGAAGTTCGTGATGTAGTGTTGTCAAAATTGAGCAATTCATTTTATATTACAACCACTGAAACTCATCCTGGAAACCGCTCGTTTTATAAATTAGACATTAATTCGGGGAAGAAAATTCCAATTTTAATCAATGATGGCGCTTATGAAGTGGAATTATCACCAGATGAAACGCAATTGGCAATACGATATTCATTTAGCAACAAACCCTGGGAAATTTATCTTGCGGATAACAAATTAAATCCAACATTAAAGCAAATTACGTTTTCAACGTTTAATTCATTTAAAAAATACAATTGGAAAACGCCAGAAGTCATTTCATTTAAAGCAACAGACGGTACCGATGTTTTCGCTAGAGTTTACAATCCAAAAGCAGAAAATAAAAATAAAGCGGCAATAATTTTTGTTCACGGTGCTGGATATTTGCAAAATGCACATAAGTTTTGGAGCACGTATCACAGAGAATATATGTTTCATAATTTGTTAACCGATTTAGGCTACACCGTTTTAGATATAGATTATCGTGCAAGTGATGGTTACGGACGCGATTTCAGAACTGGAATTTACCGACACATGGGCGGATTAGATTTAAAAGATCAATTAGATGGGAAAAAATATTTAGTGGAAAATTTAGGTATTGATGCTAATAAAGTTGGAATTTATGGTGGCTCTTATGGAGGATTTATTACATTAATGGGACTTTTAACTAAACCTGGCGAATTCAAAGCCGGCGCAGCATTGCGTTCGGTTACAGATTGGGCGCATTACAATCAGGGTTACACCGCAAATATTTTAAATCTTCCTGAAACAGATCCAATTGCGTATCAAAAAAGTTCGCCAATCTATTTTGCCGATAATTTAAAGGATAAGTTATTAATGCTACATGGAATGGTAGATGACAACGTTCAATTTCAAGATATTGTAAGAATGACACAGCGTTTTATTGAACTTGGAAAAAAAGATTGGGATTTAGCCGTTTTTCCAGTAGAAGCGCACGGGTTTCAAAAAACCTACTCTTGGGTAGATGAATACCGAAGAATTTTAGACTTATTTAATGAAAATTTACTAGATAAAAAGTAATGGAAATTCGTATTTTAACTCAAAAAGCAGAAATGTTAACCCATTTGGATATAGTAAAACAATTATATCCTGATTTTACCGTTGAAAAGTATGGCACACTTTTAGAGGAGATGCTTAAAGCAAATTACCAACAAATAATTGTACTAAAAAACAACCAAACTATTGCTTTAACCGGCGTTTGGATTGGAACGAAATTATGGTCAGGCAAATACATAGAAATTGATAGTTTTGTAGTTCACGAAGATTTTAGAGGTCAAAAAATAGGTGATATTTTGATTGATGAAGTGCACAAAATTGCCAAAGATGTTAATGCAAATCAAATTGTTTTAGATGCGTTCACCACAAATTTTTCAGCAGGTAAATTTTATATTAATCACGGATTTGAACCAAAAGGTTTTCATTTTGTTAAAATATTAAATCAATAAATATGAAAATACTAGTATTAATTTTAGTCGCGTTTTTCAATTTAAATTTTTGTTCCTCAAATAAAACGATTCAAAATGCGGAACAATATATTGAAAAAATCACCTATCAAAATTGGGTTGGTGGCATAAAAGGCGCCGGAGGTGGCACTAACTTAAATATCACATTACTAAAACCATTACCCGAAAATATTACTTTAATAAAAATTCAATTTAAAAATAGAGAAGGGATTATTTCAAAATTGGATGAGTTATCTTATCAATCATCTATAAAAACCTTTGATAATGAGTTAGAAACGGTACCAACACCCACAATAATAACAAACTTAAAGTCCAATCAAGCAAAGATTTTTTTTAATACAAACGGTAAAGAAAATTCTATTATTATAAACGATGTAATAGAATTACCAATGTTAATGTATCCATCTACAAAACCAAATAATAATTAACTATTTTTGTTCTTTAAAAGAAAATAAATTGAGTTCAAACAGAAGACTTTTCAAACAAACACTTATTTACGGTATTGCAACCGTATTACCTCGTGTAATGAGTTTTTTATTGGTAGGATTACATACGGATTTAATGCCAAAAGTAGCCTATGGTGAAATAACAATTCTATTGGCTTACATGATTTTTTTCAACGTTATTTTATCTTACGGGATGGAAACGGCTTTTTTTAGATTTTACCATAAAGAGGAAAATAAAAAAGAAGTAATTAGTACGTCTACAGTTTCTGTATTTTGGAGCACTATATTATTTTTATCAGTAGCGCTTTTATTTCAGAAATCATTAGCTGGATTATTAAATATAGATAAAGAATATATTAATTACGCCATTTGGATTCTAGCTTTTGATGCCCTTGTAATTATTCCGTTTTCTAAGCTTCGCGCCGAGCAAAGACCTATTAGATATTCTGTACTAAAAATTTCTAATGTGCTTATTTATTTGTTATTAAACGTATTTTTATTAGCAATATTACCCAAATTAGCACATGCCAATCCGCAAGGTTTTTGGAGTTCTTTTTATGTGGAAGACTACCAAATTGGTTATGTTTTCTTGTCAAATTTAATGGCGAGTTTATTCACTTTTGTATTGTTTATGCCACATTATTTTCAACCCAATTGGTTTTTTAATAATGAATTATGGAAAAAAATGCTTCATTATGGTTGGCCTATTTTGTTTGCTGGTTTGGCTTTTGGAATCAACGAACATTTAGATAAAATTCTATTGTCGGAATGGTTAGATCCTACCACAGCCAAAGCGGCAGTTGGAGCGTATTCGGCTTGTTATAAAATAGGGTTGTTTATGGTTTTGTTTCGCACCGCTTACACGTTGGGAATTGAGCCGTTTTTCTTCAGTCAAGCTGGAAACACAAATGCGCCGCAAACGTATGCTACAATTACTAAATATTTCGTTATTTTAGGTTCTTTAATTTTGCTGGTTGTTGTGGTTTTTGCTGATGTTGTTAAATTCTTTTTAGTAAGACAACCGGAATATTGGGAAGCCATGACGGTTGTGCCATTAATCATCATCGCAAATTTCTTTTTAGGGATTTATACGAGTTTATCCGTTTGGTATAAATTAATTGATAAAACAATAATTGGAGCATACATTTCTGCAATTGGCGCCGTTATTACTTTAAGTATGAATTATATTTTAATAGTAAAATTCGATATGAGTTATTTAGGTTCTGCTATTGCAACCATTTGCGCTTATGGAAGTATGATGGTGATTTCGTATTATTTAGGAAAAGAAAAATATCCTATTCCTTTTGAAATGAAAAAGATTTTAACCTATCTTTTTGCTTCGATTACACTTGCTTGTATTTCTTTTTATGTTACGGAATTAAGAGAAACGTTTGTTTTCGGAATACTTGCAATCATTAGCTTTAGTTATTATATTTACAAAAACGAAAAAGAAGTAATTTTAAAATTAATAAAACGAAAATAAAACCTGTTTAGCAGTTAAAAATAAGATTAAAATGCAAATAAAAATTATCAATACATCACAACATCCATTGCCAAATTATGAAACGAACGCTTCAGCGGGAATGGATTTACGTGCTAATTTAACCGGATCAATTGCTTTAAAACCATTAGAAAGAACGTTAGTTAAAACCGGACTTTTTATTGAATTACCAATTGGTTATGAAGCGCAAGTTCGACCAAGAAGTGGTTTGGCTTTTAAAAAAGGGATTACAGTTTTGAATTCACCAGGAACAGTAGATGCCGATTATCGTGGTGAAATTGGCGTGATTTTAGTAAATTTATCTAACGAAGATTTTGTAATTGAAAACGGAGAACGCATTGCCCAACTAATCATCGCCAAACACGAACGCGCCGAGTGGCAAGAAACCATAGAATTAACAGAAACCTCAAGAGGTGAAGGCGGATTTGGAAGTACGGGAGTAAAATAAGTAATTAGTATTCAGCTAAAAAAACCTTGCGAACTTTGCGAAAAACCTTGCGAACTTTGCGTTTAAAAAATATATATAATGAAAATAATCGTACCAATGGCTGGTCGTGGATCACGTCTTCGCCCTCATACTTTAACCATACCAAAACCATTAATTCCTATCGCGGGGAAACCAATTGTGCATCGTTTGGTGGAAGATATTGCCAAAGTAATTAATCAACCAATTGACGAAGTAGCTTTTATCATTCACGAAAGTTTTGGTGCAACTGTAGAAAAAGATTTACTGGCGATTGCTTCAAAAATTGGCGCAAAAGGAACCATTTATTATCAAAATGAAGCTTTAGGAACAGGTCACGCCATCATGTGTGCGAAGGATTCTCTATCCGGGCCAGCAGTTATTGCTTATGCTGATACGCTAATCCGTGCCGATTTTGAATTAGACGCAACTGCCGATAGCGTAATTTGGGTAAAACAAGTTGATCAACCAGAAGCTTTTGGTGTAATTAACTTAAATGAAGCTAATGAAATTATAGAATTGGTAGAAAAACCAAAAGAATTTGTATCAGATTTAGCCGTTATTGGAATTTATTACTTTAAAGACGTTTCAGTTTTAAAAAACGAATTGCAAGCTGTTTTGGACAACAATATTATTCATGGTGGCGAATACCAAATTAATGATGGTATCAAACAAATGATGGCAAAAGGAATGAAATTCGTACCTGGAAAAGTTGATGAATGGATGGATTGCGGAAACAAAGACGTTACTGTGGATACCAACAACAGAATGTTAGGATTTTTAGATCAAGACGGCGAAGATTTAGTTGCTAAAGATGTGCGTTTAGATAATTCACAAATTATTCCACCTTGTTATATTGGCGAAGGAGCGCAAATTATTGATTCCATAATCGGACCAAATGTTTCTATTGGAAAAGGTTGTCATATTCAAAATAGTAAAATCAAAAACAGTTTAATTCAAACGCATTCACATATTAAAAACGCAAAATTATTTAATGCTATGATTGGTAACCACGTAAATTATAATGGCGATTTTACAAGCGTTAGTTTAGGCGACTATTCAACAATGGAATAATTTTTGTAATACTTTTATTGAATAACAAAATATGAATAAAATAATAGCATTTCTTTTTCTTTTTCAACTTTCTTTCGGACAAGTAAATCCAGAAGAAGTTGCAACTGCGGAAAATGAATTTGAAACAAATTTTTTTGATGCTTTAAAAGAAAAAGCCATAGAAAATTACGACAAAGCTATTATATCTTTACAAAAATGTTTACTTAAAGTACCTTTAAACCCAGAAATTCAATACCAGTTGGGTGTAAATTATTTAGCACAAAAAAAGTATGTAGAAGCTGAAAACGCCTTTCAAAAAGCAGTCGATTTAGAGCCCAAACAGCGTTGGTATTGGAACGGTTTGTATGATGTACATTATCAAACCAGAAATTTTTATAAATCAATAGCAATTGTTGAAAAATTAGTCAATTTTGACGCGAACATGAAAGAAGACTTAGTTTCGTTATACATGAATACCCAACAATTTGACAAAGCCAAAATTGTAATTGACGACATCGAAAGCAAAGGAACTTTGACAAAAGCTATGGAATCGTATCAAATGCAAATTCAAAGCATGCAAAAAGGCACAAAACCGAATATTAACGATTTAGTTGAAGCCATAAAAAACAATCCAAAAGCAGAACAAAATTATATTGATTTAATTTATCAATATTCATCAGCTAACCAAGAAGAAAAAGCATTTGAAACCGCATTATTGTTAGAAAATGAACTACCAAATTCTGATTTAGCGCAGGTGAGTTTGGTTAAATTTCACATCAATGCAAATGATATTACTAAAGCTACAGCATCGTATAAAAGAGTTGTAAAAAGCAGTAAAATCGATTTAAAAATTAAGCAAAGAGTCTTAAACGAATATTTAATTTTTGCGATAAAAAATCCACAATTACTTACGGAAATTGATAACACACTAACTTTTTTTCACAACACGGTTGGAATGGATGTTAATAAAGAATTAGGAAAGTTTTTTTACAATAAAAATAATTTCGAATTGGCCCAAAAATACATCGAACAATCAAAAGAGAATGATATTGAAGCTATTGATTTACTATTAAATATTTACGATTTCAATATGCAATTTGAAAAAATGGCAAAAAAATCAGAAGCATATATCGACTTGTTTCCAACCAAAGCCAATTTATATTATTACGCTGGAAAAGGATTCAATAACTTGAATAACTTTAAAAAAGCAAAAGAATTTTTAGAAATGGGCATCGATTATGTTATTGATGATCCAAATTTAGAAGCAGGATTTTGCAAACAATTTATATTTTGCGCCGATAGATTATCGGATGCAAAAATGAAACAAACCTATCAAAAAAGATTAGATGCCATTTCTAAAAAATAATATGAGAAAACATTTCACATTACTGTTATTAACATTCGTTTTAGCTTCGTGCAAAACCAAAAAAACTGTCGTTGAGCAAACCGTTACTAAAGAAGCCGTTGTGGATAATATGGCTAAAGAAATTATAGAAAAACATTATGAAAATAAATTAAATTTTCAAACGGTTGATATTCGTGCAGCTGCGGATTATGAAGACCAAAAGCAGAATATTTCTATTGGTGCAGATATCAGAATCAAGAAAGATGAAGTTATTTGGATTAATCTAAAATTTTTCGGGATTCCAATGGCAAAAGCACTTATTACTCCTACTCGCGTAAGTTATTATGAAAAAGCAAATGGCACCTATTTTGATGGCAATTATTCTATTTTAACTAAAATGTTAGGCACCGATTTAGATTTTCAAAAAGTACAAAATTTGTTGTTAGGACGACCTATTGATAATTTAACTAAAGAAGGTTTTATAGCAGAAATAGTAACTAATTTGTTTCAATTAAAATCTAAAAAACAAGCAGATATTGAAAAATTATTTCGTTTTGAAACGGCAAATTATTTATTAAAAGAGCAATTTATCAACCAAATTTCAAAAAACAGAAATGTTTCGGTTACTTATCCTTCTTTTACGAATCAAGACAATATATTTATGCCAACTGGCGTTTCTATTATTGCCAACCAACAAAATCAAGTAAAAATTAATGTAGCATATAAAAAAATTACGTTTAATGAATCATTATCGTACCCATATTCTATTCCAGATGGTTATTCTCAAATAAAAATAGATTAATTTTGTAAAAAAAATTCAAGCATGAACAAATTTCTTTTATCCCTATTCGTACTCTTTTTTTCCTTTTCAGCAATGGCACAAATTGATGAGAAAGAAAAATTAGAACAAAGAAAAGAACAATTACAAAGAGAATTGTCTGAAGCCAAAACCAAACTTCTCAACGAAAAGAAAAAAGAGAAATCCGTTTTGAAAGAAATTGCGGGTCAAGATGCCCAAATTAGAATTTCAGAAAAAATCATATCAACAATTGCAAAACAAGCTCGAATTTTAGACGACAATATTTATTTGACACAATTAGAAATTAATAAGTTAAATAAAGATTTAAAAATAATGAAAGAAGATTATGCCAAAATGATTGTGAAATCATACAAAAGCAGATCTGAACAAAGTCGATTTATGTTTGTATTGTCTTCAAATAGTTTTTTGCAAGCATATAAACGCGTGCAATACATGAAACAATATGCAGGATATAGAAAACGCCAAGCTGAAGAAATTAAAGTCAAACAAGCCAGATTAGGAACTGCTGTTGGCGAACTGCAAACCAATAAAAAAGAAAAACAAGTAGTTATTGTTGAAAAAACCAAAATCAAAGCCGAACACGAAAAATTAAAACAAGAAAAAGTAGCCACGGCAAAACTCATTCAAAAAGATAAGAAAAAAATTGCAGCCGATATCGCTATAATGGATAAAGAGCGAAAATCCATCGATAAAAAAATTAAAAAAATGATTAACGATGCTATTGCTGCTGAAAACAAAAAAAATGCCGCAAAGAAAAAAGCAGCAGCAACTGCTTCAGGGAATACCACACCTGAGAAAATAGCACCGGTTTCTTCTACTAAAATCGAATTAACGCCAGAAGGGAAATTGTCTTCAGACAGCTTTAAATCTAATAAAGGTCAATTGCCTTGGCCTACAGAAAAAGGATTCATTTCTACTGGATATGGTGATCAGCCGCATCCGGAGTATAGCAATATTGTCATTCATAATAGTGGCATCGACATCACTACTGATTCTGGATCTTCGGCACGGGCTGTTTTTGCTGGCGAAGTTTCAGGCGTACAAGTATCTCAAACCACAAATACCTATACCGTATTGGTGCGTCATGGGGATTTCTTTACCGCTTACAGTAATTTAAGCAGCGTTTCGGTTTCTGTAGGAAACAAAGTTTCGGCAAAACAAACCCTGGGTAAAATTAAAACCAATGCCAAAGGGAATTCGGTGCTAAAATTTGTAATCAATCAAAATACTACGGTTCTAAATCCAAAAAGTTGGTTAAAACCTAAATAGTTTTTTTGTAGCAAAACCGCAATTTCCAGAAGACTTTCAGTCCCGCTATCCGCTATATTTTTTTAAAATGGTTCCTTTCCAGAGCCACAAGTAGCCATTTTAAAAAAGATGCCGCTCCTATCGGGGCTATTACACAACTATTTTTTTCAATTTATATTTCTCCAAAAGCCGTAAAATTGGTTCAATCTGTGTATTAATCAATTTGATAAACTTTACTTATCTTTGCACAAAATCGAACCATGCCCAAAATAGGAAACATTATTTTGCCCGATTATCCCTTGCTTCTTGCGCCTATGGAAGATGTAAGCGATCCGCCATTTCGCCGTTTGTGCAAAATGCACGGAGCAGATTTAATGTATTCTGAATTTATCTCTTCCGAAGGGCTGATTAGGAATGCCATGAAAAGCAGAATGAAATTAGATATATTCGATTACGAACGCCCAGTTGGTATTCAAATTTTTGGTGGTGATGAAGAAGCTATGGCACTTTCTGCAAAAATTGTAGAAACCGTTCAACCTGATTTGGTAGATATTAATTTTGGTTGCCCCGTTAAAAAAGTGGTGTGTAAAGGTGCAGGCGCGGGTGTTTTAAAAGACATTGATTTAATGGTGCGTTTGACCAAAGCGGTAATCAAATCAACACATTTACCCGTTACTGTAAAAACCCGTTTGGGTTGGGATGAAAGTTCTATTAACATTGACGAAGTAGCCGAACGATTACAAGATATTGGCGTACAAGCTTTAACCGTTCATGCCAGAACCCGCGCACAAATGTATAAAGGTCAAGCTGATTGGACACATATTGAACGCATCAAAAACAATCCACGAATTTCGATGCCTATTTTTGGCAACGGCGATATCGATTCTCCAGAAAAAGCCCTGGAATATAAAAATAAATTCGGGTTAGACGGTATGATGATTGGTCGAGCTGCCATTGGTTACCCTTGGATTTTTAATGAAATCAAACATTTTTTCAAAACGGGCGAAAAATTAGCCCCACCAACTGTAGCTGATAGAGTAGAAGCCGCTCAAAACCACTTAATCTGGTCAATGGAATGGAAAGGCGAACGTGTGGGAATTGTAGAAATGCGACGTCATTATACCAATTATTTCAAAGGCATTCAAGACTTCAAACCATACAAACAACGTTTAGTAACCACAGACGGTCACAACGAATTATTTGATATTTTCAATCAAATAAAAGAAGTATATGCAAATTACGAGCAACTGGTTTAGTTGAAATTTTGAATAGTCCCAAAATCTATTTTGCGAATCTCTCTGTAAATCCTTAACTTTCCGTTTTTCAAAATTGATGCTATGCAAACTATTTCTACTATAAAAATTCTTCATCTTGACACCAATCATCCTTTGCTTTGGGAGCAATTGGAAAATGCTGGTTTTCAGAATGAATCAGATTATTCTTCAACCAAAGAAGAAGTAGAAAATAAAATGGAGAACTATCAAGGAATTGTTATCAGAAGCCGATTTAAAATTGATAAAACCTTTATTGATAAAGGAAAAAACTTACAATTCATTGCTCGCGTAGGTGCCGGTCTAGAAAGTATTGATTGCGAATATGCCAAAAGTAAAAATATTCAACTAATTGCAGCTCCTGAAGGAAACGCTACAGCTGTTGGCGAACATGCCTTAGGAATGCTATTGTCGCTGTTTAATAAATTAAATAATGCTGATAAAGAAGTCAAATCCGGACAATGGAATCGAGAAAGTAATCGCGGAACAGAATTAGATGGCAAAACAGTTGGAATTATTGGATACGGAAATATGGGAAAATCTTTTGCAAAAAAGCTAAGAGGTTTTGATGTAAATGTTTTGTGTTACGACATTTTATCCAATGTTGGCGATGTAAATGCCAAGCAAGTTGACTTACAAGAATTACAACAAAAAGCTGATGTATTAAGTTTACACATTCCATGGACACCAGAAACAGATAAAATGGTTAATACTGCATTTATCAATCAGTTTTTAAAACCTTTTTGGTTTATAAATACCGCAAGGGGGAAATGTGTAGCAACCACCGATTTAGTTACCGCATTACAATCAGGTAAAATTTTAGGCGCAGGTTTAGATGTTTTAGAATACGAAAAACTATCATTTGAAACCTTATTTGAAGGGGAAAAACCAGAAGCTCTTGAATATTTACTAAACGCTAATAATGCCCTATTAACACCACACATAGCAGGTTGGACATTTGAAAGTAAAGAGAAATTAGCCCAAGTTATTGTAGATAAAATTTTGCGGGTTTATGTAACAAAATAATAAAATAAGCTTCTAATCAAAAAAACTAAAACTCTAAAATTATGAACGAAGTTAGCAAACAAGAGGAATGGAATAATTCTAAACCAAATCTTCCAGTATTTAAAGTAGACCCAATAATGGTATTGATTTTCGGAATTTTAACTTGCGGATTGTACCTAATTTATTGGAATATTAAAGCGGCTGAAGTAATGAATGCAGTTGTAGGCAGAGAAGTCATTTCCTCCCCAATTGCTATTTTATCCGGATGCTGTTTGCCAATTAATTTATATTACTATTGGATTGCTGGTAAAGAAGCTTTACCAAAAATATATGAATTAACGGGTCAACCACAAAAAGACGAGTCAGCACTTTTATTAGTTTTGGGTTTTTTCTTTCCAATGGTTTCAGCAATGATTATTCAAGGGGATATAAATAAATTATACAATTAAGCCGTTTATAAAAAATAGAATATTAGGGATAATTGGCGTACTAGTTACACTAATTGTTCCTTTTTTTATACAACAAAATAATTCTGGAAATTTAGATAACGAGCAATCCTTTTGTCCGTTTAAAATGGTTACTGGATTTCCTTGCCCAGGTTGTGGGATCACAAAATCAATAGTGTATTTCTATGAAGGTGACATATATAAAAGTTTGTTACATCACTTGTTCGGACCAATATTTGTAGTTTTTTGTTTGTTGGTTTTATTCAAGCTAGTCGCAGAAATATTTTATCAAAAACCTTTTTTTGATAAAATATTCTACAGCATGAAACTGGCTTATCTTATGGGAATATTGTTAGGAATCTATCACTTAATAAGATTGTTTTTTTATATCAAAAACAATAATTTAGATTCAATATTAAAGCAGTCTATTTGGAAATAACATTTTATGCCTTTCATAAGAATTATTTAATAAACATATTGGATAATTACCCTTTATGTTTTCTTTCTAATTCGGCTTGAAATTCTTCCATTACTGGTTTCACAGTGCTTTCCGGAATGTCTGAAATTTTAATATACATCAACCCATCAATGGCGTTATTAAACATTGGGTCTACATTAAACGCGACAACTTTTGCGTTTTGTTTGATGTATTTTTTAATTAAAACAGGCAATCTTAGTGAACCTGGCTCAATTTCGTCTATAATTTTATCAAATTTATTTAAATCTGCTTCTGTTTCATTAAATACGAAATCTTTATCCGCGTCTTTTAATTTTACTTTAAACTCTTTTTTGGGTTTAATATATTGCGCTACGTATGGGTCATAATAATTGGATTTCATAAATTCAATCATTAGCGATTTAGAAAATTCTGAAAACTGATTACTAATACTTACACCACCAATTAAAAATTTATGTTCTGGATAATGTAATGTTGTATGCACAATTCCTTTCCAAAGTAAAAACAATGGCATTGGTTTTTGTTGGTATTCAGAAATAATAAAAGCCCTACCCATTTCAATAGATTGGCTCAACATGTCATTTAGTTCGGGTTCAAATTTAAAAAGTTCGTTTAAATAAAAACCTTCTAAACCGTATTTTGGAAATATTATCGAACCAAATCCCATACGGTATGCTCCGGCTATCATTTGAGCATCATCATCCCATAAAAACATATGATGATAATACTCATCAAATTTATCTAAATCTATTGCCTCATTTGTGCCTTCGCCTACTTCTCTAAATGTAATTTCTCGTAACCTACCAATTTCGTGTAAAATATTTGGAATTTTTTCGGCAGTAACTAAAAATACTTTATAATTTTTACTTTGTAATAATTGATAATCGCCTTCTTTTAAGAAATTAATTTCTTCAATAATTTGTTCGTGATTGGCAGGTTTTACAATTTGTTTTGCTGCTTTCGGACTCGTAAATTTCGGAAACGTTAACTTAAAATTTTCTTCTTCAAAAGAATTAGAAAGCATGTATGTTTTTTTTCTTAAAAATTTTCCTAATTCTGGAATATTAGTGTGCTCATTTAATTCATTTACCGAGATAGGTTTTCCTATCCGCACTTTTATTATCCGATTTTTTTGGGTTAATAATTCGCTTGGCAATTTTGCCGTACGTAATCTATCGTTGAGCTTAGACAACCGATAAAATAATTTACTATTTTGTGCATGAAAATAAATAGGAACAACAGGAACATTTGCTTTTTTTATTAATTTTAAAGCGCCTTCTTCCCATGGTTTATCCACAATTAATTTACCGTCTTTATATGTGGAAACTTCTCCTGCAGGAAAAATACCTAAAGGTTTTCCGTCGCTCAAATGACGAAGCGTTTCTTTAATACCAATTACACTTGATTTGGCATCTTTATGATTTTCAAACGGATTAACCGGCATAATGTAGGGCTTCATCGGTTCAATTCTGTGTAATAAAAAATTGGCTATTATTTTAAAATTAGGTTCGCGCTCTAGTATTAATTTTAATAATAAAATACCATCAATTCCACCTAAAGGATGATTAGATATGGTAATGTAAGCGCCTTCTTTTGGTAAACGCTTCAAATCTTCTTCAGGGATCTCAAATTTAATTTGAAACTCATCTAAAATAGCATTTAAAAACTCTAAATCATTTAAATGTTTATTTCGATTGTATATTTTATTGAGTGTAGAAATTTTAAGAACTTTCATGAGTAACCACCCTGAAAAAGTTCCTAAAAAACCATATTTGTCCGTCTTTATTGCTTTGGCTACTTCTTTTGCAGTAACTAATCCCATTTATTTTTGTTTAGAACGAATAACAAAGATAGCAATTCTATTCCATTTCTTTATACCTTGTTTAAACAAATGCTAACAATTTAATAATTGTCTTTTTTTGATAAATTTTTTACAAATTCCTCATTTAAACGCACATTTTATTGAAAACTTTTTCTATTTTTGAGAATTAGTTTTTAAACTACTTTCGCATATCATGAAAATGAGTAAAAGTAGGTTCTAAAATTTTTTTTCTTAAGGTTTTAATACTTAAATTAGTTGATGAAGATTATCTCTTACAATGTAAACGGAATTAGAGCAGCCATAAGCAAAGGGTTTATTGAGTGGTTACAAAGTGCAAATCCAGATGTGATATGCTTGCAGGAAATAAAAGCTACCGAAGATCAAATTCCTACAGATGAAATAACTGCAGCGGGTTATCCCTTTCAATATTATTTTTCGGCTCAAAAAAAAGGGTATAGTGGTGTGGCCATTTTATGTAAAACAGCACCTAAAAATATTGTTTTTGGAACAGGAATAGAAAATATGGATTTTGAAGGGAGAAACCTACGCGTAGATTTTGATTCGCTGTCAGTAATGAGTATGTATTTGCCTTCTGGAACCAATAATGATAGACTTGGATATAAGTTTCAATATATGGATTCTATTCAAGAGTATATTATAAATTTGCGAAATGATATTCCGAATTTGCTAGTTTGTGGCGATTATAATATTTGTCACGAAGCCATTGATATTCATAATCCGAAAGGAAACGAGAAAACATCTGGTTTTTTACCGGAAGAGCGCGCATGGTTAGACGGTTTTATCAAGACAGGAATGATTGATACGTTTCGTCATCTAAATAAAGAACCGCATAATTATTCTTGGTGGAGTTATAGAGCAAATGCTAGAAATAACAACAAAGGATGGCGAATAGATTATTGTTTAGCTGCCGAACCTTTAAAAGATAAAATAAAAAGAGCCTTAATTTTGCCAGAAGCCAAACATTCAGATCATTGTCCGGTTTTGGTAGAAATAGCGTAATTTTCAATAAATAAAAATTAAGCATAAAATAAATAAACGTCTAAAAAAGCAATAACCAATTCCAAAGGAATTAAATATTTAAATCAAATGATAAAAAAAATTACATTAGGATTACTGATATTAAGCATGAGTACATCATGTGTTTCAAAAAAAATCTACCAAGATTTAGAAAACAAGTTTGCCGATTTAAAAAAAGATCGCAACGCGCTAGCAGATGAAAATGAAGAATTAAAAACCAATAATTCTACTTTGCAAACCGATTTAAACAAATACAAATCGGAAGCAGAAAAATTAAAAGCAGAACGCGATAAATTAGCTGCTGATTATGCTGCAACTAAGAAAAGTTTAGACAATTTAAAAGCGTCTTACGATGCACTTGAGAAAGACAGTAATGAAGCTTTAGATGCGAATATCAAAAAAAATCGTGAACTATTGGCAGAATTAGAAGCAAAGCAAAAAGCAATGGCTGCTGAGCAGGAAAAATTAAACAAGTTAAAAGCAGATTTATTAAAATCTTCTACTCGATTAGCAGAATTAGAAAAAATTATGGCTGACAAAGAAGCGGCGATGAAGAAACTGAAAGAAACCTTATCTAAGTCGCTTAAAGCGTTTGAAGGAAAAGGATTAACCGTTACTGTAAAAGACGGAAAAGTATATGTTTCAATGGAAAATAAGTTACTTTTCGAATCTGGAAGTTGGACAGTTGGTTCAGAAGGTAAAAAAGCGGTTGATTTAGTAGGGAAAGTTTTAGGTGACAATCCGGATATTTCAGTACTAATTGAAGGCCACACAGATAACGATAAAATTCTAGGTTCTATAGGTGGTGGTGTAGAAAACAACTGGGATTTATCTACCAAACGTGCTACGGCAATAGTAACTATTTTATCGGCTAATGCTAAAGTTAAAAAAGAAAACTTAACGGCTGCTGGACGAGGTGAGTTTGCGCCGTTATTGTCAAACGAAACAGCAGAAGGAAAAGCCAAAAACCGTAGAATCGAATTTATTTTAACACCAAAATTAGACGAGTTGTCTAAGTTGTTAAACGAAATGTAAGATTCAAATTTATAAACACAAGTTGTCTAAAGAGAATAAAACACTTTTTAGACAACTTTCGTATTTCAGAAATTATGATACCTCTTCACCACTTACTACTTCAATTAGAAAATCATATTCCTAATTTAGATAAAACCAATTCTAAAGTTTCAATCAGTACTGTTGGCTGGCAAATTGATCATTCTTTGATAGTGATAAATGGCATCATTGAACAGTTGGAAATTTCAAATCCAAACGAATTTCAACCCAAATGGAACTTTCCAAAATTTATGGTTTTTACAATGGGTAAAATTCCTAGGGGGAAAGCCAAAGCGCCTAAAGTGGTAATTCCTACAAGCGTTGCAACTCAAGAAGATTTAAAAGCCAAACTTGAATTAGCCAAAAATAATATTTTAAAACTGAATTTTATTTCTGAAAATTCGTTTTTTAAGCATCCTTTTTTTAATCATTTAAATGTAAAACAAACCAAAAAATTCTTAACGATTCATACCAAGCATCATTTAAAAATTATAGAGGATATCTTGAAATAAATAAAATCTATATCACATTCAGTTTTCTCTTTTTTAAACTTCGTAACTTCGTCATTTAATAGAAAGTATATTTTAATGAAATTCACTACTCTTCCAAATACCAATTTAAAAGTCAGCAAAGCTTGTTTAGGCACCATGACATTCGGAAATCAAAACACTGAAGCGGAAGCTCATTTTCAATTAGATTATGCTGTGGAACGCGGAATAAATTTCATAGATACTGCCGAAATGTATCCCATTGGCGGTAACGAACATATTGTTGGAAGCACAGAGCGTTTTATTGGAACTTGGTTAGCCAAAAATAAGCACAAAAGAGCTGATTTAGTTATAGCCACAAAAATCGCAGGACCAAATAGAGGTATGGAATACATTCGTAAACCATTAGATTTTTCTAAGAAAAGCCTTACAGAAGCTGTGGAATTAAGTTTAAAAAACTTACAAACTGATTATATTGATTTGTACCAAACGCATTGGCCAGAACGCATTATGAATATGTTTCAAAAAAGAGGTGTGGAGAAGTTAGACACGCATTGGCAAGAAAATATTTTTGAAGTTTTAACCGTTTTTGACGGTTTAATTAAAGAAGGAAAAATAAAACATATTGGTATTTCAAATGAAAACCCTTGGGGCGTGATGAAGTTTTTAATGGAAAGCGAAAAACACAATTTACCACGAATTGCCACCATTCAAAATCCTTTTTCGTTATTAAATCGTTTATTCGAAGTAGGTTTGTCAGAAATTGGAATGCGTGAAAATGTTGGCTTACTAGCCTATTCACCATTGGGTTTTGGGTTTTTATCAGGGAAATATTTAAACGGGATTCCAGAAAACTCTCGAATGAAATTATTCCCCAATTTTGTGCGCTACACAAATGAAAACTGTTTTAAAGCCACAAAATTATACCAAGATTTAGCACTTAGTTTAGGTTTGACGATTACTGAAATGTCGATTGCCTTTGTCAACCATCAAGAATTTGTGACTTCGACCATAATTGGCGCAACTTCAATTGACCAACTTGAAGAAAATATAAATGCATTTGATGTGATGTTAACTGATTCCGTTTTTGAAGAAATCAATAAAATTCAGGAATTAATTCCAAATCCGGCGCCATAAAAAATTATAGAATATTTTTTGAAATTTAAAAATCTCTCTTGATGACGAAAAAGAGTTACTTCTTTTAGTTAATTATATAAATACTTTAAATTAAAAGTTCAAAGAAGTTTTAGTATTCAACAATTAATTTTGTGGTATAAATAGCTCCAGATGTAGTTTCTATAGAAATCAAGTAGATACCTTTTGATAAGGAATTTGTAGCTATGGTATTTTCGATATTTTTATTTAATTTTTTAGAAATAAGTAATTTTCCAGTTATGTCAAAAACATCAACTTTTGATGCTAAAATAGCTTCAGTACTTTTTATTACAAAGGATTCTTTAGCCGGATTGGGATAAATAGAAAAACCATTGATTTCAAAATCAGTAGTACTTAAAGACGAATCAATAATTTTATAAATGGTTCCGGAAGAAATTCCTGCAACATACACTTCTCCATTTATATCTTCACCAAATGTAGCAAAATTATTTCCTGCAAAAGCAGCTGAGGTTGTAATCACTCCTGCGCTATTTAACATTTTTATCTTATCGTTACAATAATCTGTGAAAAAATATTTATTTTGAAAATTCGGATAAGTGACTCCAGTATAAACATAGCCGCCTGTTACAGAACAAGTTCCATCACTATACAATGCATATTGATGTACAGGAAAAGTAATTGAAGTGGCTGCAACACAGCCAGAGGCATTATATGGTGCATTTCCCTCATAACATCTCCAACCAAAATTTAGTCCGGTATTAGGTAATGGACTTTGTGTTTTGTTTATTTCTTCAAATGCATTTTGACCTACATCGGCTATCCATAAATCGCCATTTAATCTGTTAAACGAAAATTTCCAAGGGTTTCTTAATCCAATCGCCCATATCTCATCATTACCTGCAATCCCAACATATGGATTTGTTGCTGGACTAGTATAATATGGCGCTACATTCGAATTGACATCAATACGCAACATTTTTCCTAAATTTTCATTTATGTTTTGTGCTCTGTTTCCGGGGTCACCACTACTACCGCCATCACCCATACCTATGTATAAATAGCTATCAGGCCCAAATTTTATAGACCCTCCATTATGATTTGAAAAAGGTTGTGTTATCGTCATTAATATTGTTCCAGAATTGTTGGCAATATCTGGGTTTCCAGAACTTACAGAATATCTTGAAATAACAGTATTACCAGCTGTATTGGTATAATTTACAAAGAAAAGCCCATTTGTAGCATAGTTTGGGTGAAAAGCTAAGCCTAATAAGCCCCGTTCGCCAGTTGATGAAATTATACTAGATAGATTTAAAAACGGAGTTGTATTAACTGTTCCATTTGAATTTAATATTCTTATCAGTCCACCTTTCTGAACTATAAATAATCGAGAATCACCAGCGTGTGTAATTTCAACCGGACTATTAAAACCAGTTGCAAAAGATTGTAAAGCTATGTTTTGCGCCTGCCCAAAAAGCGACAACAGAAGTAAATTATAAAGTAGAATTTTTTTCATAATGTGTGATTATAAGTATTCAAAATTAAGAAATTTACTAAAACATTTTATGTCTATTAAATTAAATTTTTATTTTTTGTGGATTTTAATTTTAGAGTGAGGGTTTATTTTTTTATTTATCCAAACAATTGTTCCACTAAATCTTCAATTTTACTAACCAATCGTACATCAATTTTAAAATCTTTTGGATTGATTTTATTGTGTTTGGATACAAAAATGGTCGAAAAACCTAATTTTTCAGCTTCATGAATGCGTTGTTCTACTTTATTTACAGGACGAATTTCGCCTGTTAAACCTACTTCACCAGCAAAACAAAAATCTTTATCAATGGTAATGTCTTCGTTGGATGATAATATTGCAGCAACTACCGCTAAGTCAATTGCCGGATCATCCACATTTATTCCGCCTGTGATATTTAAAAAAACGTCCTTTGCTCCCAAACGGAATCCAGCGCGCTTTTCTAAAACAGCTAAAATCATATTTAATCTTTTCAGATTGTAACCCGTTGTACTTCGTTGAGGTGTGCCGTAAACCGCAGTGGAAACTAACGCTTGAATTTCTATCATTAACGGGCGCATGCCTTCAATTGTTGTAGTAATTGCTGTGCCAGACAAATAATTATCTTTATTAGATATTAATATTTCCGATGGATTACTGACTTCGCGTAAACCATTACCTAACATTTCGTAAATTCCTAATTCTGCAGTAGAACCAAATCGATTTTTTAAAGCTCGTAGAATTCTGTAAACATGATTTCTATCGCCTTCAAATTGCAAAACGGTGTCTACCATATGCTCCAAAATTTTCGGTCCTGCAATGGTGCCGTCTTTTGTAATGTGCCCAATTAAGATTACAGGAACGTTGGTTTCTTTAGCAAATTTTATCAATTCTGCAGTACATTCTCTAATTTGAGAAATGCTTCCTGCAGAAGATTCAATATATTCGGTATGTAAGGTTTGAATAGAATCGATAATTACTACTTGCGGTTCAATTTCTTCTATTTGACGAAATATGTTTTGTGTTTTGGTTTCAGTTAAAATAAAACAATTATCCGTTTGACCGGTAATTCTTTCGGCACGCATTTTTATTTGTTTCTGACTTTCTTCTCCTGAAACATATAGTGTTTTATAAGGTAATTTTAACGAAATTTGAAGCAAAAGTGTGCTTTTTCCAATTCCTGGTTCGCCACCCAAAAGCGTTAGAGAACCTGGAACCAAACCGCCGCCTAATACTCGGTTTAATTCGCCATCAGTAGTGTTCATTCGTACTTCTTCAGAAGTGGAAATTTCGTTAATTTTTAAAGGTTTAGCTACTTTTTTTGATTCAGAAGTAGTGCTTCGCCAGGCTTGTTTTTCTTCTTTTTGGATAATTTCTTCTACAATTGTGTTCCATTGCTTACACGATGTACATTGCCCAAGCCATTTAGCATAGTTGGTGCCGCAACTTTGGCAAAAGAAGGAAGTTTTTAATTTAGCCATTTGTATTTATTTTTCGAAATTATTCGTCTTTTTTTGGAGCTTCTGTGGGTGTTTCTGTTGGAGTTTCCACTGGCACTAATTCTTCAATTTCTTGTTTTGGTTCTTCTTTTCTAGATTTTAAGTCTTCCGCACGATTTAAGATATAATTTTTGGTTAAATCCCCTATTTCTGATTTAGTATAAGCGCTTTGATATTCTTTTGCGGCTCTTTTGTAATCGCCAGTTTTTTCAAAATACAATCCTCTATGATACGTGCCTAACATGGTTTTCGGATATTGTTTATCAGCATAAGCACCTAAATTTTCAAGTTCTGAATAGGCTTTGTTTTTAAGTATTGCGGCTTCAATGGCTTTAAAATCGGAATATCTAGGTTGAACTTTTAAGCCCATTTTTTTCTCAATATTATCATATTTATCAATTAAATATTGGGCATATCCATTTTCTAATTTTACTATTTTTTCGGTAAATTCTAATTTTGATATGGGCTGATAACCATTAAAAATAAAGTAAAAAGCACTTGGAATAGCTTCCGCTACTAAAGAATAATGCGAGGTGTTTTGAAAAACATCATATCGGTAGTTCAGATTAGGATTCTTAATTTCTTTTGCAACATCATCAAGTTTTTTTGTGTTTTCTTGGATTTCCTCTAAATCCGCTTTTGATGTGGCTTGATAATAAAACACTGGTTTTTGTATTTTTGCTAGTCTTTCTGCAATACGAACTTCCATTTCTGGAGCCATTTCTGGAGAAATAGATAGGTAAGCATTAAATATTGGGTCGTCTTTATATAAATAAAAATTTAAAAATCCAGCTGTGGTATCGTGACCTGCTATAATTCTAAAAGGAAGTGTTCGGTATTTTTGTTGAATGTGTGGCAACAATTCAAATCCTATAAATTCAAAAAATTTAGCACCCGATTCGGCTGGTAAGCCATCATCTCCATAATTGCTGTCATTAAATCGGGTTTCTCCATAATTTTGATTTACCGCAACTATAATAATTTCAGGTAAATCGTCCCAATAATTTCCATATTTTAATATTCCTGAAAATGGATCGGCTAAATATTCGCCATCTAATAAAACTAAAATAGGATATTTTTTTTCAGGACTGTTTTGGTAGGAAGCCGGCAAAATTACTGAAAAATTTCGTTCTTCATTTAGCTTAACAGATTGCATTTTGTCTTCCACTTTTTGTGAAAACAAGGCAACAGAAACCATTAAAAATAGTAGGGCAAATTTAATTTTCATGTGTGTTTGGTTTATAAAGTAGCAATATACTACTTATTTTTTATTTAAAATAGGTAATAAAATATAAGATAGTAAACCCAATACAATAGTTAAAAGCGTTTGAGAAGTCCAAACTAAATAGCCAAATGCGGTTCCTATTTCTTTAGGAATTCCGTATAAAAAAAAGACGGAAGCAATTGCATACGGATAAGCGCCCAAGCCTCCTGGAGAAAAACCAATAGCAAAAGTACCAAAAATAAATCCCATAATTACAATTTCAAAGCCAATATTTGCAGTTTCGGGTAATGCAAATATGGTGACATAAAACATGGCTATGTAGGAAAACCAAATTAAAAATGAATGGAAAATGTAGGCCCATTTTTTTTCCATTTTATAAATACTTAAAATACCTTCTGTTAATCCAGATAATTTATTTTTAAGCTTTAAAACAAAATTTAATTTAGAAAATTTCCAAATTAAGATACTTATAATAAAAAGTACAAAACCAGTTATTCCACCATAAATAATTTTATTAAAATCAAAATTGTTATCTAATAAAAATTGATAGATTTTATCAAATTGCAATACAAATCCTATACAAAGCAAAAATAAAAATATCAATGAATCTACAACTCTTTCTGCAACTATAGTTCCAAATCCTTTGTCAAACGGAATGTTTTCGTATTTCTTTAAAACCACTGCTCGCGTGATTTCTCCACTTCTAGGAATCGTAAGATTGACTAAATAGGACACACAAACTGTAAAAAAATCATTTCTAAATTTTGTGGTATATCCGAGATGATTTAAGGCAAATTTCCATCTGTAAGACCTTGACCAACAACTAATAACAGAGATTACCAAAGATAAAAATATATAAAAATAATCCGCTTTTAAAAAGGTTATTTTTGTTTTTTCAATTTGTACTTGAGACATTGAATTGAATTGGTAATACATGATGCCTAGACCAATAAATAATGGCAAAGTTATACCAATTATTTTTTTTAATTTTGCTTTCAAAACTAGGTTAAAGAATTATCTTTTTCATTAGGAAAAACCAAACAAGGTTTGAAGGTTTTTGCTTCTTCAAAATCAATTATTCCATAAGCAATAATGATAATAATATCACCTCGGTGTACTTTTCTTGCAGCAGGGCCGTTTAAAGTAATTTCACCCGTATTTCTGGGTCCTTTGATAGCATAAGTTTCCAATCGTTCTCCATTATTTACATTCAC
>CAMDGB010000015.1 GCA_945897915.1 Chryseobacterium gleum | reverse complement strand
AAGATGCTGTTTTACAAGAATTTGATAGAATTACAGAACGCGGCGGGGTATTAGGAGCAATGGAAACTATGTACCAACGTTCTAAAATTCAAGAAGAAAGTTTGTATTATGAAACCTTAAAACACACGGGTGAATTTCCAATTATTGGAGTTAATACGTTCTTGAGTTCAAAAGGTTCTCCAACAATAATTCCAGCTGAAGTAATTAGAGCTACAGAGGAAGAAAAAGCATATCAAATAGAAATGCTTACGAATCTTCAACATGCGAATACAGAAATAGTTTCCAATCAAATTGAATTATTACAAAATGCGGCTATTAAAAACGAAAATATATTTGCCTTATTAATGGAAGCTACAAAAGTGTGTTCGTTAGGTCAAATTACTAGCGGATTATTTGAAGTGGGTGGACAATACAGACGCAATATGTAATTTTTGATTTACAATATACAATTTACGATTTACGATTTCGAGGTTTAATAGGGAATTTTTAATCTTTTAAATACAAAGCAAACCTCTCAGAAATGTGAGGTTTTTTAATTTACTTGATTTTTTCTATGATGAAGAATTGTTATTATTGAAAGAAAAACAAATGGAATTGTGGAAATTACAATCTTGTAGTTTATACTTATTAACCCAATTAATAGTATAAAGTATAATAACAAGCTTAATCCAAAAACACCAATATAGGTTAATTTTTTACTGGGTGTTTTTTGTAACAAAGTGAACAGTAATAAAAATTGCGCCATTAATGGTAAAACTATAAATGGATGAATAACTGAATTTGGGCTTGTAAATAATTTTGAAAAAATTTCAATTTCTGCTTCAAATAAAAAAATATGATGATTTCCACTCCATTCCAAATAGACAAATAGTGAGAAAGTTATAAGAAGAAAATTTAGTAGTTTACTTTTCAATTAATTAATTATTCATTCGGTTCAATATGAATTAAGACGTGACCTAACTCTAAAATTTTACTTCTTAAAGTATCTTTTAATTTGTGGGCCAAATCGTGTCCTTCTTTAACCGAAATTGTTGCATCTACAATAGCATGTAAGTCCACATGATATTTCATTCCTGCTTTTCTGATAAAGCATTTTTCTGTACCTATAATTCCATCTACTTTTAACGATTCTTTGCGGATATTTTCTACTAAATCGTCATACCGATGTTCGTCCATAATTTCACCAAGTGCTGGTCGGAAAATTAGATAACTATTATAAAGAATAAAAAAAGAAGCTAATAAAGCTGCCCAATCATCAGCAGATTCGTAGCCCTTTCCTAAAAGTAAAGCAATTGAAATTCCTATAAAAGCGGCAATTGAAGTAATAGCATCACTTCTATGGTGCCAAGCATCTGCTTTAAGCGAAGAACTATTTGTAATAATACTTTTTTTCATTACCATTTGAAACGAATATTCTTTCCAACCTATAATTAATGCCAGAACAATTAGTGTCCAAGATTTTGGCAAGTCATGTGGTGTACCAATATTTAGTATGCTTTCGTAAGCAATAATTGTAGCGGAAGTAATTAAAAAACCTACTACTAGAAAAGTAATTAATGGTTCGGCTCTTCCGTGACCGTAAGGATGATTTTCATCTGCAGGTCTGTTGGAATATTTAATACCAAATAAAACTAAAAAAGAAGCAAAGATATCCGTTGTAGATTCAATAGCATCAGCAATTAACGCATAAGAATTTCCAAAAAAACCAGCTAATCCTTTTATAATCGCCAAGCTTGTATTGCTAATTATACTAAAATAGGTGGCTTTTATAGCGGTTTGTTCGTTTGTCATTTATTAGTTTTTGTTAAAACGTTACGTTTACCTTGTTTGTTTTTCCATCTCTTATAAAAACTACCTCTTTAGTTTCTCCAGAATTAATTTTAGACAAACATTCCATGTAACTATATACTTCTTTTACCTCGCAATCGCCAATTTTAGTAATAATATCACCTTCTTTAATTCCCGCTTTAATTGCTGGTCGGTCTTCAGTTACACCATCTACGTGTAAACCATCTCCATGTTCTGCATAATCTGGCATAATACCAAGTGTTACTTTGTATTTTGCCATTTTCTTCTCGCTGTTTATTTTAGTTTTGGTAAATGCTACGTTTTCTTTATCGGCTAATTCATTAGCAATTCTAAAAACATAATTTACAATATTGGTTACGCCATAGTAATTAATTTTTTCTTCATCGTCACTTGGTTTGTGATAATCTTCATGCGTTCCTGTAAATAAAAATAGTACTGGAATATCTTTTAAGTAAAATGAAGTATGATCAGATGGTCCAATTCCGCCAGTTTCTTCCGTAACTCCAAATCCCGCTGGTTTGTTACGTTGAATTAATTCTGAGAAAATAGGAGAAGTACCGGTTCCTCCAACTATAAGACTTTTCTTGTCGTCTAATCTTCCGATCATATCCATATTTATCATTGTGATTACATTTGGATAAAGTGTTTTTATTGATTCAGCCATGTGCTTCGAACCAATTAAACCATCTTCTTCACCAGCAAATAAAGCAAAAATAAAATTCACTTTTTCTTTGCTATTGTTTTTTGTATAGATACGAGCCAAATCTAAAACTCCAGCTACACCAGATGCGTTATCGTCTGCACCATTATGTATCATACCTTTCGAGAAAGGTTTAGTTGAATTATTATGTTCGTTTTTTCCTAAATGGTCGTAATGCGCACCTATAACAATGGTTTTGTTTGCACCATTATCCAAATAAGCAATTACATTATTCGAATTTAATAAATCTCCTACAACTGTTGAATCTGCATGTGGATTGGTTTTGTAGCGATATGAAAATGGTTGTAAAAATGTTTTGTTATAAGGTTGTAAACCTAATTTTTTAAATTCACTTTCAATATATTTTGCTGCTGTTTTTTCAGCTTTACTTCCTGAAAGTCTTCCTTCTAAAGCATCAGAAGCTAAATAGGTAATGTGTTTTTTTAAATTTTTACTATCTGCATTTTCAACATCATCTGTTTCTACCCAATCTGCGATAAATACATTTGTTTCACGCGCTTTGTCTTGTTGGCGATTACTTGAAAACACTAATTTTTTTCCGTCAGGCGAAAATTGTGGAAACGCATTAAATTCACTTTCATAGGTAATTTGTTTCAATCCAGAACTATCAATATTTATCATGTATAATTGAAAATCATATCCTTTCGTAGCGTGGTGATTGGATGAAAAGATAATTTTTTTATCTGATGGATGAAAAAACGGCGCCCAATTGGCTTTTCCTAATTTAGTAATTTGTTTTAAATCTGAGCCATCAATATTACAGGTGTAAATTTCCATATTAGTTGGCATCACTAAATTTTCTGCTAATAAATCTTTGTATTCTTTAACGTCTTTTTCTGAAGTAGGGCGAGAAGAACGAAAGACTAATTTTTTACTATCATGTGAAAAGAAACATCCGCCATCATATCCTAAACCAAACGTAATTTGTTTTAAATTGCTACCATCAATATCCATGGTATAAATTTCTAAATCACCTGAACGAATACTTGTGAAGGCTATTTTTTTTCCGTCAGGCGAAACCACTGCTTCTGCGTCATACCCTGGAGAATTGGTTAATTTTTTTACAATTTCACCAGCTTTAGTAGCCATATAAATTTCAAATTCTGGATAAATAGCCCAAAGATATTTACCATCTTTTGGTTTTGGTGGTGCGGGACAAGCTACATTCGCTTCATGTGTAGAGGCATAAATAATATGCTTCCCATCAGGCATAAAATAGGAGCAAGTAGTTCTTCCTTTTCCTGTAGATACTAATTTTAGGTTATTGAAATCGGTAATTGGTTGCGTCAAATCTAACGAATAAATTTGATCGCAAGGCACACCAAATTGAGTATTGGTAACTTGCATAGTTAAGTTTTTGCTATCAGGGCTAAAATACGCCTCAGCATTATCACCACCAAAAGTTAGTTTTTTAATGTTTTTTAGATTTCTTTCTTGTCCTTGAAATGTTATTGAAAGAAACACAAACGAAAGAACTGCTAATTTTTTTATTGTCATTATTTATTGATTTAAATCTTTTTTATTTTTACTTTAAACTATTATTTGTTGCTTTCTAACCATGTACAGTAAAACCTTCTCCGTATTTTGCAATGATGCTAGCTTCATGATTTAGCCATGCTTTCCAACGTTTTTCCACATCGATATTTCCGGCATATTTTCTAGCTAAATTTATAAAAGTGGTATAATGAGCCGCTTCGCTTTCCATTAAATCTCTATAAAACTGAGCTAACTCTTCGTCTTTTAAATTCTCAGAAAGCACTTTAAACCTTTCGCAACTTCTGGCTTCAATCATGGCTGCAAAAAGCAAACGTTCTATTAGACCACATGCTCTACTTCCGTCAGAAGATTGCTTCATGAATTTGGCTAATTCGTTTACATAATCGTCTTTTCGTTCTCTTAAAAATTCGTAACCACGTGCTTTAATAATGTCATGAACCATTTGAAAATGTTGCATTTCTTCAATAGAAATCGCGGTCATTTCTGATACCAAATCTTCTTTTTCGGCATTATTAATAATTAGCATTATAGCATTTGTTGCTGCTTTTTGTTCGCACCAAGCATGGTCACTTAAAATATCTTCTAAGTTTTCTTCTACTATATTTGCCCAACGAGGATCGGTTGGTAATTGCAATCGTAAAATAGACATATTAGTAAGGTTATGAGGTTTATAATGTTTAAAAAAGTGGAGCTTTTTAAAAAAGGTATTATGATTGCTATATAATACCTTTTGTGTTTTCTTTACTTTACTTATTAATTTTTTAATTAGAAAACAAACATAGCTCTTTCGCCCATAAGTTCGTTAACTTCTTCTGCTACTTCTTCTAAAATTGTTTCGTTAGTATAATTCATCAGTACTTTATCAATTAAGGCGACAACAGTTTCCATGTCTTCTTCAACTAAACCACGTGTTGTGATTGCAGGTGTTCCAACACGAATTCCTGATGTAACAAATGGAGATTTATCATCAAAAGGTACCATGTTTTTATTTACTGTAATTTCCGCTTTAACCAATGCGTTTTCGGCATCTTTACCAGAAATATTTTTGTTGCGTAAATCAATCAACATCATATGATTGTCAGTCCCTCCAGAAATTAATTTATAACCTCTTTTGTTGAAAGCTTCAGCCATAGCTTTTGCATTTTTTTGCATTTGTAACGCATATCGGAAAAATTCATCTGTTAAAGCTTCACCAAACGCGACTGCTTTGGCAGCAATAATATGCATTAATGGGCCTCCTTGATTTCCTGGAAAAACAGACATATCTAAAATATGACTCATCATTCTAATATCACCTTTAGGAGTAGTTAATCCCCAAGGGTTTTCAAAATCTTTTCCCATCATAATTAAACCGCCACGTGGACCACGTAATGTTTTATGAGTAGTTGTGGTAACGATATGGCAATGTGGAATTGGATCGTTTAATAATCCTTTTGCAATTAATCCAGATGGATGAGAAATATCGGCTAACAAAAGTGCACCAACAGAATCTGCAATTTCACGGAAACGTTTAAAATCCATATCACGAGAATAAGCGGATGCACCTGCAATAATCATTTTAGGTTGTTCTTTTGTTGCAATTTTTTGAATTGTATCGTAATTTAACATTCCAGTTTCTTCTTCTACGCCATAAAAACTAGCGGTGTATAATTTTCCTGAAAAATTTACTGGCGATCCATGTGTTAAATGCCCTCCGTGAGCCAAATCGAAACCTAAAATTTTATCTCCTGGTTGTAAGCAAGCTGCAAAAACAGCAGTATTTGCTTGCGAACCCGAATGAGGTTGCACGTTGGCATATTCGGCTCCAAATAATTCTTTTACTCGATCAATAGCAACTTGTTCTACAATATCTACTACTTCACAACCGCCATAATATCTTTTTCCAGGATATCCTTCAGCGTATTTATTGGTTAAACATGAACCAGCAGCTTCCATTACCTGGTCGCTCACAAAGTTTTCTGAAGCAATTAATTCAATTCCATGAATTTGTCTGTCTTGCTCGTCTAAAATAAGGTCAAAAATAAGTTCGTCGCGTTGCATTTGAATGTATAAATTTAAATTTTGTCAAAAATACAAAAAATGTTTGGTAAATTAAATGTATAGTTTAATTTTGATTGCTCAATTATCAACAAAAAATATAACGTACAGATATGCCAAATTTTGCCAATGATCCAAGTAGAAATTCTTGGTTAGAAGTTAAAAAAAATAGTGATTTTCCAATTCAAAATATTCCATTTGGAGTTTTTATCACCAAAGAAGATGTAATTACTATAGGTACCAGAATTGGAGATTTTGCTATAGATATGGGCGCCTTGCAACAATTAGGTTATTTTGAAGGAATCGACCTTACAGACGATATGTTTATGCAAGATACCTTAAACGACTTTATTTCTGACGGAAAAAAGACATGGCGATTGGTGAGAAACAGATTGTCTGATATTTTTTTAGATTCCAATCCAAAATTAAGAGATAATGATTCACATAAAAATATTGTTATTTTTAAAATAGATGATGTTGAAATGTTATTACCTGTTCAAATTGGGGATTATACCGATTTTTATTCAAGTAAAGAACATGCTACTAATGTAGGAAAAATGTTTCGTGATCCAGAAAATGCATTATTACCAAACTGGTTGCATATTCCAGTAGGATATCACGGTAGAAGTTCTACTATTATTCCTAGTGGAATACCAGTTTATAGACCACACGGACAAACCTTACCAAATGGTGAAACACAACCCGTTTTTGGACCTTCAAGATTGGTAGATTTTGAATTAGAAATGGCTTTTATTACTACTGATGCGAATTTAATGGGTGAACCTGTTTCTGTAGCAGAAGCAGAAGCATCTATTTTCGGAATGGTGTTATTTAATGACTGGTCAGCAAGAGACATTCA
Organism: Chryseobacterium gleum; assembly: GCA_945897915.1. Taxonomy (GTDB): domain Bacteria; phylum Bacteroidota; class Bacteroidia; order Flavobacteriales; family Flavobacteriaceae; genus Flavobacterium. The sequence goes on along the minus strand of CAMDGB010000015.1, from coordinate 39,320 downwards.
AAAATGGGAATATGTACCGCTAGGTCCGTTTTTAGCGAAAAATTTTGCTTCGTCAATTTCGCCATGGATTGTTACTTTGGATGCTTTGGAACCATTTAAATGTGCTTCTCCTGAGCAACATCCAAAGCCATTACCTTATTTGCAACAAACGGGTAATCATGCTTATGATATTAATTTGCAAGTGGCTATTCAACCAGAAAATTCGGTAGAAACAATTTTGTCAAACTCTAATTTTAAATATATGTATTGGACAATGAGTCAACAATTGGCTCATCATACTATCAATGGTTGTAGAGTAAATTCTGGAGATATGATGGGAAGTGGAACGATTTCTGGACCAACACCAGATTCTTTCGGTTCGATGTTAGAATTATCTTGGGGTGGACAAAATCCAATTAAAATGACCGACGGTTCTGAACGTAAATTTATTAACGATAATGACACCGTAATTATAAGAGGATATTGCCAAAATGACCAAATTAGAATTGGTTTTGGTGAAGTGTCTAGTAAATTACTTCCTGCTATCGAATTAAAATTTTAAGTTTAAAACACTTAATATTTTTTATGTAAACTGCTTTAAATTATCAGCAGCTATATTCTCATGTGATTCGTTAAAAATCGCTTTTCCATTTCTAATCACTACTATTTGTGGAGATTGATGAACGACATGATACCTGCTTGCAATTTCATTAGATAAATCTCTGTGATTTAATAAATCTAATAGATACCAATTTATCTTTTCTTCAGGATAATTAAACTCGGCATCAAATTGTTTTAGCGCCATTCTACTGATGCTGCATCTTGTACTGTGTTTGAATAAGACAACCGGTTTTGTATTAGAAATTACATCAATTACATCAAATTGTTCCATATTATCTAATGTAAAAAATTTCACATTTTCATTTGATGTTTCTGTTGAATTTGATGTGTTTTCCTTAAAGATATTTTTTAAAAAGTTCATTTTTGCTATTTTTTTAAGCCAATTTGCATTAGGAATTTAAATTAACTTATTTTTTACAAATATACTACAACTTATCCTGAATTAAAAAGTTATAAAATAATAGTATATTTGAAAAATATTTTTCACCCACATTATGAATAAAATTAATGAACCTAGTTGAATTATTTACTCAGCACGACTTTTCTATTTTACTGATAATTGCCATTGCCTCACTTTTCGCTGGATTTATTGATGCTGTTGTAGGTGGTGGTGGATTAATTCAGTTTCCCGCTTTTATGATTTTGTTTCCAAATTCAAACATTCCAACTGCTTTTGGGACTAACAAAATAGCGGGACTTTCAGGTACTTCAATCGCAGCTGTTCAATATGCAAAAAGAGTGAAGTTCGATTGGAAATTATTGTCAATTACTGCTTTTAGTTCATTTGTTTTTTCTTTTATTGGTGCGAAACTGGTCAGTCGAATTGACGTGAACATTCTGAAACCTTTTATCTTTTTCATGTTAATTGCAATTGCCATTTATACTTTTAAAAAGAAAGATTTTGGTTCTTATTCTACAAAAATATTAACCGATAAAAAAAAATATTTATTTGGATTTTTATTGGGTATTTTTATTGGTTTTTATGATGGTTTTTTAGGTCCAGGAACTGGAAGTTTTCTGGTTTTAGGATTTGTAGCGCTATTGGGATTTGAATTTTTAGAAGCATCCGCCTATGCAAAAGTAATAAATTGTATCACCAATATTTCCGCGCTTTACGTGTTTATTTCGCAAGGAAATTATATTTTAGAAATTGCAATTATTATGGCAATTTCCAATGTTTTAGGAAGTATAATCGGAACCAGAATGGCCATTTTAAAAGGCAACCAATTTATTCGGAAATTATTTTTACTTGTGGTTTGTATAATGATTATTCGTTATGGATATGATGTTTTTTTTAGTTAGATTTGTTTTCATTATACAAATCCCAAATTTATGAAGAACTTTGTAATCAATGTCAATTTTAATGACAAAAATCAAAAACAATTTTAAAAGAAAAAATTAATAGTAAAAACACAGATTAAAGAAATTATTAAAATTTTTATAATATATGTTTTGAAACATTTTAATTAAAATTATGATACATATAAACATACTTCCATTTCCAAATTTACAATCTGGGCGTTTGTGTTTTAGAGAAATTAATGAAAAGGATATTCCTGAAGTAATGCTTCTTCGAGGCAATCGTGAAACGATGAAGTTTATACCAAGACCTTTAATTACAACTAAAGAAGAAGCTTTGGCTCATATTAATTTACTTTTGAGTAACAAAGAAGAAAACAATGCTATTAATTGGGTAATTATGGAAAAAGACAACGATTCTTTGATTGGAATTATTGGTTTTTTTAGAACACAACATGAAAATTTTCGTTCGGAATTAGGTTATATGACGTTGCCAGAATATCATAATAAAGGATATGTTACAGAAGCTATAAAAACAATTTTAACGTTCGGATTTGATGTATTACATTTACATACTGTTACGGCTATTATCGATCCAAATAATTTTGCATCTGCAAGAGTTTTAGAAAAAAATGGGTTCAGAAAGGAAGGACACTTCATTGAAGATTTCTATTGGAATGATACGTTTTTAGATTCGGTTCATTATGGATTATTAAAAAAAGAATTTAAAAAATGATTATAACAATTTCCAATTCGCAACTTTCGGCAACCATAAATACTTTAGGAGCCGAATTAATTTCACTAGTAAAAAATCACAAAAATTACATTTGGATGGTGGACGAAACTTATTGGAACAAAACCTCTCCGATATTGTTTCCAATTGTAGGTCGTCTGAAAAATGATAGTTATACCTTTAATGGAAAAACCTATCAGCTACCACGACACGGATTTGCCAGAAATATGGAGTTTTCTTTCGATAAAAAAAGTGATTCTCAAGTTATTTTTGAGCTTAATGAAACCGAAGAAACAAAAGCAATTTATCCTTTTAGTTTTAAGTTATTAATGGCATACACATTAATGGAAAACGAATTAGTCATTGAATATTTTGTACGAAATCAATCGGATGAGGTACTTCCTTTTTCTATTGGAGCACATCCTGCTTTTGCAATTTCAGATAAATTTGAGAATTATTCGTTACAATTCAATAAAGAAGATGCTTTTGAAACACACCATTTAGAAAATGAAAGTTTTAATCGTAAAACCACTTTGGTTGACACAAAAAACAATGTAATCGCTTTAAATTACGCTTTATTTGAAAAAGATGCATTGGTTTTTAAACAATTAAATTCTAATGAAGTTATTCTAAAAAACAAAGACAAATCAATTCTAAAAGTAAATTTCGATCATTTTCCATATTTAGGAATTTGGACTAAGGCAAACGCACCTTTTTTATGTGTGGAACCTTGGTGTGGTTTAGCAGATTCAACAAATCATAACGGAAATTTAGAAGAAAAAGAAGGAATGAATCATTTGCCTGCAGGTGATGATTTCCTGAGAGCGATTCGTATAGAAATTTTAGAATAATTAAATCCAATAAATCTGTGTTCCAATAAGGTCACAAACGTGTGAGAATTTTTTTTTAAATAGGAATTAAATTAACCTTTGTAATTCTTTCTTATTGGTAACGGTAATTTTTTTGCCTTGCAAAGTAATCCAACCTTCTTTGTTAAATTCAGATAATAATCTAATGCAGCTTTCCGTGGCGGTACCAATCATTCCTGCAATTTCTTCTCGAGACAATTGAATTTTTAAGGTTCCATCTTCATGTTTTCCGAAGTCGGTTTCTAATTTTATTAATACTTCTGCCAAACGTTGTTTTACTGTTTTTTGTGCCAAATTTACCATGTTATCATCAGCATCTTTTAAGTCACCACATACCGATTTCATCATATTTAATGAAAACTGATTATTTTCGTTAAAAAACTGTAATATTTCTTGTTTTGGAATAAAACAAACTTGCATGTCTTCAATTGCAATGGCACTTAAATTAGTAGATTCTTCACTAATTAATGAACGTTGTCCTAAAAGTTCACCTTTTTTTACAAGTTTCACAATTTGATCTTTTCCGTTATCGCTAAGTTTTGATAATTTACAAACGCCATCTTTAATACAAAAAATACCATTTAAGGCATCACCTTCGTTAAAAACAGTTTCTCCTTTTTTTATGGAATAAGATGTTTTACAATCGGCAATTCTCAATAATTCATCTTTGTTTAATGCCTTAATAGCACTAAATTCTCTAACAATACATTGTTCACATTTCCCCATTAAAACAAAATTAGTTGAAGTTGGAACAAATTTACAAATTGTATGACAAATATCATATTTTACTTATGAACAAAATTTAACCTTTGTTTAAGGTAAAATGAGCATTATTATGGGCAATAAAAATTGTTTTCATTGTGGTAAGGAATTTACTGCAAAAGAAGAAATACAATTTGACGAAAAATCATTCTGTTGTATAGGATGCAAAACAGTATATGAAATATTTAGTCAAAATGATTTAACGTGTTATTACGATTTTCAATCGGCTCCAGGAGCAACACCACAAGAAATTAAAGGTAAATATGATTTTTTAAATGATGAAAATATTCAATCCAAATTATTGGAATTTCAAGAAACTGGAATTTATATTGTTTCCTTATACATACCACATATTCACTGTAGCTCATGTATTTGGATTTTGGAGAATTTACAAAAACTTCAAAAGGGAATAAGTACTTCTCAGGTTAATTTCACCCAAAAAAAGGTTCGAATTACATATAATCCAGAACAAACCAATCTAAAAGACATCGTTTATTTATTGTCATCTATTGGCTATGAACCCTATATTAGTTTAGAAAACTACGAAACAGATACGAAACAAATTGATAGAAGTTTAATTTATAAATTAGGAATTGCTTTTTTCTGTTTTGGAAATATTATGCTTTTATCATTTCCCGAATATTTTGAAGTAGATGAATTTTGGATTAACAAGTATCGAAATTTCTTTAGAACGTTGATTTTCTTTTTATCCTTACCTTCTTTTTTATATTCGGCAAGTGGTTATTATATTTCGGCATATAAAAGCATCAAATCTAAGATGTTAAACATTGATATTCCTATTGCTTTAGGAATTATTGTGATGTTTATACGAAGTGTGATTGATATTACTTTCGATTACGGACAAGGTTTTTTTGATAGTTTAACAGGTTTGGTTTTCTTCATGTTATTAGGGAAATTATTTCAACAAAAAACCTACGATTTCTTATCTTTTGAACGTGATTTTAAATCCTATTTTCCAATTGCTGTAACGAAAATTAATCAGAATGGTGAAGAAGAACCCTGCCAAATTTATGATGTAGAAAAAGGTGATAGATTAATTATTAGAAATCAAGAATTAATTCCAGTTGACGGAATCTTAATTTCACCAAAAACAACTTTAGACTACAGTTTTGTCACAGGTGAGGCAATACCTATTGAAAAAAAATCGGGAGATAAGGTATTTGCTGGTGGCAAACAAATGGGCGGTATTATTGAAATGGAAGTCTTGTTTTCTGTTTCGCAAAGTTATTTAACGCAATTGTGGAGCAATGATGTTTTCCAAAAGAAAATAGATCAAAAACACAAATCTATTACCGATAAAGTAAGTCAATATTTCACCCCAGCTTTACTTTTTTTAGCTTTTGGATCCTTAGTTTTTTGGTTGTTTATAAATGCGTATTTGGCGTTTAATGTTTTTACTGCGGTATTAATTGTTGCTTGTCCGTGTGCTTTAGCGTTAACAGCTCCATTTACATTAGGAAATGTATTGCGTATTATGGGAAACAAAAAGATGTATTTAAAAAACGCCCAAATTATTGAACAAATGGCAAAAGTAGATACAATTGTTTTTGATAAAACAGGAACCATTACTTCATCATTAAAATCAAATATTGAATATACGGGTAAAGTTTTATCTGATTCAGAATTTGCAAAAATTAAAACTATTGTAAGAAATTCAAATCATCCATTAAGTAGAAAATTATACGACTTTTTACCACAAACGCAATTAGTAGAAATCACTAATTATGAAGAAATTGTAGGGAAAGGAATGCTGGCAAATATAAATGATATTTCATATAAAATTGGATCCTTGTCCTTAATGAATCAACTAGATAGTTTTGAACCAGATAAAAACACCAAAGTACATATTGAAATTAATTCTGATTATAAAGGATATTTTGTATTTAATCATCAATATAGAGAAGGTTTAAATGCATTATTCTATCAGTTGGATAAAAACAGCTACAAAACTGTAGTTTTATCTGGAGATAACGATGGTGAAAAGGATTATTTACAATCCGTTTTACCTCAAAACACCACATTGGTATTCCATCAAAAACCCGAGCAAAAATTAGATTACATTCAAAAACTTCAAAAAGAAGGTAAAAATGTTATGATGATAGGTGACGGCTTAAATGATGCTGGCGCTTTAGCACAAAGTAATATTGGAATTGCGATTTCAGAAAATGTAAATGTCTTTTCACCCGCTTGTGATGGTATTATGGATGCTTCGCAATTTCAAAATTTGTTTAATTATATTCAGTACGCTAAAAATGCAATGAAAACCATTTATATCAGTTTTGGCCTTTCGTTACTATATAATTCAGTAGGATTAGCTTTTGCTTTAACAGGTAAATTATCTCCTTTGTTTGCCGCGATTATTATGCCAATGAGCGCCATAACTATTGTTAGTTTCGTCACCATATTGAGTAAGTTTTATGGAAATAAAATCAAATCCCAAATTCCAAATCGTAAATAAAAATAAATTCAATACATGACAAATGTCATATTTAATTGCATTCCACTAATATAATTTTGTTTAAAACTTATAGAGGTATGAGTATCATATATTTTCTTATAACCATTAGCATCTTAATAGCCATTGTGTTTTTAATCACGTTTATTTTCGCTGTAAAAAGCGGACAGTATGATGATGATTATACACCGTCGGTTCGTATGCTTTTTGATGATGAATTAAAAAAAACTAAAACTAAATAAACATTAATTATGGAAATGCAACAATTTCGTTATGATAATAAAATCGTTCGTAATTTTATTTATGCATCGCTACTTTTTGGAGTAGTCGGAATGTCAGTAGGACTACTTGTGGCTTTATATTATCTTTTTCCAAATTTAACAGACGGTATACCGTGGTTAAGTTATGGTAGACTTAGACCTTTACATACTAACGCAGTTATTTTTGCATTTGTTGGAAATGCCGTTTTTGCAGGAGTATATTACTCTTTACAACGTTTGCTTAAAGCCAGAATGTATAGTGATTTTTTAAGTCAGGTTAACTTTTGGGGTTGGCAACTTATTATTTTAGGTGCGGCTATTACATTACCAATGGGAATTACTACTTCAAAAGAATATGCCGAGTTAGAATGGCCTTTTGATATTGCTATTGCTTTAGTTTGGGTAGCGTTTGGTATCAATATGATTGGAACCATAATTAAGCGTAGAGAACGTCATATTTATGTAGCTATTTGGTTTTATATAGCCACTTTTGTTGCAGTTGCTTTGTTACATATTGTAAATAGTATAGCAATACCTGTTTCTTTAACAAAAAGTTATTCTGTTTATGCAGGTGTTCAAGATGCTTTGGTCCAATGGTGGTATGGTCATAATGCGGTAGCATTTTTCTTAACTACACCTTTTTTAGGTTTAATGTATTATTATTTACCTAAAGCTGCTAACAGACCGGTATATTCATACAGATTGTCAATTATCCACTTTTGGTCGTTAATTTTCTTATACATCTGGGCAGGTCCACATCATTTATTGTATTCTACATTACCAGATTGGGCGCAAAATTTAGGTGTAGTATTTTCAATTATGCTGATTGCTCCATCTTGGGGGGGTATGATAAATGGATTACTAACATTAAGAGGGGCTTGGGATAAAGTAAGAACAGACGCCGTTTTAAAATTCTTCGTAGTTGGGGTTACCGGTTATGGAATGGCAACTTTTGAAGGACCAATGTTATCACTTAAAAATGTAAATGCGATTGCGCACTTTACAGATTGGATTGTAGCTCACGTTCATGTTGGAGCATTAGCTTGGAATGGTTTCATGACATTTGGTATGATTTACTGGATTATCCCAAGAATTACTAAAACAAAATTATATTCAGAAAAATTAGCCAATTTTCATTTTTGGATTGGAACTTTAGGTATTATTTTATATGCATTACCCATGTATGTCGCTGGTTTTGTGCAATCATTAATGTGGAAACAATTTAATGAAGATGGAACTTTAATGTACGGTCAGTTTATGGATACCGTCGTTGAAATTATGCCTATGTATGCTATGCGTGCAGTTGGTGGTGTGTTATACTTAGCAGGTGTTTTGGTTGGAGTATACAACGTAATTAAAACTGTAAAAGCAGGTTCAGCTGTTACAGATGAAGAAGCAGAAGCAGTTGCATTACCAGTAATCGCATCAAGCCGATTAAGAAATGAAAAGTTACACGCTTGGTTAGAACGTAAACCAGTTCAATTTACAATTCTTACAGTTCTTGCAGTTTCAATTGGAGGATTAATTCAAATCGTTCCTATGTTAATTGTGAAATCAAATATTGCAACGATAACAAGTGTAAAACCATATACACCATTGGAATTAGAAGGACGAGACTTGTATATTCGTGAGGGTTGTAATAATTGCCACTCTCAATTGGTTCGCCCATTTAGAAGCGAGGTAAAACGATATGGTGAATACTCTAAATCAGGAGAATATGTATATGATCATCCACATTTATGGGGTTCTAAAAGAACAGGTCCAGATTTAATGCGAGTAGGTGGGAAATATCCTCATAGTTGGCACTTTAGCCATATGTGGAATCCACAAGCTACAACTACAGGTTCTATAATGCCAGCGTATAAATGGATGTTTGATAACAAGAAAATGAAACATGACGACATTCAGAAAAAAATGAGTGTCATGAAAATATTAGGTGTCCCTTATACAGATGCCGAAATTGCTAATGCATTTATTAGTATTGAAAAACAAGCAGTTGAAATTGAAAAAGGTTTAGAAACAGATCCAAATTTCTCTAAATCGTATGCAGCAAGTAAAGAAAAAGCAAAAATTACTGGCGAAACTTTCGTACAAATGAAAGACAGAGAAATTGTAGCCTTAATTGCATATTTACAACGTTTAGGAACGGATATTAAAGTAAAAAAATAAGGATATGTTGAAATTTGTAAAACACAACATGGAAGGTATTAATGGAGTAGAGATTTATCCTATAATATCATTAGTAATTTTCTTTACCATATTTATTTCTTATTTAATATATGCTTTGTCGTATAGTAAAGAGCAAGTGAAAATTATGAGTGAATTACCTTTTAACGATAAATAAAACAACAATATTATGAGAAAATATATTCCAGTTTACATTAGGTTTCCGTTTTTTTACCTAATTGTTTTTGCCTTAACAGAGTATTTTATTGATTCTGGAGACCGTCCAGCTTTTGTTAAATATCCTATTGTACCCTTAATGCATTTGTTATTGATATTCATTTTTATTGTTATAGAAGTAATATTAAATGCGGTAGATAATATTTCTTATCAATTATTATCAGATATAGCAAAAGCACAATTTGATATTGAAAGAGCAAAACCATTTAATCAATCTGAGTTTTATAAAAAATGGATATTCAAAATATCGGCTTTAAAACCAATTGAAAATGAAAAAGATATTCAATTAGATCATGATTATGATGGTATTAAAGAACTAGACAATGGTTTACCACCTTGGTTTTCAGGTTTGTTTTATGCTACAATAGTTTTTGCATTGGTATATTTAGTACGATTTCATATTGTAGGAGATTACACACAAGAACAAGAATATCTAATGGATAATACTTTAGCCGAGAAGCAAGTAGAAGCATATAATAAAACTGCTCCTGATTTAATGAATATCGATAAAGTTAATTTACTTACAGCGCCAGCTGCTGTTGCCGAGGGAAAAGCAATTTTCACAACTAATTGTGTGCTTTGTCATAAAGCTGATGGAGGTGGAGCAATTGGGCCTAATTTAACAGATACAAGTTGGATTTTAGGCGGTGGAATTAAAAATTTATTTAAAACCATTACCGAAGGTGGTCGTCCAGGAAAAGGAATGGTAGCCTGGAAAGAAAGTTTGAAACCAACTGAAATACAAAAAGTCGCTAGTTACGTTATATCACTTCAAGGTACAAATCCAGCTGTAGGAAAAGCACCTGAAGGGAATGTTTGGAAAGAAGAGGGTTCTGCTATAACTCCAAAAGCTGAGGTATTAGATACCATTGCGAAAAAATAATCACTAACAATTTGGGAATGCTTTATTGTATGCCCAAATTTGTTAAAGTAGTTATACAAAATATTTAAAAAAGATGCCAAATATTGATGACGATAGTTTTCGAGATTCCATAGGGACTATGAATGAAAAAGGAAAGAGAAAATTTCTTTTTCCAAAAAAACCGCAAGGAAAATATTACGATAGAAGAAAATTACTAAGTTATGTATTATTAACATTTTTACTTTCTAGTCCTATTATTAAAATAAATGGCAATCAGTTCCTGTTGTTTAATGTATTAGATCGTAGATTCAATATTTTTGGAATGCCATTTTGGCCACAAGATTTTTATTTGGTGGTAATTTTAATGATTACCGGAGTTGTAGGACTAACCCTTTTTACAGTAGCTTTTGGTCGTGTATTTTGTGGATGGTTTTGTCCGCAAACTATTTTTTTGGAAATGGTTTTCAGACGGATTGAATATTGGATTGATGGAGATAGAGGGGCTCAAATAAAATTAGAAAGCCAAGAATGGAATGCCGAAAAAATTAGAAAACGCGTACTAAAATGGATCGTTTTTTTGATTATTTCTTTTGTCATTGCAAATGTATTTTTAGCTTATTTAGTAGGAAGTGATACACTTGAAGCCATGATAATTGAAGGGCCGTTAAGTAATGTAAAAACCTTAATTGTATTATGCATTTTTACAGGTATTTTTTATTTTGTTTTTACTTGGTTTAGAGAACAAGTCTGTATTATTGCTTGTCCTTACGGAAGGTTACAAGGTGTTCTGTTGGACAATAAATCCATTGTTGTAGCTTATGACTATGTTCGAGGAGAAAACGAAAATGGAAGAGCTAAAATCAAAAAAAATGAAGATAGAATAGAACAAAAAATTGGCGATTGTATTGATTGTCATCAATGTGTAAATGTATGTCCAACAGGAATTGATATTCGTCACGGAACACAATTAGAATGTACCAACTGTACCGCTTGTATGGATGAGTGCGATTTGATGATGGAGAAAGTCAACTTACCAATAGGATTAATACGTTACGCAAGTGAAGTAGAAATTACTAAAAAGGAGAAGTTTAAATTAACCACCAGAATGAAAGGTTATATTGCCGTTTTATTAATTTTAACTACAGTAATGGTTTCTATGATGTTATTACGCACGGAAGTAGAAACAAAAATATTAAGATTATCAGGTCAGTTGTACGAAGAAAAAGGAAAAAACATCAGTAATGTATACACCTACAGAATTATTAATAAAACGAATAACCATTTAAAAAACATTACATTTAAGTTAATTCATCCAAAACAGGGTACACTTAAGTTAGTAGGAAATCCTATTTTACATGTTGAAAAAGCCGGTGCCGCAACAGGAACATTATTTGTTGCAATTCCAATGGTAATATTAGAATCAGATAATACAAAAATTAATATTGAAGTACATCAAGGAAATAAAGTTATAGAAACTATTACTACTAATTTCTTAGGTCCAAGAACATTTAATTAAAAATATAAATAAAATATACAATTATGAAATTTAACTGGGGAACAGGAGTAATTATTGGTTTTGGGAGTTTTATGACTTTTATATTATTTTTTGTGTTTTTGGTACAATCAAATTCAAAATACGATAATGAATTAGTTGCAAACGATTATTACAAACAAGAGAGTAAAGTACAAAGCGATATTGAAAGTCAAAAACTTTCAAATGCTTTAAAAACTAAATTAAAAGTAGCTAAAACTTCTGAAGGAATTCAAATTTATTTTCCTGAAGATATAAATTACAAAAATATAAAAGGAACTATTTCCCTATATAGACCGTCTAATCAAAAGTTGGATTTTGAAACGAAAATTTCTTTATCAAGTCCAATAATGCTCATACCTAATCATAAATTGATTGGCGGTCTTTGGGAAATATCTATAAATTGGCAAGTAGATGAATTGTCTTATTTAAATAAACATACGGTTTATTTTTAATTTACGATTTTGGATTTATAATTTATAATTTTAAATATATAAAAAGATGCTTTTTACTGCGCTAATATTTGGTTTTATAAGTAGTTTACACTGTGTAGGTATGTGTGGACCAATTGCCATGATGCTTCCAGTGGATAGGGATAATTCGTTAAAAAAATGGCTACAAATGGCTACATATCAGTTGGGCAGGGTAGTGGCTTATGCATCTTTAGGTTTGCTTTTTGGTCTTTTAGGTTCTGGTTTTTTCTTTGCTGGATTTCAGCAACAGCTTTCTATAGTTGTTGGAATTTTTATAATTATTGTTGCTGTTGTTCCAGAGAAAAAAATTGCAGCATATAATTTTTCTAAACCTATTTATAGTTTTATCAGTAAAGTAAAATCTAAATTGGGTGCACAATTTAAAAATAAAAGTTTTAAATCGTTATTTTTGATTGGACTATTTAATGGGTATTTACCATGTGGAATGGTGTATGTAGCTCTATTTGGCGCAATGGCGATGAATCATGTATTTTTAGGAAGTTTATATATGATTTTGTTTGGGTTGGGAACCATTCCACTCATGGCTGTTGTTGTGAATTTTTTTAAAAGTACTTCGTTTACTTTTTACGCTAAATTTCAAAAAGCAATTCCTGTTTTTATGATTTTTATGGGCGTATTATTTATTGTGAGAGGTTTCGGATTAAATATTCCTTATTTTTCTCCAAGTATTATGAATTTACATATTCAGTCAGAAGTGAATTGCCATTAAACCGTCATTGAAAATAATTCCGTTTGTGGAGCAGCTCTTTTTAGTCTTAAATCAAACGCCATACAAATATTTCTTATATACGCTTTTCCTAAATCTGTTACAGTTAATTTATTAGTTTCAATGTAAAGTAAACCATCTAATTGCATTTCGTATAAAGAATCTAAAACATCATATATTTCTGGAAAATAATTAGATTCATTATCCCAACTTGTTTCAAAATGGCACATTAAATTTAAAATATGTTTACGAATTATTAAGTCTTCAGAGGTTAAAAGATGTCCTCTAAATATAGGTAAATTATTGGTATTAATTTTTTGATAATAGCTTTCTAACGATTTTTCATTTTGTGCGAAACTGTTCCAACTATCACTAATTGATGACACACCTAAACCAATCATTAGCGTCGTTTTCGAAGCAGTATATCCCATAAAATTACGATGTAATGTTTTGTTTTTAAATGCCAAATACATTTCATCAGTAGGTAAAGAAAAATGATCCATACCGATTTCAATATAACCAATTTCAAGCAACATTTCCTTGCCTAATTCATATAATTTTCTCTTTGTATCACTTTGAGGAATGTCTTCATCATTAAACCCTCGCTGACCATTTCCTTTTAACCAAGGCACGTGCGCATAACTGTAAAACGAAATTCTATCGGGTAAAAGCGATTTTGTTTTTAAAATAGTATCTTTAATATTTTCCAAGGTTTGAAAAGGCAATCCATAAATTAAATCGTGCCCAATTGAGGTATAGCCTATCTCTTTCGCTAATAAAGTTATTTTTGACACATTATGAAAAGATTGAATCCTATGAATAGCTATTTGTACTTTTTCACTATAATCTTGTACGCCAAAACTTACTCTTCTGAATCCTAAATTATATAATGTTTGCAAATGTTCTTTTGTAGTATTATTGGGATGTCCTTCAAAACTAAAAATATAGTTTTCAGCTTTGTTTGCTGTTTCAAAAATACCTTCAAGTAATAAAGTTAAATTTTCTGTTGAGAAGAATGTTGGGGTGCCTCCTCCTAAGTGAATCTCTTTTATGTTTGGTTTTCTTGAAAATAAATTGCAGTACAAACGCCATTCTTTTATTACGGCTTGTATATAAGGTAATTCTAACTCATGACGTTTCGTAATGCGTTTGTTACATCCACAAAAGGTACATAGACTTTCACAAAAAGGCAAATGAATATATAAACTTATGCCTTCTGTTTGGTTCGAAATTTTAAACGTTTCTGTTAGATTTTGAATCCATTTTTTTTCTGAAAACGCATATTCTTCCCAAAAAGGAACTGTTGGATAACTTGTATATCTGGGACCAGACACATTATATTTCTGAATTAAAGATGTCACTTTATGAATTTATCACAAAAATATGGGTATTTATACTAAATATTTATGATAAATATCATACGAAGAAAGTAATGTTAATTTGAAATATAAAATAGATTTAGAAATCCAATTAGGTATAAGAACAAATTAATTCTTTAATTAACATTCTAATTTGAGGTTCGGCATTTTTGGCTGCTTTTAGTACTTCTTCATGTGAAACACCTTCTATATTTTGTTCATTTCCCATATCGGTAATAACAGAAATTCCAAACGTTTCCAAATCCATATGTCGTGCAACTATTACTTCAGGAACGGTACTCATACCTACACAATCGCCACCAATATTTTTTATCATTTTATATTCGGAAAGCGTTTCATAAGTTGGACCTTGTAATGCTACATAAACACCTTCTTCTACTTCTATGTTTTTAGCTCTTGCAATTTCTTTTGCTTTTGCAATCATATGGTGGCTGTATGGTTCACTCATATTTACAAATCTTGGCCCTAATCGCTCGTCGTTTATTCCTCGCAACGGATGTTCAGGCATCATGTTAATATGATTTGTAATCAAAACAATGGAGCCTACTTTATATTTTGAATTTACGCCTCCAGAAGCATTAGAAACAATTAATTTTGAAACACCCAAATATTTCATCACCCGAATTGGAAAAGTAACCTCCTTCATGCTATGTCCTTCATAATAATGAAATCGGCCTTGCATTGCAATAACTTTTTTAGTTCCTACCTTTCCAAATAGTAAAGCACCTTTATGACCAGCAACAGTTGAGGTTGGGAAATTTGGTATCTCCGAATAAGGAATGGTAAATTCAATAGAAATATCTTCTGCAAAATCCCCTAAACCGGAGCCTAAAACTACTCCGTATTCTGGTGTGAAATTTGTTTTTGCTTTTATGAATTCACAAGTTTCATATATTTGATTTAACATGTTTTGAAGTATTTATTTACTCAAATATACGAAAATAATGGTATTTTTTATTTAAAAACGCATGCTATTTTGTAGGAATCATTCTACAAAAAAATATCATTTATTATATTTAAATTTGACAAATGTTTTTGCCCCTAAATTGATTATTATAAAATTCCCCCAATTTTTATAATAAAAACAGAAACATTAATGCTAGATTTTTTCAGCATAGTTTTGTTAAAAGACTTCAAGAATACTTGAAGTCTTTTTTTTGTTTAAATTTAAATAGTTTAGAATTAGAATCACCTTTTTTGTTATTAATTAAATCCCAAATCGTAACTAAAACCAAATAATATTTGTGAATCGGTATTTTTAATTTCAATGTAAGGTGTAGAGTGAAAACGATACCTAATTGTGGTATATATTTTAAAATGCTCAAAACTATAAACTATTTTAGGTTCTAAATACATGCGATAATCTTTAAAATCTTCCGAATTAAGCTGGTAATAAAATACGGATTAAAGTTGTAGGGGTAGTAGGCACAATAATAGGCATAGCAATTTTAGTTGCATTTTGGTATTGGGTAATAAAAATGCTTTATAAGATAAATTAAATTTACAATAATTTATTTCATTGCACCATTAATTCATTTTCAGTTAAAGTAAAACTCCAATTTAATTTGAAGTTATAAACAAGAATATTTATATTAGTCTTGAAGCAATTGACATTTCCTAACATTTTTTAATTCTACTCTTTTTTAATAAAATAATTTAGAAATGTCGACTTATTTTATAAATAGATTGTTAAATTTGTTAAGTTTGTATATAATAACTTTAAAACCAACTGTTTATGAACGTAAAAAACTACTTTACAATATTCTTTTGTTTTTGTGCTTCTATTATTTTTGCACAACCGCCTGCTTATGTTCCTACGTCAGGATTACTTGCTTGGTGGGGTATGACTGATGCAACTGACGCAACAAGTAATGGAAACACTTTGACACCTTTTAATCTAACTGCAACAACCGATCGATTTGGAAATGCAAATTCAGCATACTCTTTTAACGGTACTTCGAGTTATTTAACGCGAACAAGTTTCGGACACACCTTTACGCAGGCCGGAAGTTTTTCAGTGTCTATTTGGGTCAAAAAAGCAAATAATACTAGCGGTAATGTTGCCATTATGAGCGGAAGTACAGCCAGTTTGAATTTCATATGGTTGGTTCAATGTGACGCAACTAAGGCAATTTTTGGAACCAACAAACAACAGTCTGCCTGGTTTTGGACCAATGCAACAACTAATTATGTACTCAATCAATGGGAACATTATGTAGGTGTTTATTCTGGAAATACGATGACGTTTTACAGAAATGGTGTTTTACAGGGAACCACCACCAATACGCATACGAGTGTGAGCCAAGCTGCTCTTCCGTTCTGGGTTGGTCGCGGGGTTTCAGGAGATTATTTTGCGGGTAGTTTGGATGACATTGGTATATGGAACCGAGCCATAAATCCTAATGAAGTCGCTATATTATATCAAAGTGCTTTAGGATTGAATGATTTTTCTGCTTCTAAAGTGTACGTATTTCCAAACCCAGCTACAACTATGCTTCAATTGGAAGTTGACGCCCAAAACATTGGAAAAACGTATCAAATTATTGATGAATTGGGAAGAACGGTAAGCACACAAACGATTACAGCCACTTCTTCCGAAGTTTCGGTTGCTACATTGAAAACCGGTATGTATTTCTTAAAAATTGAGGGAGGTACTCCTGTGAAATTTATAAAGAATTAATTATTGGTTTAATTTATATCTAACACCTCTCAGACGATTTTAGTAGTAGTCTGAATTTTTAAAATAAAAAGACCTCTTATGAAAATAAGAGGTCTTTTTATTTTAGTGGAGTCGGAGAGAATCGAACTCTCGTCCAAACAAGCCATCAAAAAGCGTTCTACATGTTTAGTTTTTGTTTAGATTTTCGACAAAATAGCTTGGCCAAAAACAGCCACTATTCGCTTAACTTTATGAATGTCAGAGTGGATTTAAAGTTTTACCATTCCTAGGTTTATTTTTACCATTCCTCTAAATCAACCGCCACAAACCAAGGCTTTTGAGAGAAATCCAGCTTCCCAACCTGGTTGGGACATGGCATTATCGTACTATAATTCGGATTATGCAGCTAAAGCGTAAGTATTTTCGCCGTTTAAAAAGTGTGTATTATTGATATTAACGAGCCAAAAATACAATGCTCGACATGCTTACTAATTAGTGCCACTTGCTGTCAAAACCAGTCGACCCCATATTCATTTAATATATCAAGTCATGAATACTATACCTTCAAATCAAATGGATGCCAAAATTACAATAAATTATTCAAGCAGAAAAGTTTTACACTCAAAATCAAAAATGTTATATTTGTAAATTAATACAAGTAAATTGTGTTAAAAACACACAAAAGCCCTAAACCTATATCCAATGAAATTCGGAATTATTAAAGAAAGAAAAACACCGCCCGATAGACGAGTAGTGTTTTCACCTTCAGAACTTTTACTTGTAAAAAAACAGTTTCCAAATATAGAATTTAAAGTAGAAAGTTCAGATATACGTGTATTTACAGATTCTGAATATATCAATAGTGGTTTTGAAGTTTCAGAAAATATGGATAATTGTGACGTGTTACTTGGTGTAAAGGAAGTCCCTGTTGAAGCCTTAATCCCAAATAAAAAATATTTTTTCTTTTCTCATACGATTAAAAAACAAGCTTATAATAGGGATTTATTACAAGCGTGTATAGATAAAAAAATCGAGTTGTATGACCACGAAACAGTAGTTAATGAAAATAATACTCGATTAATAGGATTTGGAAGATATGCAGGAATTGTTGGTGCATACAACGGAATTCGAGCATTCGGATTAAAATTCGAGCTTTTTTCATTACCAAAAGCAGAAACATTAGCCAATCAAACTGCATTAATTACTCAACTTAAGAAACCTATTTTACCACCAATAAAGATTGTGTTATCAGGAAAAGGAAAAGTGGCATTTGGGGCTAAAGAAATGTTAGAAGGTATGAAAATTAAAGAAGTTTCTGTTTCAGATTATCTTTCTAAAATGTATACCTATCCAGTGTATACGATGATTGATGTTCAAGATTACAATAGTCATAAGTCAGGTGTTGCTTTTGATAAAACAGAATTTTATTCGCATCCAAAACATTTCATTTCTAATTTTGAACGTTTTGCAACTGTATCTGATATTTTTATGGCTGGACATTTTTATGGAAATGGTGCACCAGAAATTTTGACAAGAGAAATGTTGGCTGCTCCCAATTGTAAAATTAAAGTAGTTGCCGATATTTCTTGTGACATCGACGGTCCAATAGCATGTACTTTACGTCCCAGTACTATTGAAAATCCAAGTTATGGTTATTTACCTAGCGAACATAAAGAAGTAGATATTTTTCATCCAAGTGCTATTGTGGTAATGGCAGTTGATAATTTGCCTTGCGAATTACCAAAAGATGCCAGTGAAGGATTTGGTGAAATGTTTTTAAAACATGTTATTCCTTCTTTTTTCAATGGCGATGCTTCAGGGGTTTTAGCTAGAGCTAAAATTACCGAAAACGGAAAACTCACGTCAAGATTTTTGTATTTGCAAGCGTATTTAGATGGAAAATAATGGTTTGATAACTATTATCTTAATTAAAATAGCAATATAAAAATTCAACTATATCGTTTTCGTTAAAATTATTTCTTTTTTTATAACTTAATGGCTTAATATTTTGTTATTTAGCAATCAACTAATTATAAAACTACTTACTATGAATTCAGAAAATAAACAAACCAATTGGGCGCAATTTATTCCACTAGTAACCGTATTCTTCTTTTGGGGATTTGTTGCTGCCAGTAATGATATTTTAATTCCCGTATTTAAAAAAACGTTTGACTTAACACAATTGCAAAGTCAATTAGTATCCTTAGCATTTTATATTGCTTATACAGTAGGTTCGTTGTTATATTTATTAATTTCTTATCTTACTAAAGGCGATTTAATAAACAGAATAGGATATAAAAATTCGTTAGCATTGGGTTTATTAATTTCGGCAATTGGTACTTTGTTATTTTATCCTGCTGCAAATACAGGTTCGTTTCCATTAATGCTATCTGGATTGTTTACTGTAGCATTAGGTTTTTCTTTACAACAAACTGTTGCAAATCCATTAGCAATTGCTCTTGGTTCAATAAATACAGGTTCACAAAGATTAACTTTAGCAGGAGGAATTAATAATTTAGGAACAACAATTGGTCCGCTAATTGTTAGTTATGCTATTTTTGGATCTTCCGCAACTTCTGATACTAATATGAGTATTGAAAGTGTAAAAATTCCTTATTTGATTTTAGGTGCTGCTTTTTTACTTGTAGCTGTATTTTTAAAATTTTCCTCTTTACCAGACAAACCTCAAGCAATTATTGAGTCTGAATCAGAAGCTGCTTCAACTAAAAGTTCAGCATTAAAATATCCGCAATTGGTTTTAGGAATGATAGCTATTTTTGTTTATGTTGGTGTAGAAGTATCTACAGTAAGTAATTTACCAGCGTACATGGAAAAGAATTTAGGTTTTTTAACTAAAGATATTGCACCGTACATTTCATTGTATTGGGCAAGTTTAATGATTGGAAGATGGACTGGCGCAGTTGAAGCCTTTACAGATAAAATGAGTTTACAAAAAATATTACGTTTTGTTGCACCTTATTTAGCTTTTGGCGTGTTTTTATTTGTAAATGCTATTGCTAAACATGATTTAACGCCATTTTATATTTACGCTTTAATTATCTTAGTTTTAATTGCAGCAGACATTGCGAGTAAAGGAAATCCAGCTCGAATGCTTTTGATTTTTTCAGCTTTAGGAATCGTTGCTTTATTAGTTGGAATGACAACTGATGGAATGGTGAGTGTTTACGCTTTTACAAGTGTTGGATTGTTCTGTAGTACACTTTGGCCTTGTATTTTTACCTTAGCCGTTAGTGGATTAGGAAAACATACCAGTCAAGGAAGTAGTTTTTTAATTATGATGATTATGGGTGGTGGATTTGTAAGTTTGCTACAAGGATATGTTGCTGACGAAACAACCATTCAAACTAGTTATATTGTAGGTGTTTTATGTTTTGCGTATTTAGCATTTTATGCTTGGAAAGTAAGTGCAATATTAAAAAATCAAGGAATTAATTTTGATAAAAAAGTATCAGGAGGACATTAAAAAGTCTTTACTTTAAAAACAAAAAGTCCGTCAAAATTAACTCTGACGGACTTTTTTATGATTTTGTTTTTTTAAATTTTAAATATACCACCAAAAGCAATTGTACTTTGTAAAAACCAAAAGTTTTGTTGGGCTTTGTCTGCTTTACTGTATGTTGTTCTAATGTCATTCATTTCAATATAACCCGTTTTCAATTCGGTTTGAATGAAAAAATGTTTGTAGAACGTAAAGGTTAATCCTGCTTTTGCAGAAATACCGAATCCGGATAAGTGAAATTCATCATATCTTTCTTTGGCAAATAATTTTGTGTTGGTTTTAGGTAATATAACACCTGCCCCAAAACCTTCTGATAAATTAATTTGAAATTTATCAGTATTAGGTAAGTTAAACCATTTTGAAATATCATCTACACGCGTAATTTCAACATGAATATAATTTAATCCATCCGTATGTTCAAAAGTTAAAAATTTATCGGTAAGTAATACTTCGTTTCCTGGTAAACTTTCATCAAATGTTCCTTCATTTGGATAATTTCCACTGTAACTAACTACTTTATTTTGAGACATTACATATTTCATGTGATCCCATCCAATAGAAATATTATAATGGTCATTCAAAAAATAACCCATTCTAAAATTAGTTTGTGGAATCGTCATTTTTGATGGATTTATGTAATCAATATGATATCCTTTTGGTCTGTCGTGAGCTGTAGCGTTTTCTAAAGTAAAATCGTAATCAGCTCCTGTAAATCGAATATCTGAAGTAGAGTAGTACGCTCTGTTTCCTCCCCAATAAAAAAAGAATTTTCCTTTATTATGTGCTGTATATTTTTCGCTTTGTATAGTTAAATCAACTAAGTTTTCAGTTTGTGCCAAACTTGTTAGCGAAAGTAAAGCAATTAAAAGTGATACAATTTTTTTCATTTGGGGATTTGGTAATGGTGTGTATTAAAATTTGTTTATAGTCTGTCTGATGGCAACTAATTTTGTCATTAAACCTTCAAAATAGTCTAAATGCAGCATGTTTGCGCCATCACTTTTAGCATTAGCAGGATCAAAATGGGTTTCAATAAAAATCCCATCTACACCTGTTACAATTCCAGCTTTGGCGATAGTTTCAATCATATCAGGTCTTCCACCTGTTACGCCACTAGTTTGATTAGGTTGTTGAAGTGAATGCGTTACATCTAAGACAGTAGTTCCAAATTCTTTCATAGTTGGAATGCCTCTAAAATCTACAATCATATCTTGGTAACCAAACATGGTGCCTCTATCGGTAATCATAAAATTATCATTGCCACAATCTTTTACTTTTTGTGCCGCGTGTTTCATGCTTTCCGGACTCATAAATTGTCCTTTTTTCAAGTTTACTGTTTTACCTGTTTTGGCTGCAGCAACTACTAAATCTGTTTGACGAACTAAAAATGCTGGGATTTGCAATACATCAACATAAGCCGCAGCCATTGCTGCATCTTCATTGGTATGAATATCAGTTACGGTTGGCACACCAAATTCTTTTGAAACTTTTTCTAATATTTTTAGTGCTTTTTCATCTCCAATTCCAGAAAAACTATCAATTCTTGAGCGATTTGCTTTTTTAAAACTTCCTTTAAAAACAAATGGAATTTGTAAGTTATTCGTGATAGTAATTAATTTTTCGGCTATCCGTAAAGCCATTTCTTCGCCTTCAATTGCACAAGGTCCCGCTAAAACGAAAAAATTACCGCTTTTTGTATGTTTAATTTGTGGAATATTGTCTAAGTTCATTTTGTTGAATTTTAAGGTGCAAAGATAATAAAGTTAGGGGTTTAGTTACCAGTAGAATCTGTTTTTTTAATTAAAAATCCTTTTGGGCACATTATTTTGCCTTTTTCAAATGTATTAATGTATATTTTTTTATTTGAAGTTATTTCGTTAAAATATATTTCATATAAAACTAAGGTTCCAGCACCCATATTATTGCGTTTGCTTGGAAACGGGCAACAAGTTTCTAGTAGTTTATAGGTTACTTTTTCTCCATTTGCACCTGTAAAGCTGTTAAAAAATCGATTCACGTTTTGGTTGTTGCTGTTTTCATACGTTGAAAAACCTAAATTTATCGGATAAAATTCACTGTATCCGTATTGCATATCGTTTGCTGTTTCTATTAATTCAAATTGTCCAGAAATGATTTTTGGTAATACAGCTGTGTCGTCAATATTTTGAATGGTGTTTTTAGTACTTACACATGACATGCAAAGTAAAAGAATTAAACTAAGGAGGCTTAACTTTCTCATGATTATTTATTTTTTAGTTTTTACAAGTAATGCCGCTAAAGCTGCAAATATGATACCAAAAGATAACGTTCCAAAAGTTGCAAAAATCATATATGTGGTTATGTCAAACATAGCTTGAGCATTTTCAAGTTTCATCCCTTTATTAATTGAATAGTTAATCATGTTTGTAAAAAAATCAGGATTCACATACTTTAACGAAAAATATAGAGCAAAGGGTGTTAAAATCATAGCGAAAATAGCTAAAATTACACCAGAAAGTAAACCTTGTTGCCAAGTCATTGTTCCATTGAAAAAGTTTTTTTTCTTATCTGATAAAAAAAGAATGTAAATTCCGAATATTAAAATAAATACTAAATTTGTAAATATAGGATGACTGGCTATGTTTGTATCATGAAAACCTAAATATTTTTCTAGTTGAAACCACATAATTCCTAAAAAAGTGTAGTATATTGCCCACTTAAATTCTATTTTAAATTTATTCATTTTTTGTATCTTTGAAAACGGTTTAAAACACTCAAACAGCAAATAGCTGTTTCTAAATGAATTTCAGTAGTATTATTTTTTATACATACATGAAATCGAAAACAAATATAGTAATTCATTAAATACAATTTCACAATTTATGGAAGTAATTCAAGGTACTTGGCACTGGGCTATTTCTGGCTTTTTAATTGGACTTATCATGTTGGTTTTAACTTATTTTGGTAAAACGTTTGGTATGTCGTCCAATTTAAGAACCATTTGTAGTATGTCATTTCCAAAGAAAAAAATTGAATATTTCAATTTTGATTGGAAAGAACAAAAATGGAACTTATCTATTGCCTTGGGTGCAATTGTTGGAGGTTTTATTGCTTCTTATTTTTTAATGGATGCAAATACAACACTTCAGTTACATACGAAAACAATAGAAAGTTTAAATCAATTACACTTTGATATTCCAAATGGTAAAATAGGTCCAGATGCGATATTTAGTTTAGAAAAAGCATTTACATTAAAAGGATTTTCAGTTTTGTTATTTGGTGGATTTTTGATTGGATTTGGGACACCTTATGCAGGAGGTTGTACGTCGGGTCACGCTATTTCGGGATTGAGTAATTTTCAAATTCCTTCATTAATTGCTGTGATTGGCTTTTTTATTGGTGGATTATTTTCTGCCCATTTTTTAATTCCTTTAATTTTTGGATAGTATGAAGTTGATTAAGTTTTTTATAGTAGGTGTTGTTTTTGGAATTGTGTTAACTAAAGCAGAAGCCGTTTCTTGGTACAGAATATATGAAATGTTCATTTTTCAAAGTTTTCACATGTATGGAATTATTGCCACAGCTATTTTGGTAGGCGTTTGTGGAATTAAATTTATTAAATCAACAGAAATTCAAGGTTTTAAAGGCGCTGAAATTGATATTCAAGATAAAGATTTCTCTATTTCAAGATATATTATCGGAGGAACTATGTTTGGATTGGGATGGGGATTGGTAGGTTGTTGTCCTGGACCGATTTTCATTTTAATAGGAAATGGCGTCTTGTCTATTTTGGTTGTATTAATTGGCGCTTTATTTGGTACTTATTTATACGGAATTTTGAAAAATAAATTGCCTCATTAATTTTTTGTTAAAGTGATACTTATCATGTTTTTATCTTTATACATTTTGTAAATTTACAATATAAAATAAAAAATAATGAAAACAATAGTTCATATACAAAATTTAAAATGTGGTGGTTGTGTCAACACGATTTCCAAAAAATTAAATGCTTTAGATGACGTATCCGATGTTCTTGTAGAAACAGAAGACAATTCGGTTACTTTTGAATATTCTGAAGCGCATACTTTAGAAGTGGTAAAGAAAACGTTAGCTGAAATAGGTTATCCTGAAGATGGTGAAGCCAATTCGTTAACATCAAAAGCAAAATCGTACGTGAGTTGTGCTTTTGGAAAAATAATATCATAAAAAAAATGTTGTTCTTGTCAATCTGAACTTGTTTCAGATTCTATAATTAATTGCTTAAGATTCTGAAACTAGTTCAGAATGACAAAGTAGCATAAAAAAATCGACCAATTGGTCGATTTTTTTATATGATTGCAGCACTTAAACCCGCATCTTGCAAGGAAGCGCATTGCGGTTTTAGTTTTGGTAATTCTCCAGTTTTTACGGTACATTGTCCTTTGTAGTGAACTAAAATAGCACATTGTTCCGCTTGTTCCCAAGTATGGTCGCAAATTTTAACCAGTGATTCTATAACGTGATCAAAAGTATTTACATCATCGTTATATAAAACAATTTCGTAGTTAATGCCAACGGATTCTTCAACTAATACTTCTTCTAGTGTTTCTGTTAGTGTGCTCATAACTAATAATTTATTATAATGTAAAATTACTAATTTTTACTATATTTCATACTTAGCCAATTATTTCTTTCTTTTTTTGATTGAAAAGTAAGACCTAAATTTTCGCAACTTTCGTTAATGGCTTCAAAATCTTCTGTATAAAAGCCGCTTAATAATAAAACTGAATTGTCATTCATACAGTTTACATAAGTCGCCATATCGTTTAATAATATATTTCTGTTGATGTTGGCAATAAACACATCGTATTTCTGACCATCATTTAACCAAGAAGCATCGCCTTCATAAACAGAAATATGTTTGCAAGTATTACGTTCCGCGTTTTCAATGGAGTTTAAGTAACACCAATTATCTATATCCACAGCATCAATTGGATGCGCACCTTTCATTTCAGCTAAAATGGCTAAAATGGCAGTTCCACAACCCATATCAATGGTTTTTTTGTTGGTAACATCTAAATCTAATAAATGTTGAATCATCATGTGAGTCGTTTCGTGATGTCCTGTTCCGAAACTCATTTTTGGTTCAATTACAATTTCATACTTCGCATTAGTTGAAGGATGAAAAGGCGCACGAACGTGGCAAATTCTGTCCACATCAATAGGAGAGAAGTTCTTTTCCCATTCCTCGTTCCAATTTACGGGTTCAATTTCATTTGTGGTGTAGGAAATTTTGAAATTTTCATTCTTAAGAATTTCAATATCGTTTAAAATATTTTCAGACCAAACGTCTTTTTGCACGTAAGCCGAAACGCCTTCTTCGGTTTCTTCAAAACTTTCAAAAGCGGTTTCTTCTAATTGGGCAATTAAAATTTGCGAACCCAATTCTGCGGGTGCAATTGTAAAATGGTATGCGATGTAGGTGTTTGCCATTTGGTTTTTTTTAAACTTATATTTCCTTACATACCTTATTTGATACAAACAATAAGGAATGTATGAAAATATGAGAGCGGTTTTTGTTTGTTTAAATTAATACAACTTCGGAAATTTGTTTGGATTTGTTTCATGCATCATTTCATACACTTTTTCAAAAACATCTTCGGCACTTGGTTTAGAAAAATAATCACCATCGGTTCCATAACTTGGGCGGTGTGCCTTAGCAGTTAAGGTTTGTGGTGCGCTATCTAAATGTTGGTACGCGTTTTGGTTTTCAATAATTTCTTGTAAAATAAAAGCACTTGCACCACCAGGAACATCTTCGTCAATCACCAATAAACGGTTGGTTTTCGCTACTGATTTTACTATATCGTGAGCAATATCGAAAGGTAATAAACTCTGAATATCAATAATTTCAGCGTCAATTCCGTTTTCTAATAATTCTTTTGCGGCTTGTTCTACAATTCTTAACGTAGAACCGTAAGAAACTAACGTAATATCTTTTCCTTCTTTAATAGTTTCAACCACACCAATTGGTGTTTGAAATTCACCTAAGTTGGTTGGCATTTTTTCTTTTAAACGATAGCCATTTAAACATTCAATTACTAAAGCGGGTTCGTCTGTTTTTAATAAAGTATTATAAAAACCTGCGGCTTTGGTCATATTTCTTGGCACCAAAACGTGAATTCCACGAATAGCATTAATAATCATTCCCATTGGAGAACCAGAATGCCAAATACCTTCTAAACGGTGACCACGAGTTCTGATAATTAATGGTGCTTTTTGACGACCGTGTGTTCTGTATTGTAAAGTAGCCAAATCGTCACTCATAATCTGAATGGCGTATAACAAATAATCTAAATATTGAATTTCCGCAATCGGACGTAAACCACGCATCGCCATTCCGATACCTTGACCTAAAATTGTCGCTTCACGAATTCCCGCATCTGAAACACGCATTTCTCCGTATTTCTCTTGCATGCCCTCTAAACCTTGGTTTACATCGCCAATATTTCCTGAATCTTCTCCAAAAATTAAAGTTTCTGGATACGTTGCGAAAATTTTATCGAAGTTGTCTCTTAAAATTAAGCGTGCATCTACTTCTTCGGCAGTTTCGTCATAAATTGGTTTTACTTCAGTAGTTGAAGCAATATTTTGTTTTGATTCTGAATGTAAATGGGAACTGTATTTTGGTTGAATTCTTTCAATAAAATTAGAAATCCAAGTGGCTAAAGTGGCTCTATTGTCGCCAGAAAGCATTCTTAAAACTTTTCTAGCAACAACTAACAAATCTTTTCTAATTGGTTCTTTTATTGCGGCAATATCACTCGCATATTTTTCAATAAAAACTTTATTTTCAGAGTTTTGTGCGACTTGATTTAAAATTGCAACCGTTGCTGCTTGGTCTTCTTTAATTGCAAACAAATAATTGGCCCAAGCTTCTTTTTTACCTGCTAAAACTTCTTTTTTAGAACTTGATTCAATGTTGTCTAATTCATCTGAAGAAGCGATATTATTTGCAATCATCCATTTTTTCATTTGCAACACACAGTCAAATTCTGCTTCCCAAGCCAATCTTTCTGCATTTTTGTATCGCTCGTGTGAACCTGAAGTAGAATGTCCTTGTGGTTGTGTTAATTCATTTACGTGAATTAAAACTGGTACATGTTCTACTCTTGCAACTTCCGCAGCTTTTTGATAGGTGTCAACTAACGCTGGATAATCCCAACCTCTAACTCGGAAAATTTCGTAACCATTATTTTCTTCGTCACGTTGTAACCCTTTTAATATTTCGGATATGTTTTCTTTTGTAGTTTGATATTTGGCGTGAACAGAAATTCCGTATTCGTCATCCCAAACACTCATTACCATTGGTACTTGTAATACACCTGCAGCATTTATGGTTTCAAAAAACAAACCTTCTGAAGTAGAAGCGTTTCCAATTGTTCCCCAAGCCACTTCATTTCCTTGTATAGAAAAATTATTTTCAGCAGGAATTTCTGTAACATTTCTGTATATTTTTGATGCTTGTGCCAAACCTAATAAACGAGGCATTTGACCAGCAGTAGGTGATATGTCGGCACTTGAATTTTTTTGTTGGGTTAAGTTTTTCCAATTTCCGTTTTCGTCTAAGGAATGTGTAGCAAAATGCCCACCCATTTGACGACCGGCACTCATTGGGTCAAAATTAACGTCTGCATGCCCATATAATCCTGCAAAAAACTGAACGATTGATAATTCGCCAATGGCCATCATAAATGTTTGGTCACGATAATATCCTGAACGAAAATCACCGTTTTGAAATGCTTTCGCTAAGGCCAATTGTGGCACTTCTTTTCCATCTCCAAAAATACCAAACTTAGCTTTTCCAGTTAGTACTTCTTTTCGTCCCAAAAGACTGCATTCACGACTAACGGAAGCGATTTTGAAATCATTTAAAACTTCTTTTTTGAAATCTTCGAAAGATAAAACTTCTGCAGTTTTAGTTTTGCTCATAATATTGTATTGCTATGTTACAAATTTAAACAAAAAAACGAAACTTATAAGCGTAGTAGATATTTTTATGATTAATGAATAAAAATATTGATGTTTGGTTGTAAAAAACGTATTTTTATTTCGAAATAGTATAAATTTATTACGAATAATTCATATAAATTACAAAGTAAGAAACTAGTTTTGTATGAAAATTAAACAAATTTAAAACCATCTTCTGGTAAACAAAGAGGTTAATGTTTTTGGACTTAATGTAACAATAAATCGGATGCGTTCTCCGTAGTTTTTGTCGTTAAGTTCAAAACCGTTTGAGGAATAAACGGGTAAATATAATTCAAAATAGTCTTGAACTAAATTTAGTCGCAACCCACTATCGTAAACATATTGCGCCTTGTGACCTTCGTTTTTAAATGTTCCGACATCGCCGTACATTTCAATCCAATCGTAAATTGTAAAACCTGCATTTATTGCAAAAATGTATTGGTTGGCATAACGAGTAGCAAATTTAGATTTAAAAGCACCTTCTGCATTTACAAATTGCCGACTAAACAAGCCCGTGCTTTCACTACGTCCAATTAAGGCATAATCAAATAAATAATCGGAAGGCCTATCAATTCCAAAGCTAAAAAAATCGTTAGAGGTATCATTGTGTGTAAAAACACCAGCGAACGCTCTTAAATTCAGAAAACTGTTGTTCTCAAAAAGTTTTCGGTATTGCATTTGCCCAGATATTTTTCCAAAACGATTTGATAGTTGAAAATCAGTTCCGTAGGAAAATTGTTCAATTAATTCGCTATTGGCGTATCCGTAACGCAAGTTTAATACTGAGTAGTTTTCTGAATTTTTAGTAGCAACTACATTTGATTTTTCTCTGTTTACATAAACATTTCGTATCAAAAAGCCTTCTCCTTCATTTTTTCTGAAATTCGGATTTCTGAATCTGAAATTTACACTTGGTGTAATTTTAGTATAAAAGGCATCAGGCGCATAATGCAACCGGGTTCCAGAAATAGCATATCTGGTACTGAAATGATTGCTGTTTCGGTCTAGATTGTTGAAACTAAACCCAGCACTTCCTGCAAGTGTTGCTGTTTTTGTAGAATAATTCGGCGTAATATCGTAAATAAATGGTCTATCAATAATTGATTTATTATTGAATTTCATGCCCAGTAACAAACCATCATATAGGTTAAATTCAGTTGTTGGAACAAAAAATACTTGGTTGTATTTTGGGTTTTCAATGTCTTTAAAAAATGTAAATCTAATTTTCCGATTTCCAAAAAGCCTATTTTGTAATTTGTAGGAATTGTTATTGTTATTTAATTCCGGAATTTCATAAGTATCGTTTAAAATTAACTTGGTAATACTGTCGTTTTTAATTGAAAATTTAAATGTTTCTGAATGATTTTCGATCCAATTTTTACTAACTAATTTATTTTTATGATATCCTGAAATAGAAATAGGTACTTTTGCATCACCTACATTTTTTATCATTACTTCTATCGAATCTTTCACCTTTTTGGCGTGAATAATTTTGTAATCAATTTTATTTCTGGAATAAATTAATTCATTAAAAAACCAATTTAAATCTTTTTTTGAATTTACTTCTAATATCGACTTAAAATCTTGATTATTAGTATGTTTGAATTTATTTAATTCTATATATTGTTTAATTGAATTTTCTACATAATTTTCTCCTAAATAAGCATTCAAATAATGAAGCGAAAGTCCGGATTTGAATTTTCCTGCTATTTTTTCATTGAATTTTATTTGTGTGTTTTTATCTGTTCCAACGGCTTGATCAATATTTTTTCTGGCCATTAATAGATAATTATATATGAACTGTTCGGTAAAATTCATAGAAATTATCTTGTAATTTTTTAGAATTTTAAATCGAGAAAGTTTTCCAAAAGCTTTAATTTCTGGATAATAATCATCTATATATTTTTTTAAATAATAATGCTGAATTCCTTCTAAAATCCAATGGTCTTTTCTGAAATTAATTTTCAAATTAGCCATTAAATAATTGTTTATATAGGTTTTTAAAAATTTTAATTCAAACACAAAATCGTCGTTAAATGGAGAAATAAAAGAAGGTAATTCATTTAAACCATAAAACGCTTCTCTGTCATAATCTTCTTGCGAAACCATGATTTTATTTTGTTCCGATTTACCTAAATTTTCACCAACATAATTAGCGATTTTATTAACGATTAGCTTTTTTTGATCAGTATTCAAATCTACAGATTTTAGATTGCTGATAATAGTAGTTTCTTTATTTTCAAATGTTTCGTAACTGTTTTTATTTTCTAATACAATTACAAAATTGCTACGTAAACTACCTGTTAATTTTGATGAGTTTTGAGAAGTATTTTTAACCTCTAAATCAGAATTTAGTAAAAAGTTATCATGCTGCATTTGAATGCTATAACTGGCTATTTCTGAAGTTAAATCATCACTATTTTCTTCGCTTTGATGTTCGGAATGAAAACTAGATAGCGTTAAAAAACAATTTCTTAAATACAGTTTGTTTTTAGAATAACCAAATTTTGTGAATTTAGAATTGGGCAATGTTATTTCGTAACTTATTTTAATAATTGTTGATTCTCCTGTAGCTAAAGGTTTTTCTAGTGGAATGATAACAATATCAATTTGATTTGGTTTTCTGAAATACAATAACGGCTTTTTATTTGCATCTGTAATCGCAATTATATTTGTTTCACCTCGTTCTTTATTACTTGAAAGGTGATAGTTTCTGTTGAATTCATCTGAAAACTTTTTAGCTAATGCAGAGCTTTTACTAGAAAATGCATGATTCCAATCGTTTAAAGCAATTTCGTTAAGTTCAGTATTTGAAGTATTTTTAACAGTAATTTCTTCTATAACAGCAATTTTCTTTCCGTTTTCGTGGAGTTTTGCATTTATATTAATCTCATTTTGGGAGAAGGATTGTAGCGCAAATAAAATAAATATTACGATTCTAATTTTTATCATCTTTTTCTTTAAAGTCGTCAATATTACTAAAAAAAAGGAAATAATCATAAGAAATTACCTTAATTATGACTAATTTTGTTTAACTTTTCAAATGAAAATAAAATGAAAATAAAACTATTTTTATTACTTCTGATTTCCAATATTACTTTTTCACAGGTCGTAATTAATGAAATTGACCCTGATACCCCTTCCACAGATCAAAAAGAATTTATTGAATTAAAATCCGCCACAGCTAATTTTTCATTAAATGGCTATGTGTTGGTTTTCTTTAATGCGTCAAGCACCAGTCCGTATGCGGGAACACTTAGTTATAATTCGATAGATTTAGATGGTTATTCAACAGATGTTAATGGTAATTTTTTAATAGGCAATGTTTTGCTTTCTCCAACACCT
The DNA here is from genome assembly GCA_945897915.1 of Chryseobacterium gleum. Lineage (GTDB taxonomy): Bacteria > Bacteroidota > Bacteroidia > Flavobacteriales > Flavobacteriaceae > Flavobacterium. The sequence goes on along the minus strand of CAMDGB010000015.1, from coordinate 7,433 downwards.
GCTTTGTCAATGTTAGATGCCACGCTGCAAAACGGACCTGATGCTATTGCATTGTATCAAGCAAATGACACCGATTTCCCTTTAAATACGCCTGCAACAGCAACCGGTTTGGTTCATGCTATTGCGTATTCAAATGCTCCATCTACGCAACCAACTGCGTTAATGACTATTTTAAATTTAACGGTTTGTGTGAATGAAAATGCGACTTCAAATGCGGCCAATCATTCGATTCAAAGAAAAGTTGATGGCACTTATGAAGTAAAATTGCCTACACCTGGAATGAATAATGATGGAAGTGGAATTGCATTAAATTATATGACATCTACGTTTAATGCGATTTCGTATACTGAAGGTCAAACTGTTTCCATTACATTTACAACCGCTTCGCCTGTTACTTCAACTACTACTTTTTCGATTTCTTTAAATAATGGAAATTTCAATACAGCTGATTATATTTTTGACACTACTAATTTAGTTACTATTCCATCGGGTGCTTCTTCAGCTACAAAAACCATTACTTTAATTGATGATATTTTGGAAGAAGGTGATGAAGAATTTGTCCTTTTTATTTCTGGTTTACCAACAAATGTAGTTTCAAGTAATAATTCGATTGTTAGACGCGTTGCGGATACGGATTTTCAAATATTAAATTTTGGAACGCCTTTGGCGCCTACATACAACATGGTTTCAAGTACCGCTCCAGCAGGTTATTATGCTTCTTTAGAAGGATTGTCTGGTGCTGCATTAAAACAAGCAGTTCAAAATATAATTGCCAATCCTTCCGAAGTCAGATTACATAGTTATGCAGATATTTGGGAAATACTAAAAACTTCCGATCAAAATCCCTTAAATAGTGGGCAAATTTGGGAAATTTATTTAGAGCAACCTATGTCTAAAATAGACCAACAACAGAGTTCGAGTATTGTAGGAAAATGGAATAGAGAACATATTTTTTGCCAATCTAGAGGTGGATTTATGGTGGCTAATAATGATTCGGCAGATGGAATAGGGGTGTGGACTTCTACAAGTGCGGCTTCCACAGTTGATGGTGTTTCAGACGCACATCATATTAGAGCGGTTAATGGGCAAGAAAATTCATCAAGAAATAATAAAAATTATGGCACGGTGAATTCAGCAACTGTTTATGCCGGAGCTACTGGTTCTCAGGGTTCCTGGCGTGGTGATGTAGCCAGAGCATGTTTTTATATGGCCGTTCGATTTATTGGTTTAAATTTAGTAAATGGCGATCCAAGTGAAAACAATGGTTCAAATCCTTCAGGAAATATAGGTGATTTAACTACTTTGTTAAGTTGGAATGTATCAGATCCTAGAGATGATTTTGAAATGAATAGAAACAATTATATTCAAAATTGGCAACACAACAGAAATCCATTCATTGATTATCCATTATTGGCAAATTATATTTTTGGTTCGCAATTCGGTTTACCTTGGTTTGCGGCTTTGGCTTCTAATAGTTTTGAAACAACAGATGTAAAAGTATATCCAAATCCTGCTACTGATCATATTTTTGTTTCCGGTATTACGAGTCTTTCTAAAGTGGAAATTTTCTCTTTATTGGGAGCAAAAGTTTTTGAAAAAACAGGTAATGAAGATCAAATGATTCCAATCCATTTTGAAAAAGGAATGTATTTTGTTAAAATTACTTCTGATGAAAAACAAATCGTGAAAAAAATAATAGTGAAATAACGTAAAATTGTTTCATTATCAATATTTTTGTAAAAAAATAACAACTCAATATAAATTATAAAATGAAAGTAACAATTGTAGGAGCAGGAAATGTAGGTGCATCATGTGCAGATGTAATTTCGTACAGAGGAATTGCAAGTGAAGTAGTATTATTAGACATTAAAGAAGGATTTGCTGAAGGAAAAGCAATGGACATTATGCAATGTGCTACAACTACAGGATTTAATACGCAAGTTTCCGGAGTAACTAATGATTATTCTAAGACAGCCAATTCAGATGTAGTAGTAATTACTTCTGGAATTCCAAGAAAACCAGGGATGACTCGTGAAGAGTTAATTGGTATCAACGCTGGAATTGTAAAATCTGTAGCAGAAAACATTTTAAAATTTTCTCCTAATACCATTATCGTCGTAGTCTCTAATCCTATGGATACCATGACGTATTTGACTTTAAAAGCTACAGGTTTACCAAAAAACAGAATTATTGGTATGGGTGGTGCTTTAGATAGCTCTCGTTTCAAATATTATTTATCAAAAGCATTAAACAAACCAGCTAACGACGTACAAGGAATGGTTATTGGTGGTCATGGTGATACAACAATGATTCCTTTAACGCGTTTGGCTTCTTATAATGGAGCGCCTGTTGCTAATTATTTATCACAAGCTGAATTAGATAAAGTAGCGGCTGACACTATGGTTGGTGGTGCTACACTAACAGGTTTATTAGGTACTTCAGCTTGGTATGCTCCAGGAGCTTCTGTAGCGTATTTAGTAGATTCTATCTTAAATAATCAAAATAAAATGATTGCTTGTTCCGTTTTATTAGAAGGCGAGTATGGACAATCGGATATTTGTTTAGGTGTACCGTGTATTATTGGTAAAAACGGAATTGAAGAAATTGTTGATATACAATTAAACGATGCTGAAAAAGTTACTTTTGCAAAATCAGCAGATGCGGTAAGAGCTATGAATGGTGATTTAAAAGCGGTTTTGTCATAAACTCTTTTTAACTATATATAAGGCCTGTAGGAAATTCTTGCAGGCTTTTTTTGTTTGAATAGGTACTCTGATTTTGCGGTCTTTGCGAAAAAAAACTTTGCGTGCTTTGCGGTAAATTTTTAAACTAGGTTACACTTTATAATAGGCTTTTGTAGCTATATATTGTCTAATACATATTAAACCGTTAGTTTTTTTACAATTTCTGAAACAGGTAAAATAGCGTGCGTATCTTCAATACTAGGCCCAGCAACCCAAACCGTTTTATAAGTTATTTCAGTTGCGGCTTTTTCAGTGGCTTTCATTCCCATGTAAAAACGAATCATTTTGACCCATTTTTTCAAACTTTTGTTTTTGTTTAAAACTTGTTCTAACCAAGTGGTTTTTGTGCCTACTTTTTGAACGTAAGGCGTGTTTATTACCGAACATGGTGTGCCTGAAATGCGTTCGGTCATTACAATATCTTTAGCACCATAATCTACACAAGCTTGTTTGTATTCTTGCGAAACACCAGATTCTATTGAAGCAATAAACGGACTTCCAACAGAAACGCCAATTGCACCATAAGAAAGCATTTTATCTATATCTGATTTTTTGCTTACACCACCAGCTGAAATTACGGGCAGGGAAGTGCCTTCATTTAATTGTTTGATTAATTCTTCAGGGGAAATGTCACCTCTGTGGCCGCCCGCCAAATTGTTTACAGCTACCAAGGCATCACCACCCAAACTTTCTACTTTTTTTGCGAAACTTAAATCAGTTACATCGCAAAAAACCTTGACGCCTACTTTATGCGCTTCTTTTATGGTTTCTTCTGGTGAACCTAATGATGTTAAAATAAAGTCGACTTTCTCTTCACATAAAATGCGCAATTGTTCTTTATATTTAATGTTGGATTTATTTACAATTAAATTGAAACCAAAGCTTCCACCTTCCACTTTTGCGTTTTTTAGTTCGATGATGGCACTTCGTAATTCTTCTAATGTTCTGTAGTTTAATGCAGGAATACAACCTGCCACACCACTTTTAATGCCCTCAATAACCATTTTTGTATTGGATACCAAAAACATTGGTGCAATAATGATGGGATATTTTATATTTAAAATTTCGGTTAGTTGAGGTTTTGACATGATTGTAAATTTTATTAAAATATACTACTAATAATAGGCATACATATAAAAAAGTTAAACACGGAGTAACTATTAAAAAAAAAGAAGCTTATCATCTATTATCTGAAATCTAAAAATTATTTCTTGGGATCGAAGCGCCTCGTAGTAGTGTTAAATTTATACTTATTAGTTTGTGTTTTTGTAGATAAATGCACTTCAAAGTCTTTGGTTAAGGTAAATTCAAACCCTTCTTTTCTTGTTTTATCAACGGTTTGAGAGGCAGTTTTATTTTTGTCTAAAAATTGGATTTCTTTAATTTGACTAATTGTTTGAATATTTCCTAAAATTTTTAGTTTGGTGGTGGATAGTTCCCAGATTTCGTTTGAAGTAATTACGGCATTTTCCTTTTTTAGTTTGGTTTCGGTTATGATATTTTCTGTATAACTAAAGTGATATAGTTTAATATCAGCAATGGTAAACACTTTGATTTTAAAATTTGTAGGCTGTTGTGCTTTGTCTTTTGTAGTAATCTCTTTTAAAATAATAGTTTCTTTTTTTCCATTATTATCAAGTAGTATGGCTAATTTTTGTTTGCCGACTTCGGTAATAATTTCTGCTTTTAAATTTTCAAAAGTGGCCAAAGCATTTGAAGTAGCTGCAATAGGTGTTTTTGCTTTTTGAGCCAAACTAACAGTAGTGATTAGTAGTACTAAGGTAAAAAGTATCTTTTTCATTTAGAAAATTTTAAGATTTTGGTGTTACCAAAGTACAAAATAATTTTCATAAAAAAAACCGCCAAGAAATTTCTTGGCGGTTTTAATTATATTTTAAAAAGAATTAGTCTTTTTGAGATTGAACAGCTAAGTTATAAATAACTAAACCAAATCCAATTTTGTTGATAGCATCAGCAATGTTGTATGCAATATCAATATTTCCTGAAGGAATCATTGAATTGTACCATCCTGTTGTTCCCATCATGTATCCTAAAGGATAGATAGCCCAACCTACTAATACGAACCAGCATAAGATTTTGTGAGCAGCTAAAACGTTTCCGCCTGCAGCTTTTGCTAATTTAGAAGCAGATCCTAACCAAATTTCGTAAACAATTACAAAATAAGCTAATCCTGAAATACCACCCCATAAAGCAGCTTGATCTTTGTAAACTGTTTCACCTAAGTATCCAGTTACTAACATAACTACAGATAAAGTGATCATTTTCCATAATAAATCTGTTTTTGCACCAGCAACTTTTAAGATTAGGAAAAACTCAACACACATTAACGGCACTGTTAAAACCCAGTCAACGTATCTAAAAAATGTTGGAGATTGTCCAACTTCAGCCCAATATTCTTTCATGTAGAAATAGTGAACTGCAGCAATAAATGTTATTAATCCAGAAACCAGTACAGATGTACGCCATTTTTTATCAAATTGATTTAATGATAAAAAGAAAAAAGCAGAAGCTGCCATCATTGCCATACATCCAACAAAGAATGTAAAGCCTACGTAATCATTTGGTAACATTTCTTTCATTAATAATAAATTTTTCATAATTTTTTGTTTTTAGTTAATAATAAATGTTAATTTGTTTTATCAAAGTTAAAATAATAATTTTAAATAAACAAATATCTTGTTTAATAATTTTAAATAAAGAGTAAACAAAATGAATTTATTAAGTAAATTTTCCATAATTATTAGTTTTTTTAGCCTTTGGTTATGTTCGTTTGTTTCAGCCGAAAACCAATTATTTATTGGGTTTGCTTTCATTTTAAGTTTTGGAATTTTGCACGGGTCGAATGATATTTTTGTTTTAAAAAAAATTTTGTTAAAAAATGAAAATTTTTCTTTTTTTAAGATTTTATTACTTTATGTGTTATTTATTTTGTGTTGTATTTTATTATTTTATTATTTTCCAATTATAATATTAGTATTATTTATACTATTTAGTGGTTATCATTTTGGAGAACAGCAACTTATATATTTAAATAATAAATCGGAAACATCAAGTAACTTGTTTTTACAATCATATCAAACACTATATGGGCTATTGATTTTATTCTTATTATTTGAATTTCATAATAATGAAGTGATTTTGGTAATTTCAGATATTTCAAAATTTAGACTTAATCCATTAGTTATAACTTATGGTTTATTAATAATAGTAATATTGTTTCTTGTTTTTTCTGTACAAATTTTAAAGACAAACAGTAATAATAGAAAATTGTTACTTAAAGAATTATTTTACTTAATAGTTTTTTCTATTATATTTAAGGTGTCTTCATTAATTTGGGGATTTACTATTTATTTTGTAGTTTGGCACAGTTTACCATCAATTATTAATCAGGTGAGTTTTTTATATGGTGAATTTTCTTTCATCAATTTTTTAAAATATTTTAAGACTGCACTTCCTTATTGGCTAATTTCTTTATTCGGTTTGGGTATGTTTTATTTTTTCTCTAGTGAATTGAAGCTGTTTAATTCATTATTTTTTAGTTTTTTAGCAGCAATTACATTTCCGCATGTGCTTGTTATTTATAATATGATAAGAAAGTTTAAATATGCCAAGTAATTTTTTTCTTGTTAATGTTTACCTTTTTAGTTTTTTAAATTTATTGTTTCATTTAATAAAATTAAGTTTATGAAAAGAATACAAACGTTACTCAACTTTTTTTTAAATGAAAAGTTCAAAGATAGGAGCGAGAATGTCATCATCTACATTTCAATTATTGCTTTTATTGGTCACTTACTTTTTATTTTCTTAAATAAAATTAATTTCATTCAACTTGAGCTAGTTACAAGTTTATATAATAATCCCATAGCAGCTATATATACACCGTTTTCTTTTATACTTATTTACGAGGTGTATTTATTAGTATATTATCTTCCAAAATCTACAACTATATATATAGGTAAACAATATGAGATTATTTTGTTAATCATAATTAGAAGGATTTTCAAAGATATTTCAAATCTAGAATTAACAAGTAATTGGTTTGCTGTGAAGTACGATTTAATTTTTTTATATGATATTGTAGCCGTTATAGTGTTGTTTTTTCTGATATTTATTTTTTACAGATTAAGTGATTTACAAAAAAAGGAAGCCGTCATAAATGATAAAATTGAGCGATTTATAGGTATAAAGAAAGGAATTGCCTCTTTTTTGGTACCTGTCTTATTAATTTTGTCCTTTTATAGTTTTTACGATTGGATTGTAAAAAGTTTCTTTTCTGTCAATGAATTAGTTTATAATTTTGATGATATTAATAAGATATTTTTTGAAGATTTCTTCACTGTATTAATTTTAGTAGATGTGTTAATTTTGCTGTTTTCATTCTTACATTCTGATAAGTTCAGTACAGTAATTAGAAACTCTGGTTTTATTATATCTACTATAATGATAAAGTTATCTTTTAATACGGAAGGTATATTGAATGATATTTTGTTAGTCTTTTCTGTAGTATTTGGAATATTAATTTTATTAATTCATAACAAATACGAAAAACTTAAAACGAATATTTAGATTTATTGAAAATAAAAAAACCGAGTAATTTCTTACTCGGTTTTTTATTATTTACTCATTAATCTTACATCGTAAATCTCACATCGTAAATCGTAAATTATT
>CAMDGB010000014.1 GCA_945897915.1 Chryseobacterium gleum | reverse complement strand
AGCAATGTGACTAATATGGGTGGTATGTTTGATCAAGCTAATATCTTTAACCAACCTATTGGTTCTTGGAATGTTAGCAATGTGATTGCTATGGGTTATATGTTTAGGCAAGCTATTGTCTTTAACCAACCTATTGGTTCCTGGAATGTGAGCAGTGTGACCAATATGTCTAATATGTTTAGTAACGCTTCCGCCTTTAACCAGCCTATTGACTCTTGGAATGTGAGTAGTGTTATCGATATGGATTCTATGTTTTTTAATAATTCTATATTTTTTGGGCCTTCCTCGTTTGACCAACCTATTGGATCATGGAATGTTGGTAATGTAACTAATATGTCATCTATGTTTGCAGGAGCACAACTTTCTATAAATAATTATGATGCGCTACTAATAGGTTGGGCAACAATAGCACCAAATGAGAATCCTTTAGAACCAAATGTTGTTTTTTCAGGAGGCAATTCTTATTATTGTAATGGCTATGCAGCAAGAACTTCTATACTTAATACTTACAATTGGACTATAACAGATTTAGGGTTAGCAATTAATTGTAGTGATTTAGCCACGGAAGTCTTTGATAAAAGTAGTGTAAGCGTATATCCTAACCCTACTTCAAGTTTGTTAAATACAATGATTGAACCCAGTATCGCCAATCAGCACTATACCATAACCGATGCTTTAGGAAAAATCGTTCTAAAAGGGAACCTTAACGAAGGCGACACATCTATTAGCGTTGAGCAATTATCTGAAGGTATTTATTATTTAAAGGTATCAGGTAAAAACGCTGCCAAGTTTATTAAAGAATAAACACTAGGAATTTTATTAAAAATAAAAAGCCCAACATTTCTGCTGGACTTTTGCTCCCCCTATTGGAGAAAGTTACAATTTTAGCGCGATGGTAATTTACTTAACTATCAGAAAAACAAAGAGTTAGTGTAAAATAAAAATCAAAATTCTAAATAATTTTGTATTTTAGCAAAAAAATAGTTGATTGCCTTTAGGCCGATTTTAAAAATAAAAACTATAAATGAAAATTGAAAGTAAGTGCTTCTAAATTTGCTACTTTGACAAGCTGGGAAATTTCGTAGTTAAGTTTATCGCGAGAAGATTAAACCTATTAAAAATAAAAAAGTCTATTAGTAAAAACAGTATGAATAAATATTTACAATTTGGTATTATGAGAATTTTTATTTCTTTATTAGTATTGTTGTTTTTATCGTGTGAAAAAGACAACTCGGCAAACCAGCCTAACCCAAATACTTCGGCTTATAGAATTACTAAATCTATCTCTTACAATAGTGTAGGCGTAGATGTAATTATTGACAAGCCTGAAGGAAATGAATTTGATGTATTAATTACTTATCACGGTACCGTGCAAAGTGATTCAGATATTTTATCTGCTGCAGAAACTACTCTTAACCAATTTAAAAATATTTTGAATCGACAAGATATGATGATTATAAGTGTTGCACATCCTCAACTTAATATTTTGTTTGGTGACAATATCCTGCAAGCAGAGGCTGCACTGTTATGGGTTAAGAACAAAGCAAACCAAGAATTAGGAATTACAGTAAAAAAAATATTTTTAGCAGGACATTCACAGGGTGGCTATTTGGTTACTAGACTTAACACAATGCATCAAACAAATGGTGTAATAGCAAATGCACCAGGCCCTTTGAATTTAGTTTATAGATGTCAATTAGAAGAAAATGGACAAGCACCAGCAAGTTATCCCTGTAATAATTTAAGAAATATATATGGGACGACAGTTGCCAATTCCAATGCCTACCACCAAAGGTCATTACTTAATTTTACAAATGGCTTTAAATCGGATATTTTATTTGTTCAAGGATTAGATGATATGGCAATACAATTATACTCTTGGCCAGCTTTTAAACAAGATGTAATTAATTGCTCCAATTGCCAAAATCGCCAATTTGTAGAAGTCCCAGGAGGTCATACTGCCATTTTTCAAAGCCAAACAGCAAAGACTGAATTCAATAATTTTATAAATAGCCACTAATGATAAAACTATTGCTGACAGCCGTTTGGCAAGATTGGGTTTTAAACTTAATTTAAAGATGGTTTAACAAAATTGTAAAAACAAAAAAAGTCCAACATTTCTGCTGGACTTTAGCTCCCCCTATTGGAGAAAGTTACAACTTTAATGCGATGGAAATTTACTTAACTATCAGAAAAACAAAGAGTTAATAAATAATTATTTGTCTCAATTATCACCTTCGCACTTCTTCGGAGAAAATCACTTTAAAATCTATTCATATGAATAAACTACTATTGATTTAAGAGTTTTTATTGTATAATATCAATACGGTATAATTATGTATAGATTCAGAATTTTATATTTAAGTTGTGGAGATTGAACTTAAAATAGCATAATAATACAATTTTTGTATTTTAAACATTATTAATTAAAATAGCTATATTTGAAATAAATAATACGATACAAACTTTCGCCAATCTACCAAAATTTGGGGTGATAAGCGAATGTTTATAGCGCCTATACACTAGTTGTGTGCTATACTGTTTGACAGAGCGTTCAAATAAAAAACTTAATTAAAAATATTATGATAGATATAAATAACAGAGAAAAAGTAAGTGAGAAGCTTAACCTATTGCAAACTGACAGTTTGCCTTTCTTTGGTAAAATGACAGCCCAACATATGGTTGAACATTTGACATTTGCAATTATGTTTTCTAACGGCAAATTGCCACAAAAACTTTATTTCCCAATTGAAAAAGCAGAAATTATAAAGAAAACAATTATTTATTCAGACAAGGAAATGCCTATTGGCTTTAAAGCTCCAATGCTAAATGACAATCTATTAGAACTAAAGTTCCCAGATTTGAAATTTGCAATTTCTATACTTCTTTCAGAACTAAATGGGTTTGTCAAATATTTTGAAGAAAATAAAGATGCAACACCTATAAATCCGACAATGGGCGAACTAAATAAAGAAGAATGGACAATATTTCATAACAAACATTTTGAACACCACTTTAAACAATTTAATCTGACATAGAAGGCTAATAAGTACAGCACACAACATCAGTTTGGCAAAATGGCGGGTTTAGTGCTAAATTGAAATTAAGTACTTCTAAATCAGCTACTTTGATAAGCTGGGAAACGTTAGTGGCAATTAAACCAAACGACACGTAAAATGTCTAAACGAAATAAATTAAAATAAAAATGAGACAAATAGTTTTACTTATGACAATTCTGATTACACTTATTTCGTGTAACAAAGATGACAATCCAACAAGAACTGCCGACAAACCAAGTGAGCAAAAAACAGTAAATCTAACAGTTGACGGAAACGCAAGAAGTTTTATAGTATATCTTCCAACAGGTTACAACAACGCAGGAAAAATGCCTTTAATTTTCGCAATTCACGGCGGAAGCGGAACACCTGAAGGAATGATTAACATTGCCAATTTCAAACCTATTTCAGATAGAGAAAATGTAGTGTTAATTTATCCTGCCGGAATACAGAATAATTGGAATGATGGGCGACCAACTACTCCAAATCAATTGGGAATTAATGATGTTAGTTTTTTCAATCAAATGTGTGATTATGCTGTTACAAATTTATCTGTTGATGGCACAAAAATATATGCAACTGGAATCTCAAATGGTGGATTTATGTCTTCGCGATTGGGTTGTGAATTAAGTAATAGAATTGCTGCAATTGCTGTAGATGCTGCGACAATAGAAGCTACAACAATTGCTTCAAGTTGTAATCCCGGCAGACCAGTCCCTGCAATTTATATTCACGGAACTACCGACCCTCTTGTTCCTTTTACTGGTGGACAAATGACGGCTGGTGGAACTGCAGGAGGAACGGTTTTATCGCATTTTCAAGCAGTTGATAAATGGATAACCATTAATGGTTGTACCAGCACTCCTGTAATAACAGATTTACCTGATATTGCAAACGATGGCACAACAATAAAACAAAGAGTATATTCAAATTCTACAAACGGAAGCGAGGTAGTAAGTTATGTTATAACAAATGGTGGACATACTTGGCCACAAGGTTATCAGTATCTAAATGAATTAATTATTGGCAAGACGAGTCAGGATATGAATGCTTGTGAAGTAATTTGGTCTTTTTTCAAAAGATTTAGAAGACTATAAGAAATTAAGCTTTGATTTATTCCATAAAAAAAGAGGTCTATTAAGACCTCTTTTTCATTTGCTCCCTCTCTTGGGCTCGAACCAAGGACCCTCTGATTAACAGTCAGATGCTCTAACCAACTGAGCTAAGAAGGAAGTTGCTACTTTATTTGAGCGAGTGCAAATATAATTAATTTTTTATTTTATCAAAAATATTTAAATGCTTTTTTATTTTAATTTGCTAATTTGTCTAAAATCAACTGATAAATATCTTTTCCAAACGTTAATGCCATTAATGAAAGTAGAAAAATCATGCCACCAGTTTGCACGTAACCCGCTGCTTTGTCTGATAATTTTTTACCTGTTACCATTTCTACAATTGTAAATAATGCGTGTCCGCCATCTAAACCTGGAATGGGTAATAAGTTCATAAAAGCCAAACCAATTGAAAACAAAGCAGTGAAATTCCAAATAAATTCCCAATCCCATGAATCTGGTAATTGACGCGCAATTCCAATTGGGCTTTTAACCTGTTTGTAAGCACCAGTAGCTGGTTTTAATATCAGTTTAAACTGTTTCACATTATATACTAATAATTGGTACGATTCTTTGACTGCAGCTGAAACTGCTTCGCCAAAAGAAAGCTTGTTTATAACTTGAAAATCAAATTTATCTTTGGTTTTAGTATTAAATCCTAATTTGCCTTCTGGGTTTACTTTAGCTCTTATATTAACTATGTTGGAATTTCTATTTACAACAATAGTTATAGAATCGTTTTTTAATTTTTTTATATCCTCTGAAAAAACATCAAAATAACTAAATTGTTTGCCGTTTACAGACTGAATTATATCGCCTTTTAAAAGTTTCGCTTTCGCCGCTTCTGATTTTGGTATTACCGAATCAATATAAATACTTGAAATTCTTGGTTGTATAAAGTTTTTGCCTTCGCTTCCCAGAATTTCTCCCTTTTGTTCATCTGTTAAATTTAATTTTACTTCGGTTCCGTTTCTATCTATAATTACTTCATCGCTCAATAAAACATCAATTACTGCCCAATTAAATTTGGGTTGCAATTTACCATCAATTGAAACAATTTTATCGCCATTTTTAAATCCTACACTTTGTCCAACTTCTCCAAAAGCCAATCCGTTTTTCTGAATTTTCTCTGTAGAAATATATTTTTGGCCAACTATAGAAAACATCATCGTATAAATAATCCAAGCAAGTAAAATATTTACAATAATTCCGCCTAACATTACAATTAAACGTTGCCAAGCTGGTTTTGAACGAAATTCCCAAGGTTGTGGTTCTTGCTTCATTTGGTCTTCATCCATGCTTTCGTCAATCATTCCAGAAATTTTTACATAACCACCTAAAGGTAACCATCCAATTCCCCACTCGGTTTCGCCAATTTTCTTTTTAAATAATGAAAAACCTACATCCATAAACAAGTAGAATTTTTCTACACGCATTTTGAACATCTTTGCCGATATATAATGACCAAATTCGTGAAGAATTACTAAAACCGATAATATAAAAAGTATTTGCGCTACTTGAATCATTTTAATTTTGATTTGTATTTAAAAAGCAAAAGTAAGGTTTTCGCCTTACTTTTTAATATTATTTTATGGTTACCCTATTTTTTTATGAAATTTTTGTGAAATAGCCCTTCTGAAGTGTCAATTTTTAAAAAATGAACGCCACTTGCAAGTCCAGAAATGTCAATAACGTTTTTAAAATCTGTTTTTAAAAGTTGGCCTAAATTATTATAAATTTCCACCTTATATAAAGATACATTATTAGGGAATTGGATAGTTAATTCATTTTCTGAAGGAACTGGATAAACAGAAATCGCCGAGTTCATGTCAAAATTTTCAGTACCTAAAGTAGCCGTATTGTTTTTAGAAATGATATGTTTATTAGGATCAAAAGCAACACCCGTTACTACAAACGGAACCGAAACAATAAATTCTTGAGCGTTATTGGTATTATTTACCACGACGTCTAAAACTTGAGAGCCGCTTCCTGTTAATCTAATTTCTAAAGGCATTTCAAAAAAAGAAACACTTGAGTGGGATTGCGTTTGATTTACAATAATTTTTACTTGTCCTGCGCCCCAATTTTGAGCCGTAATAGCATAGGTAGGATACCCTTGATTATACAACCAATCGTCAAAAAATTCCGTTAAACTATTGCCATTATCAGCGGCTTCTAAATGCGATTTCAAATTCGCTGTAACAGCATATCCGTATGCTAAAGCAGGATCAGCTAAATAGCTTTTTAATGCTTGAAAAAACTTTACATCTCCTAATTTCCAACGCAACATGTGTGTAATCATCGAGCCTTTATTGTAGGTTAATCTTGAGCTAAAAATTGTATTTACACTTAATGCGCCAGCATCAGATAAATAAGTAGCGCCTCCAAGTTGTGATGTAATACTGGATATTTTATTCGTTTTCCAATTTACAAAAGTTGGTGCCCCGTCTAAATTCTCATAAACCAAACCAGACATGTATTCTGTTAATCCTTCGTTTAGCCAAATGTCTTTCCAAGTGCCACATGTAATTTTATCACCAAACCATTGATGCGCCATCTCATGTGCAATTAAATCTCTTCCAAAACTTCCCATTGAGGAAACTGTGGTGTGTTCCATTCCGCCACCCCAACCAAACTGTGCATGACCGTATTTTTCATTTCTAAACGGATAGGGTTCTAATAAACTTTCAAATAAATTCATAATTCCGGGAGTTACTCCCATTTGATTTTGAATTGTAGTTGTATTAGATTCTGGATACAAATAATTAATTATTGGAAAATAAGGTGAAGCTACCGTTCCTAAACCTGCTTGTTGATTATACACCTGATAATTTGTTATGTTTAAAACAATTAAATAGGCCGGAATTGGATATAAATGTTTAAAATGTGTCGTGGCATTTGCGCCTGTTACAATTCTGCTTTGCTCTAAACCATTCGAAACACTATTAAAAGTAGCAGGTGCCGTAATATACATATCAAAACTGTTGATTTTATCATTTAAATCTTGCTTACACGGCCACCAATCTCTAGCGCCAAACGGCTCGGAAAGCGTATATATTATTGGTGTTCCTGCGTGAGTTCCTCTTGTAAAAGCGCCTTCGGCTGTTGGAGGAATACCCGCATAAGTAATTATAACCGAAGTACTAGTTCCGGTTGTAATTGGACTTAAAAAATTAATGTTCAATTCGTAATTACTTTGTGAAAAAGATAAACTCGTACTATTCATGGTTACAGAACTCACTACTAACTGAGTAGCCATATCAAAAGTGATCGTGTTCATGTTTGCCAAAGCAGTAAATGTAGTTTTTACTACGCCACTAATAGCGGCTGGCGAATTGTTAGGATTCACTGTAAAACGCAATTCATGATAAGTAATATCATAATTTTGTGTGTTCGGATTTACTTGAACATTCATCGTGGAAGCTGCCGATTTTGATTCGGACATAACCATTTTATCAAATTCAGATTCTGCAGATTGTGAAAAACAGAAAAAAGTAGATAAAACAAAAAAGAATTGGGTAATTTTTTTCATTATTTTAAATTAAAACACGAAACTAGGTAATTTTTTTTAATTTTAAAACATAGTTTACATTTGTATGCACACTTTTCTAAAAAATTTACAACAATTTCATACATTTGCTTTCCAAAAACAAACAAACATGTTACAAATACATTTTATTAGAGAAAACAAAGAAGAAGTAATTACGCGTTTGGCTAAAAAAAACTTTGATGCTACTGCCGTTGTTGAACTAGTTGTTGAATTAGACGAAAAACGTAGAAATACGCAAGTAGAATTAGACAATTTGTTAGCAGAATCTAATAAATTATCCAAAGATATTGGCGAAATGATGAAAAATGGCGAAAAAGCCAAAGCCGAAATCTTAAAGGAAAAAACCACTCAAATTAGAGAAAATTCAAAACAATTAAACGAAAGTTTAAATGCAATTGCCAATCAATTGCAAGAAGAATTATATAAATTACCTAATTTGCCTGCAGAAATTGTTCCTTTGGGAAAAACACCTGAAGAAAATATAAACGTTTTTGAAGAGGGAGACATTCCAAAATTACATGAAGGCGCTTTACCCCATTGGGAATTAGCGAAAAAATATAATATTATCGATTTTGAATTAGGCGTAAAAATCGCCGGTGCAGGTTTTCCGGTTTACATAGGAAAAGGTGCCAAATTACAACGCGCTTTAATTTCATATTTCTTAGATAAAAACACAGATGCGGGTTACAAGGAATACCAAGTGCCTCATTTAGTAAACGAAGCATCAGCATATGCAACGGGACAATTACCAGACAAAGACGGGCAAATGTATCACGACGCAACGGATAATTTATACTTAATCCCAACTGCAGAAGTCCCCGTAACAAACATTTTTAGAGATGATTTAATTTCAGAAAACGATTTACCTATTTTATGTACAGGCTATACGCCTTGTTTCCGAAGAGAAGCTGGTTCTTATGGTGCTCATGTTCGTGGATTAAATCGTTTACACCAATTTGATAAAGTAGAAATTGTACGAATTGAAAAACCAGAAAACTCTTACACCGCATTAGACGGAATGGTGGAACACGTAAAAGAAATATTACAAGAATTAAAATTGCCTTACAGAATTTTACGTTTATGTGGTGGTGATATGAGTTTTGCATCGGCCCTAACCTATGATTTTGAAGTCTTTTCAACCGCACAAGATCGTTGGTTAGAAATTTCTTCTGTTTCTAATTTTGAAACGTTCCAGGCAAACCGATTAAAATTAAGATATAAAGATGCGAATGGTAAAAACCAATTGGCACACACCTTAAACGGAAGTTCATTAGCGTTACCTCGTGTCTTAGCTGGTCTTTTAGAAAATTATCAAACACCCGACGGAATAGTAATTCCGGAAGTATTGAGAAAATATACTGGGTTTGATATTATAAACTAATCTTAAATCTTAACCAATAATGCACTAAGTTAACCGTTTTTTGTTATTTTAGTGCATTCGTTTTTATGAATAAAATTTATACAATCATATTATCCTTTTTCTCGCTGCTTGTGGTTTCTCAAAACGAACAATTGGCACAAAATTATATTGACAAAGGCGAATTTGATAAAGCGGCATCTTTGTATGAAGAATTGGATAAAAAACAACCTAATAATTTCTATTTTTGTCAAAAATTAGTGAGTTGTTACCAAGGTTTAAAACAATTTGATAAAGCAGAAAAATTACTTTTAAATAAAAAAGAAACAAGCAATCAGCCAATTATTTTTGTTGAATTAGGATACAATTCACAACTGCAAAAAGACACAAATAAAGCTGAAACTCATTACAAAAAAGCGATTGAAGCGGTAGCAAATCAACCTAATTATGCCTATCAAATTGGGCAAGCTTTTGAGCAAAAATCGTTATTGCTTCAGGCGTATAATACTTATCAAATAGCACAAAAAACCAATTCTAGTATGAATTTCGATTACCAAATGGCACTGCTTCAAGGCCAAATGGGAAATTTAGATGTTATGGTAGTAAAATTATTAGATTACGCATATGCCAATATAAATTCGACGTTGAGTGTACAAAATCAATTGGTGTTTTTTATGCAAGATGATGCTGAAAATGTGTTTGCCAATTCGCTAAAAAAGGAACTTTTACTTCGCACCCAGAAAACGCAAGACATTTATTGGAATCAGTTTTTAAGTTGGTTATATGTAAATCAGAAAGAATACAACAAAGCCTTTATTCAAGAAAAATCGATTTATAAAAGAAATCCGGAATCGTTTGATGATATTATTCAACTCGCTCAAATTTGTGTAAACGAAAACGAAAACGAAACCGCACAAGCTATTTTTCAATTTATTTTACAAAACACAACAGACGAATCTACTGTTTTAAATGCGCAATATTTTCTGTTGAAAAATGAAATTTCAACTGCAAAACCAGAAACTTATCCATTAATTCAAAGCAAATTTGATGCGTTATTGAGTCAGTTTAGCGCCTCTCCTTTTTCGGTAGATATTCAAATTTTGGCCGCGCATTTCAAAGCGTTTTATTTGAACGATTTTGAAAACGCAAAAGCGCTTTTGGATACAACCATGGAAATGCAATTAAATATTCGCCAGAAAGCAAAAGTCAAAATGGAACTGGCAGATGTTTTTGTATTTAACGAAAAGTTCAACCAAGCGATAATTTATTACGCACAAATTCAGAACGACTTGCCTAACGATGAGTTTTCACACGAAGCCAGTATGCGAATGGCAAAAACCAGTTTCTTTAAAAAAGATTTCAATTGGGCAAAAAAACAAGCTAGCGAATTAAAACAAGCTTCTAGTCAATTAATTGCTAATGATGCGGTAGAATTATTTTTATTAATTAGCGATAATTCTGCAGAGGATTCACTTCAAGTGGCGTTACAAGATTTCTCAAAAGCTGATTTGTTAGCATTTCAAAATAAACCTGCAGCAGCTTTAGAGGCGTTTTTACAAGTTTTAGAAAAACACAAAGGCGAATCAATTGAACCAGGAACTTTGTATAAAGTAGCCAAAAATTACGAAAAATTAGGTAATTTTACCAAAGCGGTCAGCTATTATCAAACCATTTTAGATAACCACAAAGACGGAATTTACATTGATGAAGCTTTATTTTATTCAGCAGAAATTTATAAAAACCAACTAACTGATTTAGAAAAAGCCAAAAATTTATACGAAAAAGTAGTCCTCGAACACCCAGATAGTATTTATTTTACGGAAGCCAGAAAAAAATACCGCCAATTGCGAGGCGACAAACAACAAGGAATTTAAAAGTTTAAAAAAAATATAACATGAGATTCAACACCAAAGTAATTCACGGCAATCAGCATCACGATCCAAGTACTGGAGCAGTAATGCCACCAGTATATCAAACCTCAACATTTGTGCAAACAAGTCCAGGTGTTCCTATAGGAGAATATGAATATAGTAGAGCTGCCAATCCAACTCGTACTGCTTTAGAACAAGCTTTAGCCAGTATTGAAAATGGCGTGAGAGGTTTAGCTTTTGCTTCTGGTTTGGCTGCAACGGATTCAGTAATGAAACTATTAAAGCCTGGCGACGAAGTAATTGCTATGGACGATTTATATGGCGGAACGTACCGAATGTTTGCCCGAATCTACCAAGAATTTGGAATAAAATTTCATTTTATTGATATGACTAATTTGGAAAAATTTAAGTCGTTAATTAATGAAAACACCAAATTGGTTTGGGTAGAAACGCCAACAAATCCGTTAATGAAATTGGCAGATATTGCTGAAATTGCGAAAGTCACTAAAAAACATAAGTTGCTTTTTGCAGTTGACAATACATTTGCAACGCCATATTTACAAAAACCATTAGATTTAGGTGCAGATATTGTAATGCATTCTGCAACTAAATATTTAGGCGGACATAGTGATGTAATTGCTGGTGCCTTAATCGTAAAAGAGGAAGCATTAGGCGAAAAATTACACTTTGCACAATTTGCGACTGGTGGAACTTTAGGTCCAATGGATAGCTATTTGGTATTAAGAGGCATCAAAACCTTACATTTACGTGTACAAAGACATTGCGAAAATGGTGCAAAAGTGGCGGAATATTTAGTAAATCATCCAAAAGTTGCTTCTGTGTATTATCCAGGATTAGAAAGTCATCCCAATCATGAAATTGCGAAAAAACAAATGATTGGTGGTTTTGGCGGTATGGTTTCTTTCACATTTAAATCAGGTGCAAAAGTTGATGCGATTAAAATGTTAGAAAAAGTAAAAGTATTCACGTTAGCCGAATCTTTGGGTGGAGTAGAATCTTTAGCAAATCATCCTGCGTTAATGACACACGCCTCAATTCCTGAAGAAAAACGAAAAGAAATTGGTATTACTGACGATTTGGTTCGCTTGAGCGTTGGAGTAGAAGACATTTCAGACTTACTTGCCGATTTAGAACAAGCGTTTCAATAAAAAAACATAAAATAAAAAAAGCGAGAAACAATTCTCGCTTTTTTTATTGTTCTGGTGCTATTTCTATTTCTAAACCTTCTAAGTCTTCCGTTATATGAATTTGGCAACCTAATCGGCTATTGTCTTTCACATGATAGGCGTCTGTTAACATGGCTTCTTCATCGTCATTCCTTTCAGTTTTTAAAACATCGTTTAGCAAATAACATTGGCAAGAAGCACACATGGCCATTCCGCCACAAATTCCAATAGTTCCTTCTTCGGCTAATTCATAAGAACGAATAACCTCCATGACGTTCATATTCATATCCGTTGGGGCTAAAACTTCGTGTTTTGTGCCGTTTCTATCGGTAATAAATAGGGTTACGTCTTGACTCATATTAATCTATTGATTTCACAACTGCTTTCTCGGCTTCTTTTCTAGTGCCATCAAAACCATTAACTCCAGAAACAGTAGTATATTTTAAAACATAACGCTTTCCTGGATGTAATCGATTGTACACGCTTTGGCACATTAGTGTGGCTTCATGGAATCCGCATAAAATTAACTTCAACTTTCCTGGATAGGTGTTTACATCGCCAATGGCATAAATTCCCTCAATATTAGTTTGATAATCTAAGGCATTATTTACTTTAATTGCGTTTTTCTCAATCTCTAATCCCCAATTGGCAATGGCGCCTAATTTTGGTGTTAACCCGAAAAGAGGAATGAAATAATCGGTTGGCACATTCCTAAGCGCGCCGTTCATTTCTATATCTAACGATTCGATTCTTTCACTTCCTTTAAACCCAACAACTTCAGCCGGAGTAATTAATTTTATTTTGCCTGAAGATTTTAATTCCTGCACTTTTTCTACAGAATCTAATGCCCCGCGGAACTCATTTCTTCGGTGAATTAAAGTAACCGAAGTAGCCACGTTTGAAAGGAAAATACTCCAATCTAAAGCAGAATCTCCACCACCAGCAATTACAATGTTTTTGTTTCGGTATTTTTCTGGATCTTTTACAAAATAATCGACACCTCTGTCTTCATTTTCATAAAATTCTATATCTTTTAAAATAGGTTTTCTTGGTTCAAATGTTCCTAACCCGCCAGCAATTGCTATGGCCTTGGCTTTATGTTTTGTGCCTTTATTTGTGGTAACGATAAACGCGCCATCTTCTAATTTTTCTATGGTTTCAGCAGTTTCTGATAAAGTAAATCCGGGTTGAAATTGCTTAATTTGCTCCATTAAATTGGTAACCAAATCGCCCGCCATTACTTCAGGATATCCAGGAATGTCGAAAATAGGTTTTTTAGGATATAATTCTGCTAACTGTCCTCCAGGTTGCGGAAGTGCGTCAATAATATGGCATTTTAATTGTAATAAACCGGCTTCAAAAACTGTAAAAAGCCCTGTGGGACCAGCTCCAATTATCAATATATCTGTTTCAATCATTTCATTTAAGTCTTAAAGTCAAAGGTCTAAAGTCTAAAGTCCGAAGTCTACTATTTTATATTTTCTACTGATTCAATTTGAGGTACGTACTTTTTTATAGTAGTTTCTACGCCAGCTTTCATGGTACTGATACTCAAACTACAACTGGTACAAGCGCCTTGTAATCTTACTTTAACGTGTTTTCCATCAAGCACTTCCACCAATTCAATATCACCACCGTCAGAATTTAAAAACGGGCGAATTTCTGCTAAAGCTTTCTCAATGTTTTCGGTTATTTCAATTTCTGTCATAATTTTAGACTTTATAGATTATTAGACTGAAATGTCTATTTTTTCACTGCAGAACATCCTGCCATTGTTGTAATTTTTATGGCTTCTGTTGCAGGTAAATTTTCGTTTCTTTTTACTGTTTCTGCTACTACACTTCTGGCCAAATCTTCGAAAACAGTTTCTAAAATAGTGCCGGTTTGCATGGCGGCTGGTCTTCCGTAATCGCCTGCTTCTCTGATACTTTGTACTAAGGGAATTTCCCCTAGAAACGGAACTTCTAAATCTGCTGCTAAGTTTTTTGCCCCTTCTTTGCCAAAGATATAATATTTATTTTCTGGAAGTTCTTCTGGTGTAAAATAAGCCATATTTTCAATAATTCCCAATACTGGAACCTGAATGGCATCTGACATAAACATAGAAACGCCTTTTTTAGCATCTGCTAAGGCAACCGCTTGAGGCGTACTTACAACAACAGCGCCAGTAATAGGCAACGATTGCATAATTGATAAATGAATATCGCCAGTTCCTGGAGGTAAATCGATTAACATGAAATCTAATTCTCCCCAATTGGCATCAAAAATCATTTGGTTTAAGGCTTTTGAAGCCATTGGACCACGCCAAATAACGGCTTGATCTGGTTTGGTAAAGAATCCAATAGATAAAATTTCTACGCCATAACTTTGTACGGGTTGCATCTTAGATTTGCCGTCAATTTCAACTGAAATAGGCTTTGCTGATTCTACATCAAACATTATTGGCATCGATGGGCCATAAATATCGGCATCTAAAATCCCCACTTTGAAACCCATTTTAGATAAAGCTACGGCTAAATTTGCTGTAATAGTAGATTTACCAACGCCTCCTTTTCCTGAAGAAACGGCAATAATATTACTAATTCCAGGAATTTGTTTTCCTTTAATTGTGTTGGCTTCTTCTTTTGTTGGGGTTACAACTTTAATATTTACCTTAACTTTTGCGTTGGCGTTTATTTTTTCAGTAATGATTTTTTTAATATCAGCTTCAGCACGATTTTTTATATGTAAAGCCGGCGTGGTTAAAATTACATCTACAACTACTTCATCTCCAAAAGTAACTACATTTTGCACGGCACCACTTTCTACCATATTTTTACCTTCTCCAGCAATGGAAATGGTTTCTAACACAGCTAGTATTTCTTTTCTATCTAATTTCATTTTGTTGTGTAAACTTTTTACTTTTATTTAAACTGAATCTGAATTGCAAAGATAGTTTGAAAATGACAAACGACAAATGACAAACGATAAAAGTTTGTTAAGTATTGAAAAGGAATTTTATAGGTAATTTAAATATGGAAAGAGAAGAACCTAAAAATCAGGTTCCCAAAAGTGTTTTTTGAAATCAATAATTTGATTATCGATAACTTGAATGCCTTCGCTTTCTAATAATTGTTGCATTAAATTAGTGCCTTCAAAATGGTGTTTGCCTGTTAAAAGTCCTAACCGATTGACAACACGGTGCGCTGGAATATCATCTTGTCCGTGACACGCATTCATCGCCCAACCTACCATTCTGGCGGAACGACCCGCGCCTAAAGCTTTGGCGATAGCGCCATAAGAAGTTACTTTACCGTACGGTATTTTTCGGGCAACTTCGTACACGCGTTCAAAAAAATTATCTTCTTTAGTTTTCAACTTAATTATTCAGATTATAAATGGTGAAAACAGCAATTAGTCCAGTAATGATAGCAATTATAAAATTAATATTTTGAATAAAAAAAGTAACTTTATGTTTGATTTTTCTGAACAAAAAAGCATACCCCATAAATACAATAAATGTTCCTAAAGTTGTGCCAAAAACAAATGCTAAACCAACTAAATTAGTGAAAAAATCTTCAAGAAAAGCAGATAAATATAAGCTTACAAACGCATAATATGGAATTGGAAAAATATTTAGTCCAGAAATAAAAATCCCGTGAAAAAATGGTTTTAGTTTGCTTTTTGATGCCTTCTTTTTTATTGCGTCTTTGGCGTGAATGGCGTTTTGAATACCCTTACCTAAAAAAAATAAGGTTAATAATATAAAAACTAAGCTTCCAACTAACTTTAAATTTTGCATTACTTGCGGATGACTTTCTAAAAAAGTGGCAAAGTAAAACCCTAAAATACTTTGAATAAATACAATTAGAATGGCGCCATTTATAAATTTTCTTGCTTTTTTTAGTGATTTTTTTACGCTATAATTGGCCACCGTCATGTTTACAATTCCTGGAGGCAAAACCCCCACAAATGAAAACAAAACTGCAAATGCAAAAGCTAAAAATATCGACATTATTTAATTTTAAATTGAATGTAAGTGATGCTTTTGTTTATTTTTAAATACTGGTTTTCATAAAAAGTTTGAATCCCGGTTACTTCTTCTGGTGCTCCGGCGTTATTGTAAACGTTATGGTTGGCGTATAAAACTTCGTGTCCTTCACCGTGTAATAAGCCCAAAGTGTAGCCATGCATAAATTCGCTATCGGTTTTTAAATGCATCAAACCATTTGGTTTTAGTATTTTTTTATAATTCTGAAGAAATTCAGAATTGGTCATTCGGTGCTTGGTGCGTTTGTATTTTATTTGCGGATCTGGAAAAGTAATCCAAATTTCATCTACTTCATTTTCATCAAAACAATGCTTAATTAATTCAATTTGAGTACGAAGAAAAGCCACGTTATGTAACCCATTTTCAACAGCGGTTTTAGCACCGCGCCAAAATCGGGCACCTTTAATGTCAATTCCAATAAAGTTTTTGTTTGGGAATTTTTCTGCTAATCCTACAGCATATTCGCCTTTTCCACAGCCTAATTCTAATACAATTGGATTATTATTTTTAAAGAAATCCGAATTCCATTTTCCTTTTAATGCTAAACTATCAGTAACTACTTCTTCACGAGTTGGTTGAAAAACGTTTGAAAACGTTACATTTTCGTTGAATCTTTTTAATTTATTTTTACTCCCCACAACAATTAATTTTATCCTACAAAAGTATAAAAATTAAAGTTTTGGTTGGGCAATTATTTACTTGTTTTCAAGGTAAACGAAAACTCAGAACCTATTTGATGCGTGCTTTGCACAAATATTTTTTCGTTGTGTGCTTCAATAATGTGTTTTACGATGGCTAAGCCCAAGCCAGAACCGCCCTCTTCTCTTGAGCCGCTTTTGTTAACTCTATAAAAACGTTCAAAGATTCTAGACATGTGTTGTTGTTCAATTCCTTGTCCGTTATCGTAAATGCGCACTAAAATTTTCGTTTTACTTATTTTCTCAACCGCAATTTCTGTAGTTCCGTTTTCTTTTCCGTATTTGATTGAATTCATGACTAAGTTGGTTAAAACTTGCTGAATTTTATCTTTATCGGCATAAACAATTATAGGAGAAATGTACTTTTCATCGAACATTAAAATGATGTTTTTGGCATCGGCTTTCATTTCTAAAAGGTCAAAAACGTTTTGAATTTCGGCAATAATATCAAATCCTTCGATATCTATGTTTAAATCACCAATTTCAAATTTAGAAATCATATCTAAATCTTGCACAATATTAATTAGTCTTTCAACGCCTTTTGATGCGCGTGCAATATATTTTACACGTAGGGCTTTGTCTTTAATGGCGCCGCCTTCGATAAGTGTTTCTAAATAGCCTTGAACCGTAAATAAAGGTGTTTTTAATTCGTGAGAAATATTGCCCAAAAATTCTCTTCTATATTCTTCACGAATATTTAAGGATTCAATTTCGATTTTTTTCTCTTTGGCAAAGTTTCTAATGTCATTAGTTAATGTAGAAACGTCAGTAGTCACTGTTTTGTTTTGTAAAGAAGTGGCGTCTAATAAAGAAACCTCATCATATAATTTTTTTATTCTTTTGTAGATGAAAACCTCTACACGATATTGCATTAGAAAAAAACTAAAAAAGAATAGCGTAATCGGAAAAACTATTAGTATCAAATAGTCTACTAGCTCAATGAAATTATGATAAATCAACAAACTTATGATAACGAAAAAAGAAATGTAAAGCGAAGATTTAAAGGCGAATTTGTATGATTTTTTAAAACTAATCGCCATTTAATTCAATTTTGTATCCCACTCCTTTGATGGTTTTAAATACATCTTCGTCAATTTTTTCTCTAAGTTTTCTGATGTGAACATCTATGGTTCTACCGCCTACAATAACTTCATTGCCCCAAACTTTATCTAAAATTTCGGATCTGGTGAACACTTTGCCTGGTTTTGAAGCCAATAAATATAATAATTCAAATTCTTTTCTTGGTAAGACAATAGTTACGCCGTCTTTAATAATTTTATATTCTTCACGGTTAATTTGAAGATTTCCAACCGTTAATGTTTCGGAATTTTCAAGTTCAGCGTCTTTTAATCTGCGTAATAGCCCTTTTACCTTGCTAACTAATAACTTTGGTTTGATAGGTTTTGCAATATAATCGTCTGCACCAACTTCAAAACCAGCTACTTGCGAATAATCTTCGCTTCTAGCAGTAAGAAAGGTAATGATGGTATCTTTTAATTCTGGAATTTCTCTAATTTTTTCACACGCTTCCATTCCGTCCATTTCTGGCATCATTACATCCATAATAATAAGGTGGGGTTTTACTTTTATAGCAAGTTTAACAGCTTCTTTACCATTTTCTGCTTTGGTAACGTGGTAGCCCGCTTGCTCTAAATTATAACCAACAATTTCTAGAATATCCGGTTCGTCATCAACCAATAATATTTTTATGTCTTTCTTTTTCATAATGAATATAAAAGTAATTAAAATAATTTAACTTGTGTAAAATTATATATAAAAATGACATTAATTACTTGTTTACTATTATTTAATCTGTTAACGGTATCTTAACAGTATAGAAACTAATAAATAACCTCTAAGTAACATTAAGATAATTGAGGTGGTTCTATTTTTGCAACAAAATAAACTTGAACTCATGAAATTAAAATTTCTACTTATTGGATTATTCCTTACAATAATCTCTTTCGCTCAAAACACAGCTAAAGTTACTGGTTTAATTACAGACAAAGACAGCAAACAACCTGTTGGTTTTGTATCAGTGTCCTTAAAAGGAACCATGCTAAATGCTGAGTCTGACATTAATGGTTTTTATGAAATTGCTATGAAACCAGGAAAATATACAATAGTATATGCTTTTATAGGGTATAAAACTTTTGAAAAAAATGTAACCGTAGCTGCAGATGAAACCATTACTGAAAACGTAGCGTTACAAGAAAACTCAAATAGTATTGAAGGCGTTGTTATCAAAGGTTCAACTAGTAAAACCAAAGAAACCGCTTTATTGAAAGACCAACAGAAAGCAGTAGAAATTAAACAAAGCATTGGCGCTCAAGAAATGTCTCGTAAAGGAATTAGTGATGTAGAAGAAGGATTAACTAAAGTAACTGGTATTTCAAAAGTAGACGGAAGAGGAATTTTTGTAAGAGGACTTGAAGACAGATATAATAATTTGTTAATTAATGGATTAGCGGTTCCTTCAAATAACCCTTTTAAAAAAATCATCCCTTTAGATATTTTCCCAACTGATATTGTTGGAATTATTGAAACATACAAAACATTTAATACTAATTTATACGGTGATTTTGCAGGAGGAACATTTAATATTATTACTTCAACAGGTGAAAAAAGCCAAACTAAATTTAATATTGGTGCGGGTTATACTACAAATAATAATTTAAGTAAATTTTTAATGTCCAAAGACGCAAAAGGAACAAGTGATTTCTTTGGTTTTTCTGGAAATGAAAGGGATTTACCTAAAATTTTTGGAAGTAGTCCTGCTTATTTAACATTAACACCGAGTCAATCACGAAATAGTTTTGGTTCAGGTTTTGATGTGGAGAGTTCGAATTCACCATTAAACACAAGTATCGGGGTTACACATAACGAAAAGTTCAATATTGGTAAAAACAAAAACGTTTTTAAATACTTACTATCTTTAAACTTTGACAACAAATTTCAAGTTAGAGAAGGTGTAAATCGTTTGTTCAATACCGCACAAGGTAACTATGACAACAATTTATATTTTAAACAATATAAATATTCTACAAATGGTTCTGCTTTAGTGGCTTTAAATTATAAAACAGATAGGTTAATCTTAACTTCAAACACGTTTTATTTAAAAACTACAGATAATACCATCCAAGACCAAACAGGTTCTGTAAATGGAGCTGCAAATCAAAACAATACATTCATTAGAATTAATGAATTACAAGAAACCGATTATTTAAACACACAATTATTTGGGAATTATAAATTATCTAAAAACGAAAGACATAATATAAAAGCTGGAGGTTCGTTTACTAAAACCAATTACCAATTACCGGATAGAAAATCATTTAAAGGAATAAAAGTTGACGAAAACACAACAAATGTAAGTTATTCAGGAAATAGTATTTTTAGACAGTTTTTAAACTTCGATGGTAAGTTTAATGCATCAGGATTATTAGAATATTCTTGGAAATTTGGAAATGAAGATATTGACAAATCTAACAAATTAACAGTTGGATATAATGGTTATGTGAACAGTGTAGAATCTTCTTTTAGATTTTTAGTTTCAATTCCAACACCAACTTCAACTGGAGGGGTTACTTTTCCAACAAACTCGGCTGACGCAGCATTATCTAATGAATTAGGGAATAATAGTTTTACCTATAATGAAGGTACAAACGCAACCTATAAAACAAAATTGAATGAAGTAGTGAATGCGGGATATTTTGATATGGCTTGGAAATTTGGTGAAAAAGTTGACTTAAATTTTGGTGCAAGAGCAGAACAAACAAACAGAGAAACTAAATACAAAGAATCTGGTAGTTTTGATGACGCGTTTATTATCAAAAAAGTTAATAAAATTGACATCTTACCATCGTTAAATGTGAAATATGCTTTAAATGACAATAGTAATTTACGTTTTGCAGGATCTAAAACAATAACAAGACCTGTTATTATGGAAGCATATCCTTTGGAATTTGTGAATCCTGACGGAACTATCGAACAAGGTAATACAAATATTAAAAATAGTGAAAACATAAATTTTGATTTAAAATATGAAATTTTCCCTACAGCTAAAGAATTATTTGTAGTTGGTGCGTTTTCAAAATTTATTCAAAATCCAATTGAAAGAGTATTTATTCCTTCTGCTGGTAGTGGCGGTCAAATTATCTCTTACGATAATTCTAAAAAAGCAGTATTATTTGGAGCCGAAATTGAATTTTTATTACAATTAGAAAAAATTTCTAAATCATTTCAAGACTTCTCATTAGGTTTAAACACGACTTTAATGTATTCTAAAGTAAATATTAATACTGTAAATAGCCCTGAAACAATTGCTGTTGACGCAAATCCTTCAAGAAATCTTCAAGGCGCTTCGCCGTGGATAGTAAACGCTGATTTAAAATATGATTTTGATTTCAATAAAAACTGGAAAAACACCATGACTATTGTGTACAATGTTTACGGAAAAAGAATTTATGCTATTGGAACTAACGGATTAGATCATTATTACGAAATGCCTTTTAGCAAATTAGATTTTGTATGGGGTAATAAAATTGGAAAAAATTGGGACTTAAAATTATCTGCTGATAACTTATTAAACCCATTATATCAAATTGAATTAGGAAGCCAAAGTAAAATTAACATTACGGAAACTGACTTAACAATTAGAGATTTCAAAAAAGGCGTAGGCTTTTCCTTTAATTTAGGGTATACCTTCTAAAAACACATAACATTTATTTAATATATTCTTAATTTTAATATCACTTTTAATTATAACTTACCTTATATATTTGCATTAAACAATAAAACTAAACACAATGAAAAAATTAGTATTTAGCCTTGCAATCTTGGCATCAATCTTTACAGGTTGTTCTGATGACGAAGAAGAAACTCCTGTAAGAACTCCAGCAACTGGAGAAATCACTGGTAACTTTACAGCTAGTAAAGTATACGCTTTTGGTAACTATACTTTAAAAGGAATGGTTCAAATTCCGTCTGGAGTAACCGTAACATTTGAAGCAGGTTCAACAATTACAGCTGACGCTACTACAGGTGAATCAGGATTAATCGTTTTAAACGGTGGACAATTAATTGCAAATGGTACTGCATCAGAACCTATTGTATTTACTTCAGTACAAAAAACTCCAGGAGACTGGGCGGGTATCATTATGTATGGTGATGCACCAATTGTAAACTCTGCAACTGCAGCAGCTCCTCAGACAGCTGTTTCAGAAGATGGATTATTAAAAACATATGGTGGGTCAAACCCAACTCATAATGGTGGTTCTTTAAAATATGTAAGAGTAGAGTATGCTGGTAAAGTAATTACTTCTAACAATAAAGAACACAATGGGTTTTCTTTTTACTCTGTAGGTTCAGGTACAACTTTAGAAAACTTAGTTTCTTACAAAGGAAATGATGATGGTTTTGAATTTTACGGGGGAACTGCAAGTTTAAAACATGCTATTTCTTACGGAAACTCTGATGATGCTTTTGACTGGCAAGATGGTTGGAGAGGACAAAATAATACAAACTGGTATGCTTACCAAACTGTTAAAGGTAACTACGGAATTGAAGCAGAAGCTAAAAGCGTTGATAATGCATTTTGGCCGGTAGTTACAAATATTACTTTGAAAAGAGCTACAGGTACAATTACAGAAGCTCAAAGTGAAGTACAATTAGATGCTTTCCAATTTAAAAAACATGGTAATGGGGATTTTAGTAATATCATAATTGATGGTTACAAAAGCCAAATTACTCCTGCTTTTAATGGTGGCGCTATTCAAATTTTAGATTTAATTACTAACACAAGTCAAGTTACTGGTGGTAAAATTAAATTAAACAATGTAAAAATTTCAAACACAGATAATATCTTTATCTCTGGTAATCCTACTTTTACAACGTCTGCTACAAGTTTTGTTCCAGCTACAAACTGGACTACTAGTACAACTGCTACTGGTGCTACTTTAGTTGGTGGTGCATGGTCAACAATAAACGGAGTTAATTTAATTCAATAATTAATCCCAAAATAAATATCAAAAGCGGTCTTAATTAGATCGCTTTTTTTATGCTCTTTTTTCTAATGTTACGGAATTGTTAAGTTTTTGTTTGGTTATTGTAAATATATGTTGTAGGTTTACACCATTATTAATCATAAAACCTAATATTATGAAAAATTTAGCACTAATTTTTGGTTTGATTTTGTTTACTTCTTTTGGTTTTGCTCAAGAAACAGAGGCGGTTGGAGAACAAATTTCTGAAAACACAGTAAAAGTAACGTATTATCATTCTAACGGAAAAGTAATGCACCAAGGAAATTATATTGATGGAAAAGCAGATGGTTTATGGAAATCTTTTGATGAAACAGGAAATTTAGTTTCGGAAGGTTCTTTCGAACAAGGTAAAAAAACAGGTCTTTGGAATTTTTATACTACAAAAGCATTAAACGCAGTAGTATATTCTGATAACGCAATTGCCGATGTGAAAAAATTTAACACCAATGCTTTAGCAGGAAACTAAAAAAGCAAATTAATTACAAAAAAACCACGTAAGTTATTACGTGGTTTTTTTATGCCTTATACTTTCAAAATTTCATCTGAAGTTAACAATTTTTGCAATCGCAACTTCAATATAATTTGCGCAACAGCTATTACATCTTTTTCGCAATAGGTTGCAATTCGGTCTATATCTTTGTCCTTGTAAAAAACTTTTGCTACTTCACTTCCATCAATATCATCTTTAGGAGAAGGCACACCCAACACTTTGGTTAGTAATTTTAAAGAAGTAAAGTGTTTATAATCACCGAATTTCCATAATTCTAACGTATCTAAATGAGGCACTTCCCATGGTTTTTTACCCATTAAATTTAATTTAGCTGGAATTTTTATGCCATGAATTAACATACGTCGTGCGATAAACGGAAGATCAAATTCTTTTACATTATGTCCGCACATCACGTGTTGTGGCAAGTTGAAATGATTGTTTATCAAATTAGAAAAATCTAGTAATATCCGTTCTTCATCACCTTGAAAGGTGGTGACTCTAAATTGCCTTTCGCCATTTTTTTGCGTAAAATAGCCAACAGAAATACAAATTATTTTACCAAATTCGGCCCAAATACCAGCTCTTTCGTAAAACTCTTCTGGAGAAACGTCTTCTTTTCTTTGGTATTGCGTTTTGTGTGCAAAAAGTTCTTGAAAATCGGAATCTAAATCCGAAAAATGTTCCGTTTCAGGAACCGTTTCAATATCTAAAAATAAAATATTGTCTAATTGAATGGTGTCTAACATATCTATTTCTTTTTATTAATCATTTTTAAAGCTTCTTCTATATAAACGTATAAATCGTTACTATGTGGGTCGGTTTTCGTCTGATTGCCTTTTAAATGCCCTAATCGTACAATAATAACATCGTCTTCTGGCAATACAATAACAAATTGCCCCAAATGCCCTCGCATATAAAATACTCTTTTTCCATTTATTCGGTGCAACCACCAACCATAACCATATTCAGGACTATCTGAAAAACGAGGTTGTAATGATTTTTCTACAAACGAACGCGCTAAAATTTGCTTGCCATTCCACACGCCATTTTGTTTGTAAAGTTTTCCAAAACGAGCAAAATCTCGAGCGGTACTGGCAATACAACAATACGCCTTTTCTATTCCAAAATCGGCTTCGTCTAATTGCCAAAGCGCATCGTTTTCAGCACCCATTGGCTTCCAAAAATGCTTCGAAACATAATTAGAAAGGTATTCACCAGTTGCTTTTTCAATACACATGGCTAATAATTGTGTGGCACCACTTAAATAACGAAACTGTTGTCCTGGCTTGTCTTTGATACTTAATCCTAAAATAAGTTCTTTTAAATTGTCGTCAAAGTACGCCCGCGTAACAATAGAAAACGGACTGTAGTATTTTTCGTCCCAACTTAAACCAGAGGCCATAGACGACAAATCACCAATAGTGACTTCTTTAGCAAATTTGCCTTTTAATTTTGGGAAAAAATCGGTAACTTTTTGATCTAAACTTTTTATTTTTCCTTGCATTATGGCTTTACCCAAAGCTGCCGAAACAATGCTTTTTGCCAAGGAAAAAGAATTGCTTTTTGAGGTGTTTGTGTACCCGTCAAAATAACTTTCATGCCAAATACTATCGTTTTTTATGATTAAAAACGCTACGGTTTGTAATTTTTTATGTGTAGTATTTAATTTATCAGTAGCCGGAACGCTGTTGTATGCTTTAGAAACCGCCCAAGGTTGTGCCGTCCCTTTTTGAATAGTACGGTTTGGAAATTCTTTATAATCTTCTAAAAAAGCGGTGGTATATCCTTTTAAATAAACGGTTTTTACAGCACGAAGCAAATAATCCACATCAAATAAATATAAGATAAGAATAAAGCCAACACTGCTAATAAAAAACCATTTAAAGTAGGTAAGTAACCGTTTCATGGGGCAAAAGATTTGATAAGCAATATAATAAAAATTATTATGTTATTATTTCTTTCTAATAAAAAATTAATAAACCTATTATATAAAGCTGATTACTGACTTCTGATAGCTAATATAAGACCGCTAAATTACTCCACAAACAATACCAATCCTTTTAAATAATGCCCTTCTGGGTGGTAAATATTGGTTGGATGGTCGGGTCCTTGTTCTAATTTATGTAACACTCTTATGTTTCTTCCGGTTTCTATGGCTGCGGCGGCGACGGTATTGTAAAATAGCACATCGTCAATAACTTGTGAGCACGAAAACGTGAATAAAATTCCGTTAGGTGCTAAAGCTTTTAAACCGGCAATATTTAAACGTTTATACGCTTGCGTTGCTGCATGTTTGCTTTTAATGCTTTTCGCGAAAGCAGGAGGGTCTAACACAATAACATCGTATTGCTGCGTATGCTCTTTCATGAAATTAAACACGTCGTCAGCTACTGCTGTATGGTTGGCTTTTGGAAAGTTCAATTCCATATTACTTGCAGCTAAATCCACTGCTTTTTGAGAAATATCTACCGAAGTAACTAATTCTGCTCCAGCGTTCATCGCATAAATAGAAAATCCGCCTGTGTAACAAAACGTATTTAATACTTTTTTACCTTTTGAGAATTCGCCTAATAATTTTCGGTTGTCGCGTTGGTCTAAGAAGAATCCGGTTTTTTGGCCTTCTACCCAATTTACGGAAAACAAAATGCTGTTTTCTTTGGCTACAGTTTCTGTGTTCGTTCCAAATAAGAAATAATCGGTTCCTGTATTTGGTAACGTCCCAGCGCTTTTGCAATAAATGGTTTCGCAATACGCTGAAAAATTAAATTTTATCGCTTCAGCAATTTGCTCCATTTGAATAAAAATTCCCGTAGAATGGGCTTGAATTACCCAATTTTTATCGTAATAATCAATAATTAATCCCGAAATGCCATCACCTTCGCCGTGAATGACACGGAACGCATTGGTAATTTCAAAATCCAATAATTGAGTACGTAAATACCAAGCTGATTGTAGTTTATGTGCCCAAAAGTTTTCAGAGAAAGTTTCCTCGCCAAACGTCAAAATTCGAACTACAATACTTCCTTTGTCGCTGAAATATCCTGTCCCTAAATGATTGTTTTGCGAATCAACTACACCTACCATTTCTCCGTCGTGTATTTCACGACTCACGCCATACACTGCGCCGCTGAATATCCACGGATGACGACGTTGAATAGATTTTTCTTTACCTGATTTTAGAATTACTTTTGGAAACATAGTTTGATTTGAAAATGAAAAATTTGAAAATTTGAAAATAACCGAGTAGTCCATTTTCAAATTCTCAAATCTTCAAATTGATTAATTATATACTCATTTCCGGAATGTCTCCTTCAATGATTAAATTCGCTTCTGTTGCTTTAATGATATCTTCTACTGAAACGCCTGGTGCGCGTTCTACTAATTTAAACCCTTTTGAGGTAATTTCTAAAACCGCTAATTCTGTTACTACTTTTTTCACACAACCTACACCGGTTAAAGGCAGTGTACATTTCTTTAAGATTTTTGATTCGCCGGCTTTATTTACGTGCATCATGGCTACGATAATATTTTCTGCGGAAGCGACTAAATCCATAGCGCCGCCCATTCCTTTAACCATTTTTCCTGGAATTTTCCAATTGGCTATATCGCCATTTTCAGAAACTTCCATCGCACCTAAAATCGTTAAATCTACTTTTTGGGCACGAATCATTCCAAAACTAAAAGCAGAATCAAAGAAACTGGCTCCTGGCAAAGTCGTAATCGTTTGTTTTCCTGCGTTGATAATGTCGGCATCTTCTTCTCCTTCAAAAGGGAAAGGACCCATGCCTAATACGCCGTTTTCTGATTGAAATTCGACCGAAATATCCGTACGAACATAATTGGCAACAAGCGTTGGTATTCCGATTCCTAAATTTACGTAGTACCCGTTTTTAACTTCTTGGGCAATTCGCTTAGCTATATCTTCTTTTGATAACATAATTCTCTCTTTTACTGAACACTAAAAACTGAACACTGATTACTTTTGTCTAACTGTGCGTTGCTCAATTCTTTTTTCAAATTTATCACCTTGAAAAATACGATTGACCATAATTCCAGGAATGTGAATTTCGTTTGGATTTAACGTTCCGGCTGGGACTAATTCTTCTACCTCAGCGATAGTGATTTTTGCAGCGCCTGCCATACAAGCATTAAAATTTCTAGCGGTTCCTTTGAAAATTAAATTTCCAGCATCGTCGCCTTTCCATGCTTTTACGATTGAAAAATCAGCTTTGTAGGCCAATTCCATTACGTGCATTTTCCCATTGAATTCGCGTGTTTCTTTTCCTTCTGCTACTTCTGTTCCGAAACCAGCAGGTGTAAAAAATGCAGGAATTCCAGCTTGTGCCGCACGACATTTTTCAGCTAAAGTGCCTTGTGGTGTCAGTTCTACATCTAATTCGCCAGAAAGCATTTGACGTTCAAATTCAGCATTTTCTCCTACATAAGAAGAAATCATTTTCTTAATTTGGCGTTTTTGTAATAACAATCCCAATCCGAAATCATCTACACCTGCATTATTTGAAATGCAAGTTAAATTTGTTACATTTTTTTCTACTAATGCCGCAATACTATTTTCGGGAATGCCACAAAGTCCAAAACCTCCTAGCATTATGGTTTGTCCGTCTTGAATTCCTTCAAGCGCTTCTTGTACGTTGTTTACTTTTCTTGAAATCATAATATAAATTATAGTCCTAATCCGTCAGTATCTGGTTGTGCGTCTATTGGAGCTGCGGTTGAATCTGTAGCCGTTGAGTCTAAAACCGCTTTAGGTTCTGGTCCGCAATCTACTTTTATAGACATATTTGCTGGTCTTTTAAATGGCTGTTGTGAAATATTTAGCGTTGAATCTGCCAAGCATTTTCGCATAAAAATACCGTAAATTGGTAAAGCTGTGGTAGCGCCTTGCCCCATATTTGTGCTTTCAAAATGTGCCGAACGATCTTCATTACCCACCCAAACTCCGGCGGCTAAATTAGGAACCATTCCAATAAACCAGCCATCAGAATTGTTTTGAGAAGTTCCTGTTTTTCCTGCAACTGGGCCTTTAATATTGTAAGGAACGCCCGTTAAAAAATTGGATGGTGCCGAAGCTGCCCAACGCAAACGAGAACCCGTACCTGATTCGGTAACGCCTTCCATTAATTTGATAACCGAATACGCCACATCTTTATTTACAACATCATGTGATTCTTCCACGCTTTGGTAAATTACGACGCCGTTTTTATCTTCAATTTTAGAAATTAATTGCGGTTTTATATACACGCCTTCATTAGCGAAAGTACTGAAAGCCGCTACCATTTCTTCTACCGTAATTTCTACTGCTCCCAAAGCAATTGCTGGGCGGTTTGGAATATTTGAAGTTACTCCTAAATTTTTAGCCATTTCCACAACAGCTGGCGCACCCACTTCATGAATTAAACGTGCCGAAACCGTATTTATGGAATTGGCTAATGCCCTTTTCATAGAAACCAATCCGCGGTATTTTCCATCTGAATTGTTTGGTGTCCAATTTTTATCGTTATTATCTCCTTTTAAAATGGTAAATGGCGAATCCATTATCATGTCGCAAGGCGATTTTTGTAATCTGTCAATAGCGGTAGCATATACAAATGGTTTAAATGTAGAACCTACTTGACGTGCTCCTTGACCTACGTGGTCGTATTGAAAATATTTATAATTAATGCCGCCCACCCAAGCTTTTACATGACCTGTTTGCGGTTCCATTGCCATCATTCCGGTTTGCAAGAAATGTTTGTAATAAAGTATAGAATCTTTCGGCTTCATAATGGTATCTCTTTCGCCTTTCCAAGTGAAGATTTTCATTTTTGTAGCCACATCAAAAGATTGTTTTATTTCTTCATCCGATTTTCCATTGATGCTCATAATACGCCATCTCTCAGAATTTTTCATGGCTTGATTTATGATTTTCTGAGTTTCCGCCGGCGTAATATTTAAAAACGGCGCGGTTGGATTGTCTTTTTGACGACGATTAAATTCAGGTTGTAAATTAGATAAATGTTCTTCTACTGCTTCCTCGGCATATTGTTGCATGCGCGAATCAATAGTAACATAAATTTTTAAACCGGCTGTGTAAAGGTCAATTTCTTCTCCTTTTTCGTCCTCAATGGCTTTGATGATAGGTTTTAAACTTTCACGCAAGTATTCTCTAAAATACGTAGCCGTTCCTTCTGCATGACTTTCTGGTTTGAAGTTTATTTTTACAGGAACTCGCTTCAATTCTGCTGCTTTCGCTTCCGATAAATACTTGTTTTTTACCATTTGGTCTAAAACGGTATTTCTGCGTTTGAAAACTCTTTCTTTTCTTTTTTCTTTGGTTGGATTGAATAACGCTGGATTTTTAAGCATTCCCACAAATAAAGCACTTTCTGCTAAGGTTAAATCTTTAGGTTCTTTATTCATATAGATTTTTGAAGCGGAACGAATGCCGACTGCGCTATTTACAAAATCTACTTTATTTAGATATAAGGCTATAATTTCTTGTTTGGTATATTGACGTTCTAATTTTGTAGCAATAATCCACTCTTTACATTTTTGAATGACACGAAAAGGTAAAAATTTAGAGCCTTCACCATGAAATAAATTTTTGGCTAATTGCTGGGTGATTGTACTTGCTCCGCCGCTTCCTCCTAAACTGGAAATGGCTCTTAATGTTCCTCTAGCATCTACACCAGAATGTTCGTAAAAACGTTCGTCTTCTGTAGCTATTAAAGCATCTACTAAATGTTTTGGTAAATCTTGATATTTAACCGGTGTTCTGTTTTCTTTATAAAATTTTCCTAAAGTAACGCCGTCAGATGAAATAATTTCTGTCGCGATATTGGTATCTGGATTTTCTAATTCGTCAAACGAAGGCATTTTTCCGAAAAATCCCCACGATGCCAAAAGAAAAAACAATAAAAGGCCACCAAAAGTGTAACCGAATAATTTCCAAAATTTTCTAACGTAATCTGAATAACTGACTTGGGTGTTGTTAGTTGCCATTTGTATCTTTATTTTCTTTTTTCTATTCTAAATCCTAAATCTGTAATGCCGGTTAAGTCTTTTACGCCTTGTACTTTTCCTGTTTGTCTAACAGCATGTTCAACTTCTAACGTATATTTTCCGGCTTTTTCAAAACTATAATTTTCTTTGTACCACAGTTTGCTTTCTTTTACATCTGAAAAACCAGTTCCTAATAAAGTACCATCTGGATTTGCCATTTGGTATTCTAAAGTATCCACTAGCACTTTGCCGTTTGGCTGGTTTAAAGATACAATTAAAAACAAATTATTATACGGATACTCGTTATTGTTTCTAACGTTTAAAAATAAATTATATACACTTGTGGTATCTTTTTGTTCAAAAGTAAAAGTGGCTTTTTTGTTTTTTTTCCAAGTGCCGTCAAATGCATAATACTCATCAAAAACTTGTTTTTTGTCGCAAGAAATTACCACAAAAATCAAGAAAAAACTTACTATTTTAAAAAAAGCATTATTCATTTTTCTTAAACGGTTTCTTTTTTCTTTGATTATTATTGTTTGATTTTCTTTTAGGTTGATCAAAACGTGTTAGACTATCTTGCCCCACAACATTTTCGAATTTTTTCTCCACATTTACTGTTGAAACTTCTTCTACAAAGTCTTCTAATTGTGCGATTTTTTTACCTTGTTTGTTAATGGCAACAATTTCATTGGCTTTTTCTGCAGTTAGCGTGTGCCAATGAGCTGGCGCGTTTGCGTAAGAAAACCACATTAAATTTTTGAAAATATCAATTTTTTGGCAATATGCATCGCCTTTATCGGTAAGCAATTTTGTGTCCATGTCTGGCAAGCCTTTTAGTGCGTCTAAATACGTGTCTAATTCGTAATTTAAACAACATTTTAGCTTTCCACATTGACCTGCTAATTTTTGTGGATTTAAAGATAATTGTTGGTAACGAGCTGCCGAAGTATTGACACTTCTAAAATCTGTTAACCAAGACGAGCAACACAATTCGCGTCCACAAGAACCAATTCCGCCTAAACGAGCAGCTTCTTGACGGAAACCAACCTGTTTCATTTCTATACGGATTTTAAATTCGCCAGCGTATTCTTTAATCAATTGTCGGAAATCGACACGGTCATTTGCAGTATAATAAAACGTAGCTTTTGAACCATCGCCTTGGAATTCGATATCCGAAATTTTCATTTCTAATTTAATCGCTATGGCAATTTCACGAGCACGAACTTGAATGCCATCTTCTTTATTTCTTACGCCATGCCAAATATCGATGTCTTTTTGAGTCGCTTTGCGGTATACTTTAGGAATTTCGGCGTTGTCTTTTACGTTTTTCTTGTTCATTTGAACGCGAACTAATTCGCCCGTTAAAGACACCAAACCCACATCGTGACCAGAAGAAGCTTCAGTTGCTACTACATCACCGATGCTTAACGTAAGTTTTTCGGTGTTTCTAAAAAATTCTTTTCTACCGTTTTTAAAACGTATTTCTACACAATCAAACGGTGCTTGACCGCCTGGTAAGGTCATATTGGCTAACCAATCGAAAACCGTTAATTTGTTGCAGCTATCGGTGCCGCAAGTCCCATTATTTTTACACCCCTTTGGTGCACCACCATCGGAAGTTGAACAACTTGTACATGCCATAATTTATATATATTGATCGCCTCAAAAAAATTGAAACTACTTTTTAAATGTTATTTTGAGTGTAAAGATAGCATTTTTTTGACTGAATTTAAACTTTTGGTTTTTCAAGTTGGTGCGAATGAAAAAACCTGTTACATCATTATAACGCAACAGGTTTCATTTTTTTATGAATTTCAATTATATTTTATATATTTTATCAGATTCCCTAATTTTAAATGGCGCTACAAAAGTTACTTTATCACCAGGTTTGGCTACGTTATTTTCGATGCCGTTTATCAACATCGTGCCCACTTGCATTTTCTCGTTTCCAGTTGTAGGACCTGTTATAAAAATCGTATCTCCCGTTTTTAACTCTTGGTTTTCTATTAAAAATTGGCCTACTTGTGCTTTGGTGAAATAATGTTGGCCCTTGCCAATATAAATTTTTCTTTCTGTGGTTAATTTTCGCTTTCTAATTTGGGTAACCGCCGAAACTTTTACCGGTTTTTGAGCGATTTCTTCAAATATATTTCTTTCCGAATTTTGTTTGAATGTTAACGCTGGTGATTTTCCTTTTTGAAAAATCATATTCCCGTTTTTTAACCCTTTTCTTAGGTTTTCTTGTTCTTCTAAAGGCAAATAAATGGTTGTTACACAACTTGTAGAACAACAATTTTCCATTTTTTCAGCACAAGAATCGCACTGAATAAATAACAAATGGCACGCTTCATTGGCGCAATTTACGTGCGTATCACAAGGTACACCACATTGGTGACATTGCGAAATGATATCGTCTGTAATTCGTTCGCCTAAACGGTGATCAAATACAAAGTTTTTACCAATAAATTTACTTTCTAAACCTTCTTCCTTAATTTGTTTGGCATAGTTAATAATGCCGCCTTCTAACTGAAAAACGTTTTTAAACCCTTGGTGTTTGTAATAAGCAGAGGCTTTTTCGCAACGAATACCGCCCGTGCAATACATCACTAAATTTTTATCTTCTTTGAAGTCTTTTAATTGATTATTGATTATTGGCAAACTTTCACGAAATGTTTCAACATCTGGCGTAATGGCCCCTTTAAAATGTCCAACTTCACTTTCATAATGATTTCTAAAATCAACTACAATCGTATTTGGATCTTCTAAAATTTGATTAAATTCTCGGGCGTTTAAATGTACGCCTTTGTTGGTTACATCAAATGTATCGTCGTTCAATCCATCGGCTACAATTTTGTGTCTAACTTTTATCGTTAATTTTAAAAAGGAATGATCATCATGTTCTACTGCAATATTCAAACGAATATTTTTCATAAAATAGTAGGTTTCAAGGGTTTCTCTAAAAGCTTCCACGTTTTCTACCGGAACAGACATTTGCGCATTTATACCTTCTTTTGCGACATAAATTCGGCCTAAGACGTCTAATTTGTTCCATTTCAAAAACAAATCATTTCTAAATAATGTGGGATTTTCAATTTTGGCATACGCATAAAAAGAAAGCGTTAATCGTTGACCGGCTTGGTCAATTAACTTGGCTCTTTCTTCTGCGCTTAAGGTGTTGTACAGTTGCATGCTATAAACATTTTAAGGTTAGAGACGTGATAATCACGACTTAAAGAAATAAATAAACAAATTCTAAATGGAAGAATTAGGCAGCAAAGGTAAAAATATTTTTTAATTGAAATGCATCAAGAAATTTACAAACAAAATTTGTTGCAATAAAAAAATTCTGTATTTTTACGGAAAATTAAATATTATGAGCACGGAAAAAGAAGCAAAATTAAAAGCCTTACAACTAACATTAGACAAATTAGACAAAACTTACGGTAAAGGGACTGTAATGAAAATGGGTGATTCTGCAGTAGAAGAAGTAGAAACCATTTCATCAGGATCTTTAGGTGTAGACATTGCATTGGGCGTAAATGGGTATCCGAAAGGAAGAATTATCGAAATTTACGGACCAGAATCTTCTGGTAAAACTACCCTAACCTTACACGCCATAGCAGAAGCACAAAAAGCAGGAGGAATTGCAGCATTTATTGATGCAGAACACGCATTTGACCGTTTTTATGCTGAGAAATTAGGAATTGATATTGATAATTTAATTATTTCTCAACCTGATAACGGAGAACAAGCATTAGAAATTGCAGAAAGTTTAATTCGTTCAGGTGCTGTAGATATTGTAGTAATTGACTCGGTTGCAGCTCTAACGCCAAAAAGTGAAATTGAAGGCGATATGGGTGATAGCAAAATGGGATTACACGCCCGTTTGATGTCGCAAGCTTTAAGAAAATTAACAGGAACTATTCATAAAACAAAATGTACCGTGTTTTTTATCAATCAGTTGAGAGATAAAATTGGAGTAATGTTTGGAAGTCCAGAAACTACAACCGGTGGAAACGCATTGAAGTTTTACGCTTCGATAAGAATTGATATCCGACGTTCTTCACAAATTAAAGATGGTGACACAGTAATTGGTAACAGAACGAGAGTAAAAATTGTAAAAAACAAAGTAGCACCACCATTTAGAACTGCAGAATTTGACATTATGTATGGAGAAGGGGTTTCTAAAGTGGGTGAAGTTTTAGACTTGGCTGTAGATTTTGAAATTATCAAGAAAAGTGGTTCTTGGTTTAGTTATGGCGAAACCAAATTAGGTCAAGGAAGAGATGGTGTAAAACAATTAATTAAAGACAATCCAGAATTAATGGATGAATTAGAAGTTAAAATTAAGGAGTTTCTAAAAGAACAAAACGCATAATACAAGAAATCATCCTTTTTAGGATGGTTTTTTGATTAAAATCAAATTGACTGTTCAAATTATTTAAAAAGTTTTATTATGAAAAAATTAATAGCACTTATTTGTATTTTTGTATTTTCTATTTCTTGTACACAAGAATCTGATGGGCCAAGAGTTTATTTAGAATTTGTGCCTGTAGAATCGGTTATTTTACCTACTACCTTTGCTGTAAATACCGTAAACGAAATAGAAGTTACCTATTTAAGACCTTCTAGTTGCCATGGTTTTGAAGGTTTTTATTACACTAAAGATGATTTTAATAGAACTATTGCTGTACTAAATTACGTGATAGAAGAACAAGGTTGTTTGCCATTGCTAAATCAATTACAAACGAAAATTTTAAGATTTAAACCAGCTACTTCAGGAACATACCTTTTAAAGTTTTGGAAAGGTAAAGATGCCAACGGAGTTAATCTTTATGAAGAATTTTCAGTTGTTGTACCATAATAAAAACGCCTTAAAAGGCGTTTTTTTTTGCATATTATTTTTGAAGTTCTGTTAAAATAATATCTCTAACTTCTTGTTTTAAAAAAAATTTATCTTTCATGGTTTTTCCTGTTGTGGAAATGGGGGCGTGCACTTTCGCTCTCATTTTTCCCGGTGAACCACTAAAAAAAGTATAAGAAAAACGTTTTTTGTTGTCGTAAAAAGTTATCGGAATTATTGTGAGTTGGTGTTCAATTGCTATTCGGAAAGCACCATCTTTAAATTCATCTAAAAGCACACTTTCTTCTGGCACGCCGCCTTCAGGAAAAATACAAATACTTAATCCCTGTTGAATTCTGTTTTGTGCGCGTTCAAATACTGCAAATCTACTTTTACTATTTTCTCGGTCGACCAAAATACAAACACGCTTGTAAATGAATCCAAAAATGGGAATTTTAACCAATTCTTTTTTTCCTACAAAAACAAATGGATGGTTTTTTACTGCCAATAACATCAACATAATATCCGTCATTGAAGTATGATTGGCCACCAACATATAACTTTTACCTACTTCAAAATTTTCAGTGCCATTTATAGAATATCTAAAGCCCATTCCTATTAGTATTAATCGCGCCCAAAATCGCGCAATTTTAAAAAATAAAGAATAGGTTTTTTCGCTCAAAATAGTAATTAATATAAGCGGAAATAACACTATTATTGGCAACAATACCAAAAGGTAAAACCAAATGCGGTAAAGCAACCAAAACGGATATTTAAATAATTTCATTTATAAGTTTGTATTCGATTTTCAAAAGTAATCAATTTTAAAAAACTTATTCTTTTTTAGTTGCACCTTTTTACTTGGCTCTTTTTACTTAAAAACTTACATTTGCAAAAACAACATTCAAAATGGCAAAAATATTAACAGGTGTTCAAAGCACAGGAACGCCACATTTAGGAAATTTATTAGGCGCAATTATTCCAGCTATACAAATGGCAAATAATCCTGCGAATGAATCGTTTTTATTTATTGCCGATTTGCATTCGATTACGCAAATTAAAAACGGAACCGAACTCAAACAAAACACTTACAACACTGCTGCCGCTTGGTTAGCATGTGGATTAGATACTAATAAAGTCGTGTTTTACAGACAATCCGATGTGCCACAAACTGCAGAATTGTCTTGGTATTTGAGTTGTTTTTTTCCATTTAACAGATTAACATTAGCCCATTCTTTTAAAGACAAAGCCGATAGATTGGAAGATGTAAATGCAGGATTGTTTTCTTATCCGATGCTAATGGCTGCCGATATTTTATTGTACGATGCCGAAATAGTTCCCGTTGGAAAAGATCAAATGCAACATATTGAAATTACTAGAGATGTGGCTTCCCGTTTTAACCATCAAATGGGTGAAACTTTTGTGTTACCTGTAGGAAAAACAAGTGAAGAAACCATGTTAGTTCCTGGAACAGACGGTCAAAAAATGAGTAAATCGAGAAATAATTTTATTAATATTTTTCTGGATGATCAAGCGTTATTGAAACAAATAAAAGGCATTGAAACCGATAGCACGCCTTTAGAAGATCCAAAAAATCCAGATACTTGTAATGTGTTTGGTTTATATAAATTATTAGCTACACAAGCAGAAACAGCAGATTTAAAAACCAAATATTTGGCTGGAAATTATGGTTTTGGACACGCTAAACAAGCATTATTTGATTTAATTACTAAAAAATTTAAAACCGAAAGAGAAAAATATAATCACTACATAAACAATCCTGCAGAAGTAGACAAATTACTTTTAGAAGGCGCTAAAAAAGCTGGAAATGTAGCGGATGGCGTTTTGAAAAGAGTAAGGGAGAAATTAGGGTTTATGTAGCATTTTTTCAAACAGCTTTTCACAAATTTCACAAATTAGTTTCGTGCTAATCTATGAAATTTGTGTTTTAACCTATACCGCTTCAAACAACTTGCCTGGCATAGGTCTAATGACACCTTTTAACTCCATATTTAATAACAAAGATGAGATTTTAAAAATAGGGAAGTCGCAATCTAATGCTATAATATCCATTAGTTCATTTTCTTTATTTACTAAATAATCATAAATTTTTTGCTCGTCTTCCGTTAAGGAAACAAACAATTGTTTTTGCACGGGTT
Organism: Chryseobacterium gleum; assembly: GCA_945897915.1. Classification (GTDB taxonomy): domain Bacteria; phylum Bacteroidota; class Bacteroidia; order Flavobacteriales; family Flavobacteriaceae; genus Flavobacterium. Next base: position 12,155 of record CAMDGB010000014.1, on the reverse strand, counting down.
TACTTTCTTTTTTTGAATCAATATCCCAATTTAGAATATAAATCAAATCAGCCGCACTGCTTAATAAATGCGCGCGTTGCGTTTTGATTAAATTGTTACAACCTTGGCTAAATTTATCAGAAACTCTCCCCGGAACAGCGAAAACATCTCGGTTGTAGTCATTTGCAATGCTGGCCGTAATTAATGAGCCACCTTTTTCTGCACTTTCAATAACAATTGTAGCTTCACACATGCCCGCAACGATTCTATTTCTTTTGATAAAATTCTCTCTTTCTGGATTGCTGGTGCTCCAAAATTCAGTCATAAAACCGCCGTTTTGCTCCATTTGAGAAACATACTTTTTATGTGATTTTGGATAAATTTGATTTAAACCATGAGCCAAAACGCCAACCGTTTGCAAGTCATTTTGAATGGCAGCTTGGTGCGCTACAATGTCCACACCATAAGCAAAACCGCTAACAATAACCGGGTTTAAAGGTGCTAAATCTGATATTAGTTTTTTTGTGAAATCAATTCCATAGGGCGTAGTTTGTCGGGTTCCAACAATATTTATTAATTTTTTATTTTGCAAATCTATAGTTCCAGATTGAAACAAAATAATTGGTCCGTCTGCGCAATGTTTTAAGCGTTCTGGATAAGAATTTTCTTCAAAAGTAGTATAAGAAATAGATTCGTTTTCAATAAAACGAAGTTCGTTTTCTGCACAATTAAAAATCTTTTGTTGTTGTAAATTTTTGTAGAGATACTCACCTATGCCTTCAATGGCAATTAATGATTTTTTAGAAGTTTGAAATACCGCAGCGGAAGAACCACAGTGTTTAATGAGTTTCTTGGCAACAACGTCGCCAATACCTTCCACTTTTAAGAGTGCGAGCGTGTAAAATAATTCGTTATGTAACATGGCGTATAATATAATTTACAAATATATTTATTTTTTTAATATTTTGATGACATTCTGTAAAACGAAGAAAAATAATTTTAAAATTGTTAATAAAAATTGTTAATAAAATTTTGTTTTTGGGCTTGAATTCTTAATTTTGCCTATATGAAAATAGAAAAATACATTTCAGAATTGTTGTACAGATACCAATGCGTGGGCGTTCCTGGCTTTGGTGCTTTCTTATGCGAATGGCAATCTGCACAAGTAATTGTTGGGCAAAGTTCATTTGCACCGCCGAAAAAAGTAATTTCTTTTAATTCAAATATAAAAAATAATGATGGTTTATTGGCTAATCACATCGCATTACAAGAAAAAATTAGCTACGAAAAAGCGTTAAATAGAATTCAAACTCAAGTTGTTTTTTGGTTGGAAAAACTAGAAAATAAAGAACATGTAGTGTTAGAAAATATTGGTGAAATTTTTTCAAATTCCGAACATAATTTTGTTTTCAAACCCAATACTGCTATAAATTATTTGACAGATTCTTTTGGCTTGGCTGGTTTTAATTCGCCAGAAATAGCAAGAGCCAATCAAATTCATACAGAAATCGCTTCAGAAGTTGCGCCTCAAATTAAAACACCTGTTTCAATTGATAAAACAGTTGAAGATGAAACGCCAGTTATTCCATTAAACGGAAAAAAACGTACAAAAAACTGGATGAAATATGCTGCGGCAGTAGCTGTTTTTACGTCTGCAGGTACATATGGCTACAAAATGTATTATGACTACTCTATTGAACAACAAACGAGTATTGTAGAAAAAACGGTTCAAGAAAAAATAAATCAAAGAATTCAAGAGGCTACTTTTGTGATTCCAAACCCAATAAACGCGGTTGATTTAACTTTAGAAACAACGCATAATGGAAAATACCACGTGATAGCGGGCGCTTACAGAAGCAAACAAAACGCGATGAAAGCCATGAATGATTTACTTTCACAAGGCTTTGAAGCTCATTTGTTAACTGAAAACAAATATGGTTTGATACCAGTAGCTTTTGGAAGTTTTTCTAATTTAAATGAAGCTCAGAATTTAAAAATTCAAATAAAATCAAAAGATAGCGTCGAAGCTTGGTTACTTATAGACTAATCCCAATTTTGGGATTTTTTTATGCCCTTTTTTTAAATCAGAGTTAGTATCTTTGTAAAAAAAATAATGCAAAACAAATATCCTTCAGATTCCGTAACTACACTAACCGATTTAGTGTTGCCTGGTGAAACCAATCCTTTAAATAATTTATTTGGTGGCGAATTATTAGCTCGTATGGATAGAGCTGCTAGTATTACTGCGCGCCGTCATTCGAGAAGAATTTGCGTTACGGCTTCGGTAAATCACGTAGCGTTTAATAGAGCCATTCCTTTAGGAAGCGTGGTTACAGTGGAATCTAAAGTATCGAGAACTTTCAATACTTCAATGGAAATTTTTATTGATGTTTGGATTGAAGATAGAGAATCAGGCATTAAAAACAAAGCCAACGAAGCCATTTATACGTTTGTTGCTGTTGATGAAACTGGAAGTCCTGTTCCTGTGCCGCCTATTGAACCACAAACCGAATTAGAAATTGAACGTTTTGAAGCAGCACTAAGAAGAAAACAATTAAGCTTGGTATTGGCAGGAAAAATGAAACCTAGCGAAGCAACTGAGTTAAGGGCCTTATTTACAAAATAATATATAACATGGATTTTTATAAATTAGCAATAAAAGAAATCAAACGAGAAACAAAAAATGCGGTTTCAATCGTTTTTAATATTCCACAAGAATTAAAATCAGCATACCAATTTATAGCCGGTCAATATGTAACCTTAAAGCTTACTTTAGACGGCACAGAACTTCGCAGAGCTTATTCTATTTGTTCTTCACCAAAAAGTGGTGAAATGCGAATTGCTATAAAAGAAGTAAAAAGCGGTACTTTTTCAAGATTTGCCAACACAAAATTAGCTGTTGGCGATTTGTTAGAAGTAAGCATTCCCGAAGGAAAATTTACATTTGAAGCCAAACAGGATCATCAAAAAAGCTATGCCGCTTTTGCTGCTGGTAGCGGAATTACCCCTGTTTTATCTATTGCAAAAAGCATGTTAGAAGAAGAACCAAATAGTACTTTTGTGTTAATTTATGGTAATAAAGACGAATCAGAAACTATTTTTCACGAGGAATTACATGCACTTCAATTAAAAAATATAGGTCGCTTTTTTGTGCATTCTGTTTACAGTCAAGCTAATGTTGCTGGCGAATTATTTGGTAGAATTGACAAGTCAATTGTAAACACTGTTTTAAAAACCAAACATGCTGATAAAACTTTTTCTAAGTTTTACTTGTGCGGACCAGAAGCCATGATTCAAGTAGTTACGGCGACTTTAAAAGAAAATAATGTAGCTGAAAAAGACATTAAATTTGAATTATTTGGTACTTCAACTGCCTCAGAAAACAAAGTTGTAACTGGAAATAAAGGTCATACAAACATTTCAATTACTGTAGATACTGACGAAGTTACTTTTGAAATGAGTCAGAAACAAACCATTTTAGAAGCGGCTTTAAAACAAGGTTTAGACGTGCCTTATTCTTGTCAAGGCGGTATTTGTAGCAGCTGTATTTGTCGTGTTACTGAAGGAAGCGCTACTATGAAGAAAAACCAAATTTTGACAGATAATGAAGTAGCTGAAGGATTAGTTTTGGCTTGTCAAGCGGTACCAACATCCTCTGAAATTAAAATTAATTTTGATGATATTTAGTCTTTAAAATCTCAAATAAAAAATTCCAATTCCAATTTTATTTAGGTAAGGTTGGAATTTATTTTTTCAATAACCTGAGAAGGTAAAATCGTTCGCATTGCATTTTCATAGCCTGCTACTTTTTTATTTCCGTACACCGAAGTAGGTAAAAAAGGGTATTGTTTGTTATCTGAAGTCAAACTAAAATCATCAGGTTGATGAAACGGTTGAAATCCTGCAAAAGGGTGTGTGGCGCCCCAAAGTGTAATTACTTTTACACCTAACATTGCAGCAATATGCGCATTACCAGAATCCATAGAAAGCATGATGTTTAAATTAGAAATAATGGCTAATTCTGCTTTCAAATTGGTTTTTCCGGCTAAAACAAGTACATTTTCATGGTTATTTTTTAGCTGATTTAGTTGCTTAATTTCTTCTGTTCCGCCACCAAATAATAAAATTTTATTTGAAGTGTTTTTGGCTAAATCATCTATTACTTGTTGTATCAAATCTGTTGGGTAGACTTTACTTTCGTATTGTGCAAAAGGTGCTATTCCAATCCAATTTTCTGCTTTTTTACCTGTAATTTTTATTATATCTTCAGATAAAATCGTTTTTTCTGGAAATGTGGGAGTATTTAAATTGATTTGAAAACCTAATTTTTCAAACGTTTCAACATGTCGTTCGAACATTGATTTTATTGGAGAAATAGTTTTGATGGCTAACTTTGTAAGTGCTTTTTTGTCTTTTCTGCCTTTATCTGTAGCAGCTACTTTTTTGCCATTTAAAGCGAAAAGTGTAGTGATAATTTTTGATCGTAAGACATTATGTAAATCGGCAACGGTATCAATATTTAGTTTTCGCAAATCAGAAAATAAACGTAAAAGTCCTAAAAAACCTTGGTGTCTTTCTTTTAAATCAATTGGAAAAAAAGTTATGTTTTCAATATCGTCAAAAAAAGGTTTAAAAAACGGTCGAGAAACTACCGTAATTTTCACGTTGGGATATTGCAAAGAAAAAGCTCTCAGTACAGGAACGGTCATAGCGACATCGCCCATAGCTGAAAGCCGAATAACTAAAATGTGAGAAGACATTTATTTTTTATTTTGATACAAAACTGGATTCAAATCGGCGTCGTTGTACATTTTCATTTGTTTGTACCCCTTCATGAATTTGTCACCATTTTCAATGTCTTCCACCAATTGACTGATTGAAATAAACATATCGTTTTTTTGGTCTAACAATACATTTAATTTTTCTTGGCATTTTGCTCGGTGTTCTGCAGTGGCTTCTTCGCGAGTAGCTTCTTCATTCATGTGGTAAATTTTCAATGCTAAAATAGATAATCTATCAATTGCCCAAGCTGGACTTTCAGTATTAATTCTTGCATTTGGTTTCACTTGAACGTGTGCATATTTTTGTAGAAAATAACCATCAATATATTCTACCATATCAGTTCTAACTTGGTTCGAGGCATCAATTTTTCGTTTTAAATCTAACGCTGCAATGGGATCAATATTTGGATCGCGCACAATATCTTCATAATGCCATTGCACCGTATCCACCCAGTTTTTGGCAAATAATAAATGTTCTACCGAACCTTTTTCATAAGGATTAACTACTGGCTGATATACATCATCAATAACATGATACACTTTTATAGCTTGTTCAAAAATGGGAAAGGCGAATTCTGCAAACATAGTTTCTGATTTAATTTACAAAAATAAGGATTTTTTGTACTTTTAACCATAAATTACAAATTATCTCACATGAATATTCAATATATTTCCGAAGAAAATAGTGTTTTAAATCAGTTTTTAAATCAAATTAGAGCGGTAAACGTTCAAAAAGATGCCATGCGTTTCAGGAGAAACATGGAGCGAATTGGTGAAATTTTGGCTTATGAAATTAGTAAAAAACTAACGTATAATAATGTAGCTGTAACCACTCCGTTAGGTATAAAAAATACTTCAGAAATAGCAGAAAAAATAGTATTGTGTTCTATTCTGAGAGCCGGTTTGACATTACATCAAGGTTTTTTAAACTATTTTGATGGTGCGGAAAATGGATTTATTTCGGCTTATAGAAATCATTATAATTCCGATGAGAATTTCGATATTTTAGTGGAATACCAAGCTGTGCCGAACATGAATAATAAAACATTAATTTTAGTGGACCCAATGTTAGCAACCGGACAATCATTAATTGCTGTTTTAAATAAAATTTTAGCTACGCAACAGCCAAAAGAAATCCATATTGCTGTTGTTATTGCTGCTCCAGAAGGCATTAAATACTTGGAAGAAAATTTGCCAGAAAACTGCCATTTATGGGTAGCTTCATTAGACGAAAAGTTAAATGAAAAAAACTATATTATTCCTGGTTTAGGTGACGCGGGTGATTTAGCGTATGGAAATAAATTATAATTGAACAAAAAAGAAAAATAACCCCACGCCTAACAACAAAAATAAAGACACTTCTTTGTAAATAGAATTCTTCATTTTTTCAAACATATTTGCACCTAAAATAGCTAGCGGTGCAAAAGTATACATCAGTAAATCGTTAGATTTATTTGCTGAAAAAATATAAATTCCCACAGCTAAAAGAAAAGCAAAATAAACTTGTTTATAAGACGACTGCATGTTTAAAGGTTTGTTTTGATAGTCAATTGTTTGAGAAGCAAAAAACAATGCAGAAATAGAAACAAATATGGACAATGCCATGTTTTGATACACATTTTTAAATTCAAAAAAATTAAAACTTATCTGAAAAACAGCTTTATTAATGGAATAGTTATCAAATAATATTAAGCTGGTAGCAATATATAAAATCCAAACACAAAGAAATGAAACAAATGGTAAAATCCAGTTTTTATATTCTTTCCCCGAGTGAAAAATAATTGAAATAAAAACTAAAACAATATATAAAATACTCCAAAAGTGAAAAATAGCAGAAAGGAAAATCCAGAAAGAAGCATCAAATATTTTTTCCTTTGATGAATTTAATGTTTTTAAAGAAATTAACCTTCGTAAAGCTAATAACAAAAATACATTTGATAACACAATTTTAATATTATTTAGTACAGATGGAAATAATAATATAAAAACTAGAAACAATAGTATTGCATAATTATCGTTTTGAGTTAAGGTGTTTTTGAGTGAAATAAAATTTACCAGAAAAAACGAAAACAATAGTAACACAAAAACTCCAATTTTTGAAAACAGATCGACTGATGTAAATTCTTCATTTGGAACCTGAAATTGGAACAAAAAAAAGCAAGAAAACAACATTATTAATATTAATACGTAATTTATTGGTCGAGTTTTACTAAAAAGACTTGCAATCATAAATATATTTTATATTTTTGTAGTGTAAATATAATAATAAAATGAAAGCATTTTTCGAAGCAATACAATTTTTATTTGTTGAAGTACTTTTTGTACCAATGGACTTTTTAAGAAGTATAGAATTAACAAATTGGTGGGTGGCAAATATAATCAATTGGGTATTTATTTTTACTTGTTGTTATTGGGCCTTTTTCTGGACAAAACAATTACAGATTTTCAAAAAATCTGGAGCTGATGAACAAGATACTTCAGCACACTCTTTCTTAACTAAATAAAAAGAATAGGTTCTATTATAAATCGAATCCTATATCTTTTCTATAATTCATCTTATCAAACTTTAGACTTTCTATGGTTTGATAAGATTTTTTTGTTGCTGTTTTGAATGTTTCTCCGAAGGATGTTACTACTAATACTCGCCCCCCGTTAGATAAAATTTTCCCGTATTCTTCTTTGGTCCCTGCGTGAAAAATTAAAGAATCTGTTTTGTCGTCTAAACCAAAAATTTCTTTGCCTTTTTCAAATTCTTCAGGATAGCCTCCTGAAACAACTACAACAGCTGCAGCTGATCTTTCGTCTATTTCCAATTCGAAATCGTCTAATTTTTCATTAGCAACTGCATGAAACAAAGCAACTAAATCACTTTTTATTCTTGGGATAACTACTTCTGTTTCTGGATCACCCATTCTCACATTATATTCAATTACAACCGGATTATCGCCAACTTTTATCAAGCCAATAAATACAAATCCTTTGTATTCAATATTGTCGTTTTTTAACCCCTTAATGGTAGGAATCACAATTTGGTCTTCAATTTTTTGCATTAAAGTAGTGTCTGCAAAAGGTACTGGAGAAATCGCGCCCATTCCGCCTGTGTTCAATCCAGTGTCGGCTTCACCAATTCGTTTGTAATCTTTTGCTGTGGGTAATATTTTGTAATTTTTTCCATCAGTTAAGACAAAACAACTTAACTCAATTCCGTCTAAAAACTCTTCAATTACTACTTTTGCGCTAGCTGAACCAAATTTTGCATCCACTAACATGGCTTTCAATTCATCTTTTGCGTCTTGTATATCATTCAGAATTACCACGCCTTTCCCGGCGGCTAAACCATCTGCTTTTAGGACATATGGCGGAGATAATGTTTCCAAAAAAGCATATCCTTTTTCAACTGTTTCTGAAGTAAAACTTTCATACTTTGCAGTTGGAATATTATTTTTAACTAAAAATTCTTTAGCAAATTCTTTACTTCCTTCTAATTGCGCACCTAACTTTGAAGGGCCAATTACAGGAATATGTGAAATTTGAGTATCATTTTTAAAGAAATCATAAATACCTTTTACTAAAGGATCTTCTGGGCCAACCACTACCATTTCGATTGCATTTGCTAAAACAAATTGTTTAATTGCTTTAAAATCATTTGGATTGATATTTGCGTTTGTAGCAATTTTTACGGTTCCAGCATTACCCGGTGCCACAAAAAGTTGACTACATAATGGGCTTTGAGTCATTTTCCAAGCAAAAGCGTGTTCTCTTCCGCCAGACCCTAAAAGTAAAATATTCATGATTGTGTGTGGTTTTTATATTGGTGCAAAAATAGTCTCTCTAATAAAAAATAAGAAGTTTTTTCTTTAAATTAAAGTTAATATGCTTTTTCTTCGCCTTTAATAGTATTAATAACAGTTTTATGTATTATTTTTAAATCTAACAAAATAGACCAATTTTCTAGATAAAAAATATCGAATTTAACTCTATTTACAATGTCCTTTTCGGTTTCTACTTCTCCTCTGCAGCCGTTTATTTGTGCTAAACCAGTAATTCCAGGTTTAATAAAGTGTCTAACCATAAACTTATCAATACTTTTTGCATACATTTCCGTATGACTAACCATATGGGGTCTTGGTCCTACAACCGACATATCTCCTAATAATACATTGAAAAATTGTGGCAACTCATCGATGCTAAATTTTCTTAATATTTTTCCAAATTTAGTTACTCTTGGGTCGTTTTTTTGAACTTGTTCTAAATCTGCTTTAGAATTTAATCGCATAGATCTAAATTTATAACAATAAAACTCTTTATAGTTCAATCCGTTTCTTCTTTGTTTAAAGAAAACGGGGCCTTTAGATTCCATTTTTATTAGTAAGGCTATTAAAGGCGTTAACCATGACAAAAGCAATAAAATTACAAGTAATGAAAACACAAAATCAAAAAAATGTTTGATTCTTTTATTAATTACTTTATCTAATGGAATGGTTCTTAGCGAAATAATTGGCACATAACCATAGTATTCAACGGCTAAGTTACGTAACATTCTGTTTTTGCTGTCTGGGAGCAATTTTATTGTTTTAAGATTGTTGTCTGCAAAATGTATTAGGCCTTCTAAATCCGTGGTGTTGAGCGTGTTTAATGAGCCATAAATTTCATCCACTTTATTTTTGGTTATAAACTCATAACACGCTTTAATTTCTTCTTTTTTATTTATTTTTAAACTAAAAACGTTCATTAAATTATACCCATAATTAGGTTTGGTAGTAAAAAATAATTTTAATTCTTCTACGTCTTTGCCATTTCCTAAAATGATCACATTTCTTATATTCCCTCCATATAATAATCGATATTTTTTTAGGAGAAAAAAAATTGAAAATTTAACAACCCCCACAGAAATAAAAGAAAAAGCAATATAGTTCCAAACTTCATCTGGCGTTACATATTTATATTTATAACCAACGTATGCGAATGTGATTAAACTGATAAAAACGAACTGCTTTAGAAGTTTTCCTAGGATTGTAATTTCTTTAGTGAACCTATATACCTCGTAATACCCTGAATAATAGGAGATAACTATCCAGGAAAGCGACAAAATAGTATGATAACCAAAATTACTCATAGCGGAACGAAGACAGACTAAAATTAATAGATTTATTAATAATAAATCTATAAAAGCAATTAGCGGTCTAATAAATCCTGAATATCTTCCTGTTTTTGACTTCAAACTAATAAATGTATTTTGAAAAATCTTTGTGTTCTTCTTTTGCTAATTCTTCAGGTGAAAGGGATTTAAAATACGCGTAAGTAATTTTCATTCCTTCTTCTCTTTTTACTTTAGCCGTCCATCCTAAAATTTCTTTGGCCTTAGTAATATCAGGCTGGCGTTGCATTGGGTCGTTAACAGGTAAGTCTTTATAAATAACCTTTTGTTTGGTTCCTGTTAATTTAATAATTTCATCTGCAAAATCAGAAATAGTGATTTCGTCTGGATTTCCAATATTTACAGGTAAATGGTAATCGGAGAGTAATAATCTATAAATGCCTTCTACTTGATCCGTAACATAACAAAATGAGCGGGTTTGACTTCCGTCTCCAAAAATCGTTAAATCTTCACCACGAAGTGCTTGGCCAATAAATGCAGGAATTACTCGCCCATCATTTAATCGCATTCTTGGTCCGTAAGTATTAAAAATACGGGCAATTCTGGTTTCTACACCATGAAAAGTGTGGTAAGCCATAGTAATGGATTCTTGAAAACGTTTGGCTTCATCATAAACCCCTCGAGGCCCTATTGTGTTTACGTTTCCATAATACTCTTCAGTTTGTGGGTGCACTAATGGATCACCATAAATTTCTGAAGTTGAAGCGATAAGTATTCTTGCTTTTTTAACTCGTGCTAATCCTAATAAATTGTGTGTTCCTAAGGAGCCTACTTTTAGAGTTTGAATAGGAATTTTTAAATAATCGATCGGACTAGCTGGAGAAGCAAAATGTAAAATATAATCTAATTCACCGGGAACATGAACAAATTTAGTAATATCATGATGATAAAATTCAAAGTTTTTTTCTTTAAATAGGTGCTCTATGTTTTTTAAATCTCCAGTAATTAAATTATCCATACCAATAACAAAATAACCTTCTTTGATAAATCGATCACAAAGATGTGATCCTAAAAAACCTGCTGCGCCAGTAATTAATATTCTTTTCATTAGTTATTATTTCTAAAAAGGAATTATGTTAACTAAGTAAACGTAAAAATTTATTTCTTATTGTGTAGAAGTGTTGTATTAAACAAACAATAAAAAATAGTAAAGAAAACCACGCCTCTTTGTCTCCATAAAAAAGATTCTGTCAAAAATAAGCTTATGATTAGAATAGCAAAAGAAATATGTATAAAATCTTTACGTTTGAATGCGTTTTTTATATTAATAGCTAAAATTGTAATCAAAACTAAAAAACCTATGAAACCAAGTTCGGCAAAATTTTGAACATATTGATTATGAAAATTAAACAATCCGTATCCTGGATAAAGCTCGTATTTTTTCTCTTTTTCTATAAGTTTAGGTTGTGAAGCATTTAAACCTAATCCTTTCCAAAACAAAGGTTCTTCACTAAAAATTTCTAAAAACATTCGGAATTGATACACCCTGAAAGCAGTACCTGGAAAATAATCACCCTGTGAAAATGTCTCGTTGTTCCAAGCTTCATATATGCTTACATAATTAACGCCTTCATCTGCCTCATTGTAAACGCTATGGCTTACGCTGGTGTTGGTGTTGGATTGAAATTCGACTAAAAATCTATTTTTTATTTTACTAAAACTAAATACAGCTACTAAAATTAGGGTTAAAATGGATAAATTTCTCAAACGCATTTTGCTTGACGATTTTGAAAAATAAAAAAAATGAAGTCCAATTAAGAGCACAAACACAATAATTATGTTTTTAGAAGATAGTAAAAAAATAAATCCGAAAAGAATAGCGGCACAAATGATATCAAACTTCTTTTTTATTTCCTGATTTAAGAAGTAAAAAAATGCCACAGCCATGTAAACAGATACGTGTATTGCGTTTAGTAATTTTGGTACCAATCCAAAATCATTGTCGTATTCACCATGATAGAAAAAAGCCCTTTGGTCTCCTGAAATCATATATCTAATCCATGCTCTTAATAGAAAAAAACCTGCATAAAACACCATTGCATAGCTATAATATTTTATTAATTTATAAACTTGATTTTTATTAAACGGCCGCATGATTAAAAAAGCCGCAGGAATTAATAACAAAAAGATTTCTTTGTAAATAGCTGGTATTGTTGCCGCTTTATCAATTGACCAAAAATATGAACTTGCCATCCAAATAAATAGTACTATTGGAAATAATAAAGTAACGTTAAATG
>CAMDGB010000013.1 GCA_945897915.1 Chryseobacterium gleum | reverse complement strand
AATTAATCCTGACTTTGTTTTGGTACCTGTAGCTTTTAAAGTTTCAATTTGCGCTGTTTTTTTGATTTTTACTTGCTCAAGTACTTTTTGTAATTCAGCTTGTTTGTCAAAATAATCTTTAAATACTTTAATAGCGTCGAATTTTTTGGCAGCATCTCCAATTCTTATGATTTTTACACTATTTATTTTGTCACCAACCACTATGGAATTCACAACTTCTAATCCTTCTGCAACTTCTCCAAAAACGCTATGTTTGCCATCTAAATATGAAGTAGCATATGTGGTGATAAAAAATTGCGAACCATTTGTATGTGGTCCAGAATTGGCCATAGACATAATTCCAGCTTTTCCGTGATTTAATTCAGGATGAAACTCATCTTTAAATTTGTAACCAGGTCCGCCTTGCCCAGAACCTAGAGGATCACCACCTTGAATCATTGGTGGGTTTGATTCAACTCTGTGAAAAGTCAACCCGTCAAAAAAATGTATGCCATTGTATTTTGAGTTGACATAATTATTTTTACCTTCTGATAAAGTCACAAAGTTTGCAACAGTAAAAGGAACTTTTTCAAATTCTAATTTTACAGTAATATCACCTTTAGAGGTTTCAATTAAGGCATACAAGCCATCTGATAAATTGCTATTTTCAACTTTCCCTTTGCAAGAAATAAATAGCGTGGTAAAAACAAGAAATGTTAATATTGTTTTTTTCATTTTTTAATTATTCAGGAGTTTCTGTTTTGATTTCATTTAATGTTACCAAGCAAATAATTGGTTGATTGGTTCCAATTTTTTTATCATCACCATGATAGCCATAGGCGGATTGTGACGGAAAAATGAACTTTACTCTATCGCCTTTGTGCATTAATTTAATTCCGTTTCTTAAACCATTCATTATGTTTTGTTTGTCAACATAATACGTTTGGGTTTTTAATTCTGCTGCGGTATAAATGCTATTTCCGTATAAATCGGTAATTTCATAATCAAATTGAACCACATCGCCTTTAATTGGAAGCACATTTTCTGCACTTTTAGTTTCATAAGCGTACCAAAAACCTTTTTCCGAACGATTATAGCTATATGCCGTATCTTTTTGAATGACATTGGTGATGGCTAGTTTTTCTTGAATATTCAACTTTTTATTTCTATCTATGGATTCTTTCATAAAAGTTCCAGAATTTCTAGAAATCGGTTGGCGCGCTTGTTTTTCTGAACACGAAGCCATGAAAATTGTTAATACAAAAAGTAATATAGATTTGAATGCATTCATTATTCTTAATTTATTTTTTTTTCGACTGCTAAAATAGCAATAAATTTAGTTATTGTGCCTTCTAAACTATCAAAAGATTTTCCGCCAGCTGCATTTTTGTGCCCACCACCATTAAAATGGTTTCTGGCAAACTGATTTACATCGAAATCACCTTGCGAACGGAAAGATATTTTAATAATTTTTTCCTCTGTTACTTCTGTAAAAAATGCTGTAAAATCGATATTTTTAATTGTCAAGCCATAATTTACAATACCTTCTGTATCGCCTTTTTTAACTTTTAATTCGTTTTGTTCTTGTTGCGAAAGTTTAATATAACTGGTTTTGTATTCTGGTAACACTTTCATGTTAGACAATGCTTTTCCTAAAATTTGAAGTTTATTATAATCGCCATTATCGTATAAATTTTCATGAATTTGCGAATTATTAACTCCTATATCAACTAAATTACCCACAATACGATGTAAGTTTCCTGTAGTTCTTGGAAAACGAAATCCACCAGAATCTGTTGCAATTCCGGTATATAAACATGTGGCTGCATCTAGATTTATATAGTCGCCAAGTTCTAATTTTTGGATTAATTCATACACCATTTGGCAAGTTGAACTATATTCGATATCTGAAAACATATATTTTGCAAAGTTATCAGGTTTCTCGTGATGGTCAATCATTATAAATGGTGCAGAAAGTGTTTTTAAAACAGTTTCCATTTGTTCACCAGCGCGATGAAGCGCATTGAAATCTAAGGTGAAAATTAGTTCAGTTTCTTTCAAAACTTCTATTGCTTCTGAATTCTTGGCGCCTTCATAAATCAAAGTTGCTTCTTCAATGCCAGGAATCCATTGTAAATAATCTGGTATTTCATTTGGAACAACAACTGTTATTTGGTGATTTAATTGTTTTAAAATATGGTACAATCCAAGCGTAGAACCCATAGCATCACCATCAACATTTCTATGAGGAATGATGGCAATTTTTTTGGGATTAGATAAAAGTTGTTGCAACTCTTTAATTTGAGTTTCGTTTAAATGTGTCATTAATTATATAGTTTTAATCCAATTATAACTCCGAAAAAACCTAAGATTATTGAAGTTAATGTGTAAAGTACGGCTAAGTTATAATTTTGATTTTGAATAAATTGAATATTTTCTAAACTAAATGTAGAAAAAGTTGTAAAACCACCACAAAAACCAGTAATAAGAAAGAGTTTTAAAGTTTCGCTTTGTAAATTATTTTTTTGAATGTAGCCAAAAAGTAAGCCAATAAACAAACAGCCTAACCCATTTGCAATGAAAGTTGCCCAAGGAAAATGTGTTGTGTTATTTTTAGTTAGAAAATAACTTAATAAATATCTGGCTACGCTGCCAATTCCGCCACCAAGGAGTACTAAAAATATATTTTTTATCATCGTTTTAAACTAAAATGGCCTTTTATGTTTTTGCCGTTTGTGGCTTCCAATACAAACCAATAATCTGTTGAAGGAAGAATTTGTTTGTTAAAAGTTCCGTCCCAACTGGTGTTGGTTTTATTTATTTCTTTTATTAGTTTGCCAAATCTATCAAAAATATAAATTTTACTGTTTTCTAACCCTTTTTTTTCTAAATTTTTTATTTGCCAAGTATCATTAAAAGAATCACCATTTGGTGTGAAAAATTTTGGATAGGAAATAGCAAAAAAAGTATCAGAAACGGTTCCGCAATTCTCTTCTTTTACATAAACTATGTATTCTCCAGCATCAGGCAAATTAAAAATGGGTGTATTTTGAAAGTTGATTCCATCAATTGAATAAGTGTAATTTCCATTTCCGGAAATAGTAACTGTTGCGGTTAAATCCTCCTCAAAATCGTTTACTTCAATGTTTGTGATTGTGGCAATTTCAGTATTACTAGCAGTAAATGTTTTTGTATTAGTGCAACCATTGGCACTTGTTAATGTAACTACATAATTTCCTGCATTTGAAATGGTTATGTTTTGTGAAATTTGAACAGGTAAAGTATTCCAACTATAATTAGAAAAACCACTTGGAGCACTAATGTTTTTCGGAATATTATTGCAAATATTTATTATTTCGGGGGCTATAATACCTCCAGATGAAATTACGTTTAAAGTAATTGGTATGTTAGAATAGCAATTTTCAAGTGAAATGATTCGAGCATAAATAACTTGTTGATTTGGGACTGTATTCGTAAAGTTTGCCGGTAAAGCAATAGTTCCTGAGGTAGATTCAAATAGAGCTACAGCATAATTATTGGGTAAATTGTTGAAAATTTGTGTTTTAATGGAGTTCAAATCAAAGTCGGCAAGTCCATCCGAATTCAAATCACAAGCTGTAAAACTGGTAGTTGATGGTGTAATATTTGGAGCATATTCTATTTCAATTGAACCTGTAATTATGCAAGTGTTATTAATAGTTATCTCTACAGTGTAAGTATCTGCTGAAGTCACGTCATAAGTGGCACTATTAGTTCCAACGGGATTTCCGTTTTTGAACCAGTGGTAATTTGTAGCGCCGGTTTGTGTAGCGTTTAATGTTAAAATTTCATTTGTACAAAGTGAATTTCCGGTGGCGATTAATCTATTCGGACCTAAGTCTTTTTCAGAAACAAAACTACCAGCTCTCAAAAATATCCCGGAATCATATCGTGCGTTTCCCTCATCGGCAATTACTAATTTTATATGATATAAGGTACCAGGAATTACTGTTGCTTTTGCGGTTAAAATTTTGGTTTGCCCATCAAATGCTGATGGGTAAGTTCCTGTATTAAAGGCATCAAAATAGGTCTCATTAGCGGCAGGGCAAATTGTACCACTTCCTCTTACGGTATTTATTTTAACAGGAATTGAGGTGCCAGGTACTAACGCTAAATTTTGATAATTAGTAGCACTAGCTTCCTTTAACAGAAAAGCAAAGCCATCGGAAAAATTACATTGATTAGAACTGGGGTTTAAAAGATATTGTTCGGACGCAAAAATATAATCAAAGCTAATTGTATTTGCATTTGGTATAAAATCGAATTCTAATACAGTAGCATTAAATGTGTTAGTTAGACTCAATGCAGTATTTAAATCGGGGTCTCCATTCCATCCCATTCCAATACCTGAATCTGAAAAATTTGTATTTGGTCCAACTGCTGAGTTTAATTTTCCGGTACTTAAAATAATACCTTCTTGAAAAGGAAAGACAGAACTATTAGCGTTAAAATACCCAAAACTCAAGTCACCCGCACCAAAATTTCCGCCAGTTGCAGAAAAGTTACTTACATAAACACAACCGCTATTAACTAAAATATTTTCAATTAGTTGTTGTGCTGTAAAGGTTTGATTTACAGTTATATTTTGCGAAACGCCAACGTTAAATAAAACGCCAAAAAATATAAATATTATTTTTTTCATAGCATCACCAAAGATACTATAAATCTCGTTTTTTAAGGATGTAAAAAGATAAAAATAAGAATAAGCATGTCCAAAAAAGTACAATTCCAATGTTAATAGGTTGTACAGCATAATTTTTTTCAATAGTTGCGCCTATAGTATTCGTTACCGATTTTATAAAATTTAATCTAGTAAAGGGTTCAACAATTAAATTTGACATCGATTCTAATGGTAGTACATTTTTAACCCAATCTATTACTACTGTGTCTTTATCATTATGCTTATAACCTAAAATTTGATATTTTAAAATGGCATGGCCTATGTTTTCACCTAAAAACCAAACAAAAATAAACCCCAATGTAAAAGCAGATCGTTTTATCAATAAAGCTAGAAATAAACAGAATGAGAAAAATGCTACATGTTTTAAAAAGTAAGCAAGCAAATATTCTAAATCAGAAAAAATAATACCAATTTCTGTAAATGAAGAATATTTTAGACCTAATATCAAACTAATTACAAATACCAAAATGGTAGAAACTAATGAGAACACTAAAATGGTATATACTTTTGATAATAAAAATTCTTTTTTAGACATGCCGTCTATTAAATTTTGTTTTAATGTACCATAACTGTATTCGTTGGCAATCATAGAAACGATAATTACTGCCAAAAATATTTTTAGCCAGGAGGCAATGAATGTTGTAAAGTGCCAAATGTACGGAAAGTTAAAAAACCCACTTTTAGCTGCTTCAAAATTAAAAACCCCAAAATCGAATTCAATTAATGCTACAGTAGCTAATAAGGATAGCGATAAAAAATATATTATGGTTAGTATTCTGCTGGCTTTATTTTGCCATATTTTTTGTAATTCTATAGAGAGTAATCTTTTCATTTTTTTGGGTATAAGGTTTTGGGTATAAGGATTTGGAATTTGAAATTTGAAATTTTATTTTTGTTTTGTTAATTCTAAAAACTGTTCTTCTAAACTGTGCTTTCTTTTTACTAAATGTGTAAGCGTAATGTTTTGTTTAAACAAATGCGAATTTAGTTCTGAAGCTTCTAAATTTGCATTTAAATACACCATTACTTTCGAATCGTCTTCTTCAATTTTTTCAATTTGCGGAAAAGATTGAAGCGCGGTTTTTAATTGTGCTAAATTATCTGATTCCAATTCAAAAAAGCCTTCGTTTGAAGTAATACCGTCAACTGCTCCTTGGTACAATGCAACGCCGTTTCTTATTACAATAACATGTGAACAAACTTTTTCTACTTCGTCTAATAAGTGAGAAGCTAGCAGAATAGTAGTGCCTTGGTTGGCAATAATTCGAATTAAATCTCTAATTTGTCTAATTCCTTGTGGATCTAAGCCATTTGTAGGCTCATCTAAAATTAAAATTTCCGGATCATTTAATAAGGCAGAAGCAATCGCCAAACGCTGTTTCATTCCTAAAGAAAATGTTTTAAATTTGCTGTCTTTTCTTTCTAAAAGACCTACTAATTCTAATTTTTCGGAGACTTTTGTAAAAGGAATATTTTTTATTTTGCAAACTAATTTTAAATTGTCTTCCGCAGACATATAAGGGTAAAAGTTGGGACGTTCGATGATTGCACCGACTTTTTTTAGGGCTTCATGGGTAGAATAATCACCGTTAAACCATTCGAATTCTCCAGAAGTTTTGTTAACCACATTTAGTACAATGCCTAAAGTCGTAGATTTTCCAGAACCATTAGGACCCAAAATTCCGTAAACATTTCCTTTTTTTATTTCAATGGAAACGTTATTAACCGCATGTACCTTGCCGTATTTTTTGTGTAGATTGGTAATTTTTAATATAGTTTCCAATAGTTTTACTTATTTAAGTTATAAGTAAGACGACAGAAACGGTATCGTGTTACACGAATTTGTTAAGAAATTTTGTTTTATTTTTTCGAATATAAGCTACAATAAGCGCTACGACATCTTCCTCTTCTTCAGTAAAGAAAATTTCATCTAAGTCTTCCCAACCTGAGATGATTTTTTCATCAATCTTGGTAATAACTTCTTGTCTTTTTGTTGTGTTTTCGGTATATTTTACTGTAAATAACTGAAAAGCTTTGGTCAGTAAAGCAGTTGTTTTAGTAGCTTCAATCTCTTTATACGCTTGAATAATTTCAGCAGCAAAATCGCCACTTTCATTGCTAAAGAAATAATGCAAACCACCTTCATTCATCGCAGCTTCAAAAATATCTACAAGAACAAATGTTTTCTCAGCGTGGTTTAAAT
Organism: Chryseobacterium gleum; assembly: GCA_945897915.1. GTDB lineage: Bacteria > Bacteroidota > Bacteroidia > Flavobacteriales > Flavobacteriaceae > Flavobacterium. Next base: position 45,398 of record CAMDGB010000013.1, on the reverse strand, counting down.
CTGTTTTTTGCTTTTTATCCCAAATATGAGTTCCTACGGCTTCAATAATAGCTATTTCGTCTTCTAATTGTAATACTGTTTCAATATTTTGCATGTAATGATATTTATGTTTATTTGTTTTAGAAATTAGTTCGCAATAACTTGATACCTTATTTCTTAAAAAGTTCCAATAAATACTTGGCGCCTAAAAAAGGAGATATTTTGTGTTGTACTACTTGTTTTTTTACAGATTCTAATTGTTTGATAATTTCTGGATGTTGGTAAAAGCTATTTTTCAGTTGTTCATTAATAGTTTCAATCATCCAATATTGGTTTTGTGATTCTCGGTTGGCATTAAAATAACCAGATTGAGTAGTTTGTGAAATATATTCTAAGATAATCTCATAAACTTCCGAAATACCATCTAATGTAAGCGAGCTGCAAGTTGTAACTTTTGGTTGCCAATCTGAATCTTTAATAGGAAACAAATGCAAAGCACGATTAAACTCTATTTGTGCCATTTTTGCCTTTTGTATGTTGTCGCCATCTGCTTTATTAATTAAAACTGCATCAGCCATTTCCATAATACCTCGTTTTATGCCTTGTAATTCATCACCAGCTCCCGAAATTTTCAAAAGCAAAAAGAAATCTACCATACTGTGCACGGCAGTTTCACTTTGTCCCACACCAACAGTTTCAATAATTATTGTATCAAATCCGCAAGCTTCACATAAAATAATCGCTTCTCGAGTTTTTCTTGCCACACCACCTAAGCTTTCACCCGACGCACTTGGTCGTATAAATGCGAATTCATCTTTTACCAATTCTTCCATTCGGGTTTTGTCGCCCAAAATACTTCCGTGACTCAGTGTACTGCTTGGATCAACAGCTAAAACCGCTACTTTTTTACCAATGCTGGTTAAGTGTGTTCCAAACGCTTCTATAAAAGTACTTTTTCCTACACCAGGAACACCTGTAATACCAATTCGAACTGATTGATTCGCATAGGGCAAACAACCATTAATGACTTCATTCGCTTTTTCAAAATGGATTGGGTTGGTGCTTTCAATTAAAGTAATGGCTCTACTTAAAGCCACTTTGTCGCCTAAAATAATTTTTTCAATCAATTCTGCCGCACTAATTTCTAGCTTTCTAAATGCCTGAATGTGCTTTGCTACCTGAGAACTTAGTATTTCAGGTTTTATTATTCCGTCTTTTTCGGAAAGTGCAGATATTTTATTATTTTTACTCAATTAAAATCGCTTTGTGTAAAAGTAATAATTTTTTTTAAAAGAAGCCATTCCTGCTATCCGCTAAATCTTATATTTTACTCTTTAACAAGTAAAATATAAGGATACTGCTCCTATCAGGGCTAGGGCATTAGTTTTCAAAAGAAGTAAATTCAATTTCAAAAAACAAAATAACACCAAACCTGTACTATTCGATTCCTTCGAAATTTAGAGGTAAAAAAACATAAAACTATGAATTTCAGTACAGAAGCTTACCAAAAATTAACCACTATTGTAGGCGAAAATTATATTTTTACGGATGCAGAAACACTTTTGCATTTTGGTCATGATGAAACTGAAGATTTGTCATTTCCGCCACAAGTAGTTCTTAAACCCGCTAATGCACAAGAAATTTCAGAAATTTTAATTGTAGCCAATCAATATAAAATACCAACTACACCAATAGGCGCAAGAACTGGTTTGAGTGGTGGTGCATTATCTGTTTTTGGAGGCATTGGCTTATCGCTAGAGCGATTAAATAAAATTATAGAAATAGACGAAAATAATTTACAAGTCATCACCGAACCGGCTGTTATTACTCAAGTATTACGAGATGCAGTTGGCCAAAAAAACCTATTTTATCCTGTAGATCCAAGCAGTATGGGAAGTTGTTGGATAGGCGGCAACGTTGCCGAAAATGCTGGTGGTGCTCGTGCGGTAAAATATGGCGTAACAAAAGATTATGTATTGAATTTAGAAGTGGTTTTACCAACGGGTGCTATTATTTGGACCGGGGCAAATACATTAAAAAATTCAACAGGTTATAACCTTACCCAATTGATGGTGGGAAGTGAAGGAACTTTAGGAATTGTAACCAAAATTGTTTTAAAACTAATACCGCAAAACACACATAATGTGTTGTTATTGGTTCCTTTTTATAAAGCTTCTCAAGCTTGTGAAGCGGTTTCTGCTATATTTAGAGCTGGAATTGTACCCAGTGCCTTAGAATTTATGGAGCGCGATGCAATAGATTGGTCAGTTACTCATTTAGAAGGTATTTCTGTAGATGTAAAACCAGAACATCAAGCTCATTTGCTAATTGAAGTAGATGGAAATTACCCAGAAATTTTAATGCAAGAAGCCGAAAAAATATTAGAAGTTGTGGAACAATTTGAAATTGATGAAGTATTATTTGCAGATACAGAAGATCAAAAAAACGCCCTTTGGAAAATGCGCAGAGGTGTTGCAGAAGCCGTTAAAGCAAATTCTATTTATAAAGAAGAAGACACAGTGGTTCCGCGTTATGAGTTGCCAAAATTATTAAAAGGAATTAAGGAAATTGGTTCAAAATATGGATTTCAATCAGTTTGTTATGGACACGCTGGTGATGGAAATTTACACGTAAATATTATCAAAGGCACAATGACTGATGACAATTGGAAAACTGAAGTTCCAAAAGGAATTCGAGAAATTTTTGCATTGACAGTTTCATTAAAAGGAACATTATCTGGAGAACACGGCATTGGATTGGTACAAAAAAACTATATGGATATTGCTTTTAATAAGGGTCATTTGGAACTTATGGAACGAATTAAAGCCGTTTTTGATCCTAACAATATTTTAAATCCTGGGAAAATTTTCCCTGATGAATTGTAAAAGAGTTTTATTTCTTCAAGTATTCTAACAAAACAGGATCTGCGTTTTTAAACGTATTGTCCATTTCTGTTACTGTTGCAATGCGTTTTTTGTTAAGTTTTATCAAAATATCTTTTTCTGTGGTAAATAAAATCACCGTTAAAAACGGGTTGTTTAGGTATTGACTTAAAAGCATAACCAAGTCTTCTATTGGTTTAATTTCTATAATTTCTTCAGATAGATATCTAAAAGTAACATTAAATTTCAAAGTTTCATTCTCTACAATCGTACGAAAATATATATTTGTTAACTCGGTTTTTCCAATGGTTTTACCCAAAGTCAACTTAGCAAAAGTGCCATTTGCTAAACTGGTTTTTAGGTGCTCAAATATAATATTTATCTGCTCGGAATAGATCATTTTTTTTTTTGTAAAAGTACTAAAAGTTTAGCACAAAAAAAGTCCTCAATTATTGCTAATTCAGGACAGGTTATTTAATCTCGTTTCGGATTATTTTTTTTATCGCGCTTTTCTTCTTTTTTTTCCTTAGCGGTTTTTAAAGGTTCCTTTTTTTGAACCTTTTTTGCGTCTTGACTTTTAGCCATAAGTATTTAATTTAAGAATTACTTCACATTATTTGTTTTGTAAATATAACTTTTTTTCTGAAATGCATCAAGTTTAAATTAGGTTTTACTTGTTTTGTTGAAAAAAAATAAAGCAATAATTTATTAATCTTTCAATCTTGTTTAAAATTATTGAAATAGACTATATTTGCACCTCAAAAATTCAAACATAAATACATGGGACTAATTAAGATATTTTCTGGAAAAGCAACAATTGCTACAAAATTACAAGCTACTGTTGAAGCTGAAAATGTAATTGTCATACAACGAGAAAACAAACAAAATTCAGGAAATACAGCCATAATTGAATTGTTTATTGAAGAAGATGATTTTATGAAAGTGAGAGACGCGATAGAAGATTTTAAAATGAATATGTAAATAGGAATTAAGGCTAAATATTAAAATAAATATCTTTACCCTTACCCAAAACCTTACACCTTAAGAAATGATTACAGTAAATGATATCGCCGTTGAATTTGGCGGAACCACACTTTTTAGCGATGTTACTTTCGCCATCAATGAAAATGATAAAATTGCCCTTATGGGTAAAAATGGTGCTGGAAAATCAACCCTTTTGAAAATTGTGGCAGGAGAAAGCAAAGCCACTCGTGGTAGTATTTCTGCACCAAGCGATGCGGTAATTGCTTATTTGCCACAGCATTTGTTGACTTCGGATAATTGTACAGTTATGGAAGAAGCTTCTAAAGCATTTGCTGAGGTTTTAAATCTTAAGAAAGAAATTGACGACATAAATGAGCAATTAACTATTAGAACGGATTATGAAAGTGATGCGTACATGAAATTAATTGAACGCGTTTCTGAACTTTCTGAAAAATTTTATGCCATTGAAGAAGTAAATTATGAAGCTGAAGTAGAGAAAGTATTAAAAGGTTTAGGTTTTGAGAGAGAAGATTTTACTCGCTTAACAAAAGAATTTTCAGGAGGTTGGAGAATGCGAATTGAATTGGCTAAAATTTTATTACAAAAACCAGATTTAATTTTGTTAGATGAACCAACCAACCACATGGATATTGAAAGTATCCAGTGGTTAGAGGATTTTTTGATTAATTCGGCAAAAGCGGTAATGGTAATTTCCCATGATAAAACATTTGTAGACAATATTACAAATCGTACTATTGAAGTGACAATGGGTAAAATATATGATTACAAAGCCGTATATTCTGAATATTTAGAATTACGAAAAGACAGAAGAATTCACCAACAAAAAGCGTTTGACGAGCAACAAAAATTCATTGCAGATAATCAAGTATTTATTGATCGTTTTCGAGGCACATTTTCTAAGACAGATGCGGTTCAATCTCGCGTTAGAATGTTAGAAAAAATCGTTCCAATTGAAGTGGACGAATTAGATACCTCCGCCTTAAAATTAAAATTTCCACCATCACCACGTTCAGGACAATATCCAGTGGTAGTAGAAGGTTTGTCGAAAAAATATTTCGATCATGTAGTTTTTAGAGATGCGAATATGGTTATTGAAAGAGGTCAAAAAGTGGCTTTTGTTGGAAAAAATGGAGAAGGAAAGTCAACCATGATTAAAGCTATAATGAAAGAAATAGATTTTGAAGGCAAATTAGAAGTAGGACATAATTCTCAGATTGGTTATTTTGCTCAAAATCAGGCGTCATTATTAGATGGTGAAATGACAATTTTTGAAACTATAGACCAAATTGCTGTAGGCGATGTTCGTACGAAAATTAAAGATTTATTAGGGGCTTTTATGTTCAAAGGTGATGATATTCAAAAGAAAGTAAAAGTACTTTCTGGAGGAGAAAAAACACGTTTGGCAATGATTAAATTATTATTAGAGCCAGTTAATGTTTTGATTTTAGATGAACCAACGAATCACTTAGATATGAAAACCAAAGACATTATTAAAGATGCTTTACGCGATTTTGATGGCACCTTAATTTTAGTTTCTCATGACCGTGACTTTTTAGATGGTTTAGCCACCAAAGTTTTTGAATTTGGTAACAAACGCGTTAAAGAACATTTCGAAGACATCAAAGGGTTCTTAGCGTACAAGAAAATGGAAAGTTTGAAAGAAATTGAAAAATAGAACTAAATTAGAAACAATAAAAAGCTCCTTTCGGGGCTTTTTTTTATGCGTTTTGGTAGTGTTTAAAAGGAAAAAATAACATACCAAAACATTCACCTTGGTTTTTACCAATGTGTTTGTGGTGCATTTTATGGGCGCGTCTCAAGGCACGAGCATATTTGTTGTTGGCGCTTCTGAAAAGTTTAAATCGTTGGTGAATAAATATATCATGAACCAGAAAATAAGTTAAGCCGTAAGTGAATATACCGAGACCTATTGCTAATCCGATATCTAATATTCCATTTTGCCATAAGAAGATAAATAGCATACTTACCACAGCATAAAAAATAAAAAAAGCATCATTTCTTTCAAACCACGAATCGTGATCTTTTTTATGATGGTCAGCGTGTAAACTCCAAAGGAATCCATGCATTATAAATTTATGCGTAAACCACGCCATAAATTCCATTATAAAAAATGTTAGAAGAAACACAATAATATACATCCACATAATTTTTGTTTAAAATTTTTACTGTTAACTAACAATTTTTATAATTAATCGATTAGAGTAATTTTAATCTGTATTTTACATAACAACGTGCTAAAAGCTCGGCTTTTTCGTAATCTGGAACTCTAATTCGTGTATTTTTTATTTCTGTTGAAGGTGTTGTTTTTAATCTTTTCAATAAGCGTTTGTAGTATCTGTAGGCCGTATAAACCCCAAACTTAGCCTCAATAGGTAATCGTAAAATGCCTTCGTAAGCCATTTTAAAATCAGCTTCTATATCATCAATAATTTCTTTTTTCGAAGTTTCTGTCAGCTTATTCAAATCGGTATTTGGAAAATAAGTACGATTTAATCCTTCAAAATCAGCTTTTAAATCTCTCAAGAAATTTACTTTCTGAAAAGCAGAACCTAATTTCATGGCAGATTCTTTTAGCTCATCATATTTTTTTTCTTCACCATTTACAAAAACCATCAAACACATTAATCCAACTACATCAGCGCTTCCGTATATATAATCGTGGTATTCTTCCGTAGTTTTGTATTCTTGTTTTACTAAATCAAGTTTCATACTTTTCATGAAAGCACCAATTAAATCTTGACTAATATTGTAATTGTTTACAGTATGTTGGAACGAGTTTAAAATAGGATTTAAACTAATTTTATTATGAATAGCATCTTCTAATTCTTTTTCAAATTTTTCAAACAAAAGTTCTTTATTATAGTCATGGAAACTATCCACTATTTCATCTGCAAATCTAACAAAACCATAAATGTTATAAATATCTTGTCTAATTGATGGTGATAACATCTTTACAGCAGAAGAAAAAGAGGTGCTATATGCTTTAGTAACTTTAACACTACAAGCAAATGAAACTGTATCAAATAATGCCTTCATATTATTGGTATTTTTTTATTAATTGAGAAACTAACTTACCTGATATTAACGCTGGTGGAACACCAGGTCCAGGTACGGTTAATTGCCCCGTAAAATATAAATTTTTAACTTTTTTACTTTTTAATTTTGGTCGTAAAACGGCAGTTTGCAAAAGCGTATTTGCCATTCCGTATGCATTTCCTTTATAGGAATTGTATTCTGACTTAAAATCTTTTACACAAAAAGATTTTTTAAAGATAATATTTTTTCTAATACTTTGTTTTGTAATGTGTTCAAAACGACTCATTATTTTTTCAAAATATAGTTCTCTTAATTCTTCAGTATCTTCTAAATTAGGTGCAATTGGGATTAAAAAAAAGCCATTTTCACAACCCTCTGGAGCGGTTTCTTTATTTGTTATAGACGTAAAATTTGCATAAAATAATGGATCTGATGGCCATTCAGGATTATCGTAAATTTCTACAGCATGTTTTTCAAAATCAGAATCAAAAAATAAATTGTGATGACAAACATTTTCTAATTTTTTATCAAAACCAACATAAAATAATAGGGAAGAAGGAGCAAAAGTTTTTTTGTTCCAATACGCTTCAGAATATTGTCTGTTTTTAGCAGGTAATAGTTTTTCGGTATGATGGTAGTCAGCTCCAGATAGTAATACATCAGCTTTAAATATTTCATTATTTATTTCAATACCAGTTGCAATATTATTTTCAACAATGATTTTCGAAATAGAACTATTTGTATGATATGTAACACCTAATTCAGTGCCCATTTTCACCATGGCCTGTACAACATCATAAAAACCATTTTTTGGTTGCCATGTCCCTAAACCAAAATCGGCATAATTCATAAAGCTATAAAAAGAGGGTGTATCTGAAGGTTTTGCTCCTAAAAATAATACCGGAAATTCTAAAATTTGTTGTAAGTTTTTGTTTTTTATTTTTTTACGAACATCTCTTTTGATATTTGAAAAAAATTGGTCTATTTTTAATGCTGTTTGTGGTGTAATTAATTCTAAAATACTTTCACCTGGACGGTACACTAAATCTTTGATTGCTATATTGTAATTGTTTTTTGCGTTGTCAATAAATTCTTTTAATTTTTTACCACTTCCTTTTTCTATTTTTTCGAAATCGGAAATAATAGTATTTAAATCATCAGAAACATCAAAATGAGTATCGTTTTCAAAAAATACTCTATAACCTGGCGATAATTTTTCTAAGCTATAATAATCAGAAGGTTTTTTATTAAAATCAGCAAAAAAACTCTCAAAAACATCTGGCATCCAGTACCATGATGGGCCCATGTCAAAGGTGAATCCGTTTGCAAAAAATTGTTGTGCACGCCCACCTAAACTTGAGTTTTTTTCGAATACAGTTACATTATTACCTTCTTTAGCCAAGTAACAAGCCGCTGCTAAAGATGAAAATCCAGATCCTAAAATATGTATTGTTTTTGGCATGTATATGTAATTAAATTTTTTAAACTTACAATGTAAATAAAAAATCTTTCATATTTTCGATAGATTTTATATTATTAGGAAGTGTTGTTTTGTCTAATGTTTGTGCTTTTCTGCCAAAAATTATAAGTTCGTTTGAATTGTCTTTTAATATAGTGTTTTTAAAAACTTGAATGTAATTTTCAATATCATTTTCATTTGGCTCTACAGTTAAATAGGTGATATATGTTATTTTCTTGAAATGATTATTTAAGTCCAATAAATTTTCAACAGGTAAACTTCTCCCTAAATATATCGAATGATGGCCTTTTATTACTATTTCATGATGTAAAAATAAAAGCCCTAATTCATGAATTTCATTAAAAGGTAAGTATAAAATATAAGTTTGATCTGAAATGCTGTTTTGTTTAATTTGAAATTTCTCAATTTCAATTAATATTTTTTGTTTGATAAGGTGAGAAATAAAATGCTCGTGAGCAGGAGTTATAGTGTTGGTAGTCCATAAAATACCAATTTCTTCTAAAAGAGGAATAAATGTTTCGAAAAACACGGCACTAAAACTTTTCTGACTAAGTAATTCATTGTAAGTTTTTACAAAAAGCGGCTGATCAAAATTTAACATCGCCATTTTAAAACTGCTTATCACGTGATTATTAACAGTTTTTTCGGTTTGAATTTTAATTACAAATTTTTCAATTTCAGTTTGATTAAGTTTTGAAATTTTAGAAATTTTGTAACCAAAATTAGTTAGCAAAACAACATTTAAAAGTTTTTGAAGGTTTTTTAAATCATACAATCTAATATTAGTATCAGTTCGCATTGGCTCAAGTAAATTGTACCTTTTTTCCCAAATACGAATTGTATGAGCTTTAATACCCGAGAGATTTTCAAGGTCTTTAATACTGAATGTAGATTTTATATTGTTCATTTTTTGTTTGAAAAGTTTAAACAAAAATACATAAAAATTAGCAAAAACACCAATAAATATAAAAAAATCCTGAAAACCAAAGATTTAAAAGTGACCACAATGGGATTCGAACCCATACGCCTTGCAGCACCACCCCCTCAAGATGGCGAGTCTACCAATTTCTCCACATGGCCAAAAATTAAAAAAAAAGAAGCTAAGCTGGCGCTTAACTTCTTTTTGTGACCCCGCTGGGATTCGAACCCAGGACCCCTACATTAAAAGTGTAATGCTCTACCAGCTGAGCTACAGAGTCGTAGCAATGAAGTTGTAATTTTTTAAATTTTGAAAATATTTTTGTGACCCCGCTGGGATTCGAACCCAGGACCCCTACATTAAAAGTGTAATGCTCTACCAGCTGAGCTACAGAGTCTAAAAACTATTTCCTCATTGCGGGTGCAAATATATGATGATTTATTTATTTAGCAATAGCTTTTTTGTAATAATTTAATATTTTTTTAATATTTAAATATAACCCCTTAATTAAGAAGTGTTTGATTCATTTTTGGTTAAAATTTCATTATTTTTTATACTTTTATACCGTAAAATTCCAACATAAATATGAAAATAATTCTTATAGGCTATATGGCTTCTGGAAAAACAACTATAGGGAGATTAATTTCAGAGTCTTTGGAATTGCCTTTTTATGATTTAGATACTATTATTGAACAAGAATTAAAGGGAACAATAAATGAAATTTTTGAACAAAAAGGCGAACTTTTCTTTAGAAAAAAAGAAAGAGAAGTTTTGGAATCATTTATAAAAAAAACAGATAATTATGTTTTGGCTTTAGGTGGTGGTACACCTTGTTATTATGATAATTTTTCCCAGTATCAGAAAGAGGATATAAAAAGTTTTTATTTGAAAGGGTCTGTTTCTACTTTATCTGAACGTTTGAAATTTCAAAAAAATACACGACCAATTTTAGTTAATTTAAATGATGAAGAGCTAAATGAATTTGTTGCAAAACATTTATTTGAACGCAATTATTTTTACAATCAAGTGCAAACAGTTATTTCTGTAGATAATAAAAATGAGCAGGAAATTGTTTCAGAAATTCTTTCTAAATTAGCTTAAATAAACATAAGAATTTTGTTCTTCAAAAACTACTTGTACATGTTCTTGTAATGAAGTAGATAATGACAACCCTTTAAAATCAGCTTTTACCGGATATTTTTTATGATTTCTATCAATCAAAACGGCTGTTTTAAATTTATTTAGGGGCACGTTTAGGAAATGTTTAATGGCATAAATTAACGTCGCACCTGAATTTAATACATCATCAACTAAAACTAAATTTTTATTTGCATAAGCTGCTTCAGGTAAAGAAGTAGTTATGCTATCCGTAGGATTTTGTTTGTTGATTTGTACTTCGCAAAGCGTAATTTTTATATCACTAATAATTTCTAATTGTTTGGCAATTTTTTGTGCAAAAACAAACCCACTATTTGAAATTCCTGCTATAACCAATTCAGAATCATTAGCAAATGTTTCGTATACTTGGTAAGCAATACGTTTTGTTTTGTGTTCTATTTCTTTATGATTTAAAATTATGTGTTGCATGGTTTATTTTTTTTTCAAATGTAAAAAACAATTCTTTATTTGCACGTGGTTTTATCGAATTATATGTAACCGGAATCAAAATACGACAATTTTTATCCGTCAATTGATCAAAATATTCTTTCAAGGATAACTAAACTTAACCTATGTCCTAATATTCTTTATTTGTTTCCATTTTTTATTCTGTGTAATCGTCAATATCTCTTCGGTCTTTTTTGGTAGGTCTTCCTTCTCCTTTTGCTCTGTAATGTTCTTTCGCAAGTTTAATTATTTCTAAATGTTCAAAGGTTTCAGGTGGTGTTTCATCTTTTCTATATAAATCTACAATTTTTGCTGTGACTCTACTGGGCGGAATGTCTAAAATTTTAATAATGTAGTTTATTTGGTCTCTTCTAAGCGTAATTATGTCTAAAGGAAACACATCTCTAGATGCTTTTGCTTTTATATTATTTACAGAAACATGGCCTTTTTTTATGGCTTCTGCAGCTAAACCTCTTGTTTTAAAGTATCTGATGCACCACAAATATTTATCAATTCGCATAAAAATCAAAAATGAATGTTAATATTTGTACAAAAATAAATGAAAATCGTATCTTGCGACCACTTTTTTAAATTAAATTTTTACAAAATGAAATTATCATTAAGATTATTGCTTATATTACCTTTTATATTTATCATGGTGGGTTGTCCAGGTGATGATACTACAGAAACAATACAATCAAGACCTTATTTAGAGGTTTATAATGAAGATATAGCTGAAATTGAAGACTTTATGGATGAACATTTCATTACAGTTGATGCTTCGTATAATGTAACTTTTACTAAAATTACTGCTACAACTCCAGGAACACCAATTTTTGATGCATTAGATACTTCTGCAAGTCAAAATAATCCATTAAAACAATTAAAATTTAAAACTATTTCAAAAGAAGGAGTGGATCATAAACTATATTATTTAAAACTTAATGAAGGCGCAGGATCAAATCCAACAAGATTGGATTCGGTTTTCACATCTTACAAGGGATACAAAACAGATTTGTCAAGTTTTGATGCCGCTTCAAGTCCTACTTGGTTTCAATTGCAAGATGTAATACAAGGTTGGCAAGAAGTTTTACCAGAATTTAAATCTTCAAGCTCACAAACCATAAACCCCGATGGAACAATTTCTTTTAATAATTTTGGAACAGGTATAATGTTTGTTCCTTCCGGATTAGCTTATTACAGTCAAAGTGCAGGGACTATTGGTTCTTATACTCCAATTATTTTTACTTTTAAATTAATGAATGTAAGATATAAAGACCATGATGGAGATAAAATTTTATCAAAAGATGAATATGGAGGACCCACATCAGGCACTGCTTTAGATACTGATGGAGATGGAAAGCCAAATTATGCCGATTTTGATGATGATAATGACGGTAAATTAACTAAAGAGGAGATTCGAATTGCAACTGGAGTTACCGGATGGTACACTTACAACTTAATTCCTGATTGTTCGGGGCTAGTTTTCGGAAGTCCAGGTTTTAATAAAAGAAGACATCTTGATGCTTCTTGTCAATAATTTAGAATCCTGCTTTTAGCAGGATTTTTTATTTGTAATACTAATTTGAAACTTTATCTTTGTTAAAAAATACGTTATGACAAACTTACAATCAATTATAGAAAAAGCGTGGGATAACCGTGAACTGCTGCATCAAGAAGCCACACAAAACGCCATAAGAGAAGTAGTGGATCTATTAGATAATGGTTCGCTTCGTGTAGCAGAACCTATTGCGTCTGGTTGGCAAGTAAACGAATGGGTAAAAAAAGCAGTAGTAATGTATTTTCCTATTCAAAAAATGGAAACATTAGAAGCAGGTATTTTTGAATACCACGATAAAATTCCATTAAAAAGAAATTATGCCGAACGTGGCATTCGAGTGGTACCAAATGCAGTTGCAAGACATGGTGCTTATATTTCATCAGGTGTAATTTTAATGCCATCTTATGTAAATATTGGTGCTTACGTAGACGAAGGGACTATGGTTGATACTTGGGCAACCGTTGGAAGTTGTGCTCAAATTGGAAAGCATGTCCATTTGAGTGGAGGAGTTGGTATTGGAGGTGTTTTAGAACCTTTACAAGCGGCTCCAGTAATTATTGAGGATGGTGCGTTTATTGGTTCTCGTTGTATAGTTGTCGAAGGAGTAAGAGTTGAAAAAGAAGCAGTTTTAGGCGCTAATGTTTGTTTGACCGCTTCCACTAAAATTATTGATGTTACTGGAAATGAACCAATAGAATACAAAGGAGTTGTACCTGCGAGATCTGTAGTAATTCCTGGAACCTATACAAAGAAATTTCCTGCTGGAGATTTTCAAGTGCCTTGTGCTTTAATTATTGGACAAAGAAAAGCTTCTACAGATTTAAAAACGTCACTGAACGATGCTCTACGTGAATATAATGTAGCGGTATAATGAAAATAGGATTTGAAGCAAAAAGAGTTTTTCATAATAGAACGGGTTTAGGAAACTATAGTCGCGATTTAATTCGTGTATTAGCGGCTAATTTCCCTGAAAACAACTATTTTTTGTACAATCCTAAAAAAAATAAAAAAAATCTTTTTGTACCAAATAATACTAATGTATTCGAGAAAAATCCGATTTCAAAATTCAATCAAAAATTTAAAAATTATTGGCGACAAAACACCGTTGTTAAAGATCTTATTAAAGATAAAATTGTTTTATATCATGGGCTTTCAGGCCAGTTACCTTCTGGTTTATCTAAAAAAGGCATCAAATCTATAGTTACTATTCATGATTTAATTTTTGTTAGATACCCAAAATTATATTCTTTTTTTGATAGAAAAATTCATTTTTATAAGTTTAAAAAAGCGGCTACAAATGCCGATTTAATTATAGCAATTAGTGAACAAACAAAAAAAGATATTATTTCGTTTTTAAATATTGATGCCAATAAAATAACTGTCATATATCAAGGTTGTCAGGATGTTTATAAAAAAGAATATTCAGAATTAGAAAAGCAACTCGTTTTAAAAAATTATAATTTGCCACAAAAATTTGTTTTAAATGTTGGTACAATTGAAGAGAGAAAAAATGCTTTAACTATTGTAAAAGCAATTAAAAACTTAGATATTGATTTGGTTTTGATTGGAAAGCAAACAGATTATACAGAAAAGATTTACGATTATATTATAGAACACAAACTTGAAAAAAGAGTTCATTTTTTGAAAGGGTTATCGAGTACAGATTTAGCGATTGTTTATCAATTAGCGACAGTTTTTGTCTATCCATCACTATTTGAAGGATTTGGTATTCCTATAATTGAAGCATTATATTCAAAAATACCTGTTATAACAACCAAAAACGGAGTTTTTCCTGAAGCAGCTGGCCCAAATTCGTTATATATCGAACCATTTGATGTGGACGAGTTGACAAATAAAATTAATAGGGTTATAAATGATAATTTATTAGCAACAAAAATGAAAGAGGAGGGATGGAAATTTGTACAACAGTTTAATGATGAAAAAATTGCGAAAAATATTATGAGTTGTTATCAGCAAGTTCTTTCAATTTAGCATATTTTAAATAATTGCTAAACGCTGCAAACATACTCCATGTATATCCTTCATACCCATTAAGGAAATTGCGCTGCAAAATATAATATCTTATAAAATCAAATGGAAATTTGATAATTATTTTTAAAACACTACTTTTTTTCTTTTTTTCGTGAAGCAATTCGGCGCTTAACATGGCATATTTTATTTGTTTTTGAATGGCAGTATTTAGGTCAAAAACTGTATAATGTAGCATTTCTTGATCTAGTTTTCCAATCTTACCATTTATTTCAATGGTTTCGTGTACTTTGTTTGGAGTAAACTTTCCAAAATTTTTATCAAAAAATCTTACAATTGGTCGTTTACTTTCGGCACCATTTTTAAAAACTTTATTTAAAAAAACATGTGTTCTTGGAATGATATAACCGTTTACATTTTCTTGATGTTTTATGTTGTGAAGTTCTGAAATTAAAGCATCAGACAATACTTCATCAGCATCTAAAGATAAAACCCAATTATGAGTTGTTTGTTCTAATGCAAATTGTTTTTGTAATCCAAAATTCTCAAATTTATGTGATATGACTTTTGCTCCAAATGATTCACATATAGAAACTGTCTCATCAGTACTTCCAGAATCCACAACAATAATTTCATCAAATGTTTTTAATTTCTCTAAACATTTTGAAATGATATGCGCTTCATTATATGTAATTATAAATATTGAAATTTTATGTTTCATTGTTCAAATATTTAGATAATCCATTTTGTATTGCAATAACTTTATTTTGTTTATTAAACTGCCTTATGGCATTGTTTTTTAGCCAATTATCTTTTGTGGCATAATTTCTGTTATGATTTAAATGCAAACAAATAGCACTATATCTTATTTGTTTACTTCTAATGTTGTTGTGAAATAAACGTTCGCCAATTTCTCTATCTAGTCCTCCGTATTTCATGTCTTCATTAAACCCATTAACCGCTATTAAATCTACTTTAAAACAAGAAGTGTTGTGCCCGTTAAATGTTTTTTTAGTTGGAGTAATCCAGTTCATGAAATAGGCAAAAAACTTATTTTTAGTAAGTTTTATAAGTTTAAAATTCCATTTTAATCCATTTTCAATAAGCCATTTAGTTTGAAAGCAGCTTTGATTTTTTATGTCAATTTCGGAAATCGAATTGGATACAAAATCATTTAATTTAAAGTAGCCACCAGATAAAAAACTACCTTTTTTCATATTTTTTAAATGGGTTGCTACAAAATCATTACGAGGAATACAATCTCCGTCTGAAAATAAAATATATTCGCAAGACGCTTTAATAATAGCTTTATTTAATATTTTAGTTTTTTGAAATCCTTCATCTTTTTGCCATACATGAATAATTGGATTTTTGAATTTAGTTTGAAATTTTTCAACTAAATTTTTTGTCTGATTTGTAGATCCGTCATCGGCAATAATCAATTCAAAATCTTTATAGGATTGCATAGTGTAACCCCATAAAACTTTTTCTAACCAAGTTTCAGAATTGTATGTAGTAAGTATTATCGAAATTGTACTCAAAAAAGATTATTTTAAATTTTTTAGAATTAAAAATTCTTTGAAAGTACCAAATATATATTTTTTTTCTTTCATGGCTTGTATAAAACTACTTAATCTTTCCGACATAGCATCACCAGAGTTTTTACTTACATATTTAGGAAAATTGTATTCGGTTTTATTATCTAGTTGAGTAAATTCCCAAGGATGAAAATATATATTTAAATAACTGTCATTTTTATATGTCCATTTTGCTAGGAATTTATAAACTCGTAAAGGTAAATTATGAAAAGTTAGCCAGAATAAAGGAAATCGAATTAAAGGGCTTACAGATGCTGGTATTTGCCATACATTGTGTAATTTAAAATAGGTTCTAGGTTTATCTAAATGATTGTATCTTCCAGGTAAAAAAGTTGGATTAATGGAGGAATTATAAAGATACCCTGCATTTTCAATTTCTCTTTCATCTACGGGATACATTCTAGGCATTCTAAAACCAATAACTTCAGTTTGAGAAAGTGCTTCAAGAGCCTCTTTGGATTGCTTTAAATGGGTAATTTCAAAATTGCTATGATTATAGGTATGTGAAGCCAATTCATGACCTTCATTAATAATTCTTTTAATTAAATGAGGTACTTTTTCAGCAAATACAACAGTTGAAAAAAACGTAGCTTTAATTTGATGTTTTTGCAGTATATTTAAAATTATTTCAGTTCCTTTTTCAGATACGGCAATTTGATTTTCAAAGGAAATATATTTACCATATTCAAAAGGCATGTCAAACTCTTCTATATCGAAACTCAGTAAAATCATTTGTAATTAGTGCTGCTAATTATATAATTTGGTCTTCCTTTAGATTGCATAAATAATTTACCAATATATACGCCAATTATTCCCAATACGACCAAATTTAGTCCTCCAAAGAATACAACTGTTGTAATTACAGAAGCCCATCCTGAAATTACATGTCCATAATATATACTGTAAAGAACATATGTAATATAAAAGATAAATGCCATTACTGACAAACTGATACCTAAAATAATTGCCATTGAAAGTGGTTTTGTGCTAAAAGAAGTAATGCCTTGAACTGCAAAACGCATCATTTTTCCTACGGTATATTTGCTTTTCCCAGAATATCTTTCATTAGGTTCATAATTTATGGCAAATTGCTTGAACCCAACCCAATTTATAATACCCCTAATAAATAATTCATTTTCTGTAAAATCAGAAAAAACTTGAGCTACTTTTTTGTCAATTAATCTAAAATCCGCTGTTCCAGGTTCGAATTTAATGTCTGAAAGCTTATTCATCAAACTGTAAAAAAGATTGGATGTTTTGTTTTTTATGAAACCTAATTTTTTATCTTCTTCTCTTATGGTGTAAACTACTTCAAAACCTTCTTCCCATTTTTGTATAAGTTTTGCAATAATTTTTGGTGGGTGTTGCATATCGCCATCCATTGATATAATAGCATCTACGTCATTTTTTACTAAATCAATCCCTGCTTTAAGTGCATTTTGATGTCCGAAATTTCTAGATAATTCTAAATAAAAAAGATGCCGGTGTTCCTTTGATTTTTCTTTCAGAATAGCAACAGTTTCATCGTTAGATCCATCATCAACAAAAATAAACTTAAAAGTATAGTTTATATTTTCAATGGTTTCATTTAAAGCATGTATTAAAACATCAATATTTGTGGCTTCATTATATGAAGGGATCACTATGGCAATGGATTTATTCATGAGCAATGTATGAATTTGATTCTTTTTTTAAGGTCAGCAATTCGTAACTAATTTGAAACCAAATTAGTACACATGGCAATGCTTTTAATGCATATGGTTTTACATATGTTTCTCGAATAAACTTCGGAATTAAATCTGAAGGTGAAAAACTAGTTAATATCATTGTAAATATAAACAAAAACCAGGTCCATTTTGTTTTTTCTTCCTGAATAACAAACCAAATGGCGACACCAGCAAATGCGATAATATACGTTGGACTTTCAGATCCAGAACTAAAAATAACAGTAAAAATTAAAACGGACGCTAACAAAAGTAATTGAAATTTTTTATTCGAATACATATTAAATCTTAAATAAGGTAATCCAAAAAGCAACAATCCAGGAATTAAAAATAACATATTTGAAAGATGTGGCATATTTAAAGTTTTTCTAACCATTCCCATGATTGATATGTCTTGCATAGAAGTTAAGGAAGCGTTTTCATTATTTTTTTCTACTAATCTGGTAAACCATTCTGAATAACTATTTATAATAAATTCGGGAGAAGATATAGCCATAGGTAACAAAAAAAATACAATTGACCAAATTGCCAGTGAACCTATAAATTTCATTTTATTTTTTGAAAAGAAGAAAAAAGCTAAGCCAACAATTCCGTATAATTTTATAAATGTACCCAAAACAATTAAACAAGCGGACCAAAAATCTTTTTCTTTTTCAATTAATACATAAGACAAAATAATAATACTTGTCATTATAGGGTTAAATTGTTGTCCTAAAATAGCGGTTAAAAATTCGTGTGCACAAATCCATAAAACTATGTTGATTTTAGAGCTTTCTAAGTTAATTTGGCGAATCGCGTAAACTAAAACTAAAGCATTAAATAAGCACCATAAAACCATACCGATACCATCCGGTAATAGTGCAAAAGGCGCAATAAAAAGACTAAAAATAGGTCCGTAATGGTTGTGGTCAAAATACAAATTTGGATAAGTCGCATATAATGATTTTTGTTCTAGAGTATGATAAAAAACGTTTTTAAAAATAAGGTAATTGTTGTCATTGCCTATTAAATATTGTTTTATCGCAGAAATTGATGCTAATAAAATCCAAATAACCAGTATTATTTTTTTATTATTTAAAAGCTTTGTAATCATTTTTATTTGAATTTAAAATATTTTTTTAATTCTTTTTTTTTATCAAACCTTTTGTAAAATGAAGTAGAATATTGGTGCAATAAATCAAAAACTTTTTGTTCAGGAAGATTTGCAATTCGGGCGTATTCTTTACTGATTATTTCTACGAAAACATTTCCAGGTGTAATTCTACAAATATTTTTCATTCGCAAATTAATATCCATTTTAGTATTATGGAACTTCATTCTGTTTAAATCTACCAAAAAAAAATCATACTTATCATTTTCATTTTTTTTTATTAAAGTATTTCCAGGAGAATGATCTAAAAACTCAATTCCATTTTCATGCATTATATAGCAAAATTGAGCAAATTGTTTTAAAATAGGTTCTGTGATTTCAATGGATAATGAAAACAAGTCTTTAAATACAAAATCGGCCTCTAAATGTTCGCAAATATAATAACTATCTAAAAGTTGCAAGCTATTTTTATTTTCATAGTAACCTACAGGATTTGGTGTTCCAATATTTTTATCTTGAAGTTTTTTGGCATGTAAATATGATCTTTTAGCCTTTGATGTTCTAAAATATTTGTACATAAACCCATTAAAAAAAAAAGGTATTTTAAATGACTTAATATTTAAAATTTTGTCTTCATAATTTAATAGTTTGATACTATTTCTAGTTCCTATTATGAAATCTGTACTATTTTTTTTTGCAACGGTAATTATTTCGATTGTTCTTAAATCCATTTTTATTACAATGTGATACAAAAATATTAAACTTAAATTGATTTTAGACTAAATTAATAATTTTTATTAAACACATTAATGTTTATATTTGCTTTTTATAGAATTACATGGGAGAAAAGAAGCTGAAAATATTTTTTGAAGGTGAAAGTATAGCTAATCAAATAATATATGATAATTTTAATTTTATCCAGTCTTCAATTGAAGATTGTGATATTGTAGTAAGTTCAAAATTTGAAGTAGGACTTTATGATAAAAATGAAATCCAAAACAGACTTAATTCATATAATAAATTAAAAAAAAATGTATTAATATTTTTAGTTTCTGATAATTCCAATATGTTTTTAATTCCAAACAATGTTATTTTATTTAGAACATCATTGTTTAAGAGCAAAAAAAATAATAATGAATTTTTATTGCCGTACCTATGGGATTGTTACTCAATGTCCGAAAAGCCATTAGCTAAATCTAGTAAACCTAAAGTTGGTTTTTGCGGAAATGTAAATAAAAATTTAGGAAAAAGACTTACTACAATAAAAGTTTTAGAATTAAATCCAAATATTGTTACCGATTTTATTTTAAGAGAAACTTTTTGGGGAGGTAAACCTCACGACGAAAAATTAAAAAATGAATACATTTTTAATTTAATTAATTCTCATTTTACCATTTGTAATAGAGGTAGGGGTAATTTTGCTATAAGGTTTTATCAAGCTTTGTCATTAGGAAGAATACCTGTTTTAATTGACACTGACATGGTTTTTCCTTTTGAAGAAAACATTAATTGGGATGAAGTGATTATAAAAGCAAATAACGAATTGGAACTTGCAGAAAAAATTGTTGTTTGGTGGCAAAATAAAAGTGATTTAGATGTTATTTCCGCTCAATTAAAATGTCGAGAAATTTATGAACAATACTTAACTGCCTCATCATTTTCTATTTTTTTAGAGCAAATAATTTATGAAAAAATTAACAGTTTTGTAATTAATGATCAATCTAATAATAGATTCTTTCAGATGTTTTTAAATAAAATTTTTAAATAAATGGTAACATCAATTAATCAAAAAATATGCGTTATTAGTTTTGATCATTGGAATTATGATGCCCATATTGTAAATGCATTACACAAAAAAGGAATAGAAAGTTTTCATATAAAAATTGGTAGTTTTAAGTATAAAAGTACCTGGGAACGAATTCAAAACACATTTAGTAAAGTCTTTTTAGGTAAAAACCCAAAACTAAAAAAACGGCAAGATTATATACTGCATCAACTTCAAAAAAACGGTTTTCAAAATCAAATTTTAGTAATTAATCCAGAATTAATTGATTTAGAATATCATTTAGCTATTAAAAAATATACGGATAAATACATTGCGTATTTGTACGATAGCGTGTCAAGATGCCCAGTAAAGCATCTTTTAGAAGGTGTTTTTGATGAAATATTTTCCTTTGATAAAGCAGATGTTGCAACTTACGAATTTAAAGAAATTACAAATTATATTTATTTTGAACCATTTGAAATTACAGCTACAGCCAAGCAAAATTTTATTTATATTGGGTCAATAGATAATAGATTGAAATTTTTAAACGATTTTGGTGAACATTTAAAGAAACAACAGCAATCTTTTCTATTTTATGCCATCGGAAAAAAAGCAATTTTCAACAAATTGAAACAATTATTTTTAGGAAAAAACAAGAATATAATCTTCCAAAATAAAAGATTTTCGCAACAGGCAACATTAAAAAAGTATGCTGAAAGTCAAACTATTATTGATTTAGTTCGTGATAATCAATCGGGTTTAAGTTTTAGAATTTTTGAAGCTTTAGGTTTACAAAAAAATGTAATCACTAATAATAAGTCAATATTTTCTTATGATATTTTTGTTTCAGGGAAAATTGTTTGTTTTGATGATTTGCATGAAATAGATGTATCAACTTTTATTGATTTAAAGTATTCAATTGAAATAATGGAGAAATACAATATTGAAAATTGGATTAAAATTGTTTTCGAGTTACAATAATAAAGTTATTTTTGTCTCATTCTCAAATTAGAGATTTCGCGAAGAATTTTCAATTACAAAATTAAAATTTACTTAAATGAAAACATCTGTTGCGCTTTGCACTTTTAATGGCGAAAAATTTCTTCATGAGCAGCTTGATTCTATATTGAATCAATCCGTACCAGTTGATGAAATTATTATTTGTGATGACAAATCTACTGATGGAACTCATGATATTATTAATCAATATTGTATTGAATATCCTAATTTAATAAAGTTTTACATTAATGAAGTTAATTTAAGAAGCGTTAAAAACTTTGAAAAAGCAATTTCATTATGTCATAATGAAATAATTTTTCTTTCTGATCAAGATGATATTTGGGTAAAAGAAAAAGTGGAAGAATATATTGAATATTTTAAAGAAAATACCAATATCACAGTTTTAGCTTCAAATGGTTATTGTATAAATGAAAATTCAAAAATTTTAGAAAAATATGCCATTTGGGATGTTCCTTTTTTTCTTAATGAAATTGATGTTTCTTATAATTATTCCGACATTTTTAATTATGTTGCAAATTTAGCCACGGGTGCATCAATGGCATTTAGAAAAAAAATTGTTAATGACATTGTTCCATTTCCAATAATTAAAGGTTTTCATCACGATGAATGGATAGCATTAATTGCTAGTTATAATAATGAATTTGTATTGTTAGATAAAAAATATTTTTATTACAGATCACATGATAGTCAGCAAGTAGGTGGTGTATTTTATGATTTAACAAAAAAAAACAAACTGTTTTTAACTCGTTTTTTTAATCTACAAGAAGATAATATTCCTTTTTATATATTCAAAAAAAGACTTTCAAAAATTGTATCGACTTATCATTTAAATAATAAATTAATAAAAACGCATCCTAAATATCAATCCATTTTTATGGAAAATACCAAAAAAATTACTTTGAATTATATCACAACTAAAAGAAAGATGCTAATAAAATATCCTATTAATGCTGCACTTTTAAATTTTTCAGACAAATTATTTTCTAAAAGGCTTTTTTAATTGTTTTTATTTTTACGTTTTAATTTTCTATTTCTAAAGTACAATTTAATTTCTAATATTCTAGTAATTAACTTACTTTTGTATACTAGACGGAGTTCATTTCTTAGTTTTGTATTTTCAATAAAAACAGAAATATATGCGTTTTTAATTGCGTCTACTTTATAATCTTTTACTATTAATTCTAATCTGTTTTTTATTTCATTACCGATTTTAATAGTTGAGAAATTATTCCTTATTGTTTCATTCCCTTTTTTTGCAATTTCTTTAACACTATCAGAATTTTCTTTTACTTTTTTCATTAATTCTGACATATGTTCAAAATCGGGATCGGACCAAATCGTGTTTTTGTCATAATTAATGATTTTTGAATCTACTGTAGTGGTTTTATAATTAACTAAAAAACTATTTTCATTAGTCATAAATTCTAGATTTCCTGAATATCCAGTTGCTATAACTGGTTTGGAGAAAAACATAGCTTCTGCCATTGTAAGTCCAAATCCTTCTGAACGGTGAAGAGAAACATAACTATCGCAACCTTTTATAATATTATGTAAGGTCTCTTTTTCAAATATTTTTTCTACTATTTTTATGTTTTCATATCCATCAATTTCATCCAGTAATTTAGATTTCTCTTTAGCAAATCTATTTGCTCGTGAAGTTTTAATTGTAAGTGAAACAGTATTGTCTTGTTTATTAAAAGCTTTTTTAAAGGCTTTGATTAAGTTTAACGGATTTTTTCTTTCGAGAGTACTGTTATAATCGAAAATAAATAAAAAATTGAAACTTGTTTTACTATAGAAATTTTCGGCTATTTCATCTACAAAATCTTGTATTTCAATTTCAATAGGATAATGAATAATATTAACGGGTATTTGGCAAACATTAGCAATTACATTTTGACAATATTTTGCTGGCACCCAAATTTCATCAAAAAAACTAATATTATCTAAGTATTCCTGAGGAAAATATTCAGATTCCCAATTCAGATAATAAATATTATATTTATTTTTAAATAATTCTGTATTCTCAAAATACGTTAAAGGCACACTTGCTTCACCAGGTCCTAGTAATACTAAATTAATAGGATACGGTGCATCTTTACTAAAGTTCTCGAAAGTTTTGTCTTCGTGACGATGATTTGTTATTACATCAAAATTAATTAATGCAACCGGAATATTTACACTTTGCATTGCTTTTATTAACAATCTTACAGCTTCGCCTAATCCAAATTCGCCATTTATATATCCAATTACATTTACTCCTATTTTTTCTTTCATTTTTATATTAAATTTAAAAACAATTACTACACAATTCAAAAGTTTATTGTTTTTCAGTTAAAATTTATTAAATCGATTTAGTTACAAATATATACTTTTGATTAATTATATTTCTGGATGTTTTAAAAAAAAATGTATTTTTGCATAATAGATATTAAAAAAAAACTAACGTATACACATGAAAAAAGCAATTATAACTGGTATTACAGGTCAAGATGGAGCATATTTAGCCGAGTTACTTTTAGAAAAAGGATATAAAGTATACGGAACTTATAGACGTTCAAGTTCAATGAATTTTTGGAGAATAGAAGAATTAGGAATTCAAAATAATCCAAATTTACATTTATTGGAATATGATTTAAATGACCAAACTAGTAATATTAGATTAATAGATAAAGTACAACCAGACGAAATTTATAATTTAGCTGCTCAAAGTTTTGTTGGTGTTTCTTTTGATCAGCCAATTTCTACTGCTCAAACTACTGGAATTGGTGCTTTACATTTACTAGAGGCAATCAGAATCATAAATCCTAAAATTAGATTTTATCAAGCCAGTACATCTGAAATGTTTGGTAAAGTCCAACAAGTACCACAAACCGAAGATACGCCTTTTTATCCAAGAAGTCCTTATGGCTTTTCTAAACTTTTTGCACATTGGGCTACCATAAACTATAGAGAAAGTTATGATATTTTTGGTGTAAGTGGGATTTTATTCAACCACGAATCTCCTTTAAGAGGAAGAGAATTTGTAACCAGAAAAATTACAGATACAGTTGCTAAAATTTCGCTTAAAAAACAATCAATACTAGAATTAGGAAATTTAGACGCTCAGAGAGATTGGGGATATGCAAAAGAATATGTTGATGGAATGTATAAAATGTTGCAATACAAAGAACCTGAAACTTTTGTTTTAGCTACTAATAAGACTTACACTGTTAAAACTTTTGTTGAACTATCTTTTAAGCAAGTTGGTATAGATTTAGTTTGGAAAGGTGTTGGTGTAGATGAAAAAGGTTATAACCAAAAAACGAACGAACTACTAGTTCAGATAAATCCAGCATTTTTTAGACCTTCAGAAGTAGAATTACTAATTGGTGATGCTAAAAAAGCTAACGATTTATTAAACTGGCATCCAGAAACAACTTTAGAAAAACTTTGCTCAATAATGGTGGAAGCCGATATAAGAAGAAACACAAATGGATTCTCATTCTAAAAAAGTTTTTATTACAGGAATAAATGGTTTTACAGGTATTTATCTTTCTAAATATTTTGCTTATAAAGACTATGAAGTTTTTGGTTTGTCAAATTATGAAGAAAGAGAAAATTCCAATATATTTATTTGTAATTTATTAGAAAAAGATAAGCTTTGTGCAATCATAAAAGAAATACAACCCAGCATTGTTATCCATTTAGCAGCAATTTCATTTGTAGGACATGAGAATTCTAATGAAATGTACGATGTAAATGTAATAGGAACTCAAAACCTTTTAGAAGCCATTAAAAACGAGGCTAAAAATAGTATAAAAAAAATTATAATAGCAAGTAGCGCTACAGTTTACGGGAATCAATTTGAATCGGTGCTTTCAGAAACTTTATGTCCAAATCCAATAAATCATTACGGAATAAGTAAATTAGCAATGGAATTTGTAACGAGAACTTACTTTGATACATTACCAATAATTATTACAAGACCATTCAATTATACAGCACCAGAACAAAATATAAATTTTGTAATACCAAAAATAGCTAAAGCTTTCAAAGAAAAAGCAAGTATATTAGAGCTTGGAAATATTGACGTGTATCGCGAATACAATTCAATAGAATTTATTTGTGAATGTTATTATAAGTTAGCGATAAGTAATTTTACTTCTGAAATTCTGAATTTATGTTCTGGTAAAACACATTCATTAAATGAAATTATAAAAATTTGCACAGAAATTTCAAAACATAGTTTAGAAATTAAAATCAATCCAAATTTTGTTAGAAGTAATGAGATTTATAAACTATCGGGTTCACCAGAAAAACTAAATGGTATGATTAGTTTAACAAATGATTATTCTATAGAAGATACTTTAAATTTATTTTTTAAATAAAACTAGCCAATAATAATATGAAATGTAAAATATGTGATTCCGATTCAAACAAAATATTTGAAAAGACTGTCCTTCTAAAATATAACGTATATTATTATAAATGCACTAATTGTTCATTTGTTCAAACTGATGAACCCTATTGGTTCAACGAGGCATATAACAGCGCTATTACTTCATTAGATATAGGCATTTTGATTCGTAATAATTATTTAACCACTGAAATTTCAAAAATAATTGACAGTTGTTTTGTAGATGCAAAAAAAATGTTAGATTTTGCAGGAGGTTATGGCATATTTGTGAGATTAATGCGTGATAAAGGCTATGAATTCTTTAGACAAGATATTTATTGTGAAAATTTATTTGCCAAACATTTTGATATTGACGACATAAATGACACACACTTTGATCTCGTTACTGGATTTGAAATTTTAGAGCATTTAAAAAATCCAATTGAGGAAATAGAAGAGATTTTTAAATTCTCTGAAAACGCAATTTTCTCAACTGAATTAATTCCAGAGACTAATGAAGAAATAGAAAATTGGTGGTATATTTCCCAAGAGACTGGTCAACATATAGCTTTTTACTCTACTAAAGCTATGCAATTAATAGCTGAAAAATTTGGAAAAAATTATTATTGTAAAAATACAAATATTCACATTTTTACCAACAAAACTTTAAACGAAGAACAATTAGATTATTATGATAATGAATATATTATTATCGAAAAATATTTTGGGTTAAAAAAGAAACAAAGAAGAAAACAAAGAATAATTAGAGAATCATTTCAACAAAGAGATTATGAATTAATAAAGCAGATTATTAATTCGTAATTCTAATTAAAAACAATAGAACCTAAAATAGATTTCTCAAAAATAACATGGATATTAATCAAGAAATCCAAAACGCCTACGAAGTCATTAAAAATGGCGGAATTATTTTGTATCCAACAGATACAGTTTGGGGGATTGGTTGCGATGCTTCAAATGAGGAGGCTGTTGCTAAAATATATGCTCTAAAACAACGTGAAGAAAGTAAAAGTATGATTTGCCTAATGAATGGTGAAAAAATGATGTACCAAGTTTTTGCAAAAATTCCAGAAGTAGCTTGGGAAATTTTAGACCATTCAGAACGGCCAACAACTTTAATTTTAGATCAACCAAAAAATGTGGCAAAAAATATAATTGCAGAAGATAATACTTTAGGAATCAGAATAGTAAAAGAACCATTTTGTTTTAAATTAATGGAACGTATGAAACGACCCTTAGTTTCCACATCTGCAAATATTTCTGGAAATGCTACACCAATGAATTTCAAAGAAATTTCCCAAGAAATTATAAAAGGAGTCGACTATGTTGTAAATTTACATCACGATAAAGTTTGCAAAAAACCATCAGCCATTATCAAATTAACATTGGATAGTCAAGTAAAGGTAATTCGCAAATAAATCCAATTTTCCGATTTGTCAATTAGCCAATAATTTTATTCGCTTTGAAATTGACGCATTAACTAATTGTCAATTTGACTAATTAACAAATGAATTACAAACAACATTTAGAAAATAAAATTTTCAAAATCATTTCTCAAGCTGCAAAGGAACTTAACCTTGAAAGCTATGTAATTGGTGGATTTGTTCGTGATATTTTATTGGATAGAAATCATAAAAAAGACATAGATATTGTTGCTGTAGGTAGCGGAATTGAATTAGCAATAAAAGTTTCAGAATTACTTCCAAACCAACCTAAAGTGCAAGTTTTTAAAAATTACGGAACTGCTATGTTGCGTTATAAAGAAATGGATATCGAGTTTGTAGGCGCAAGAAAAGAATCTTATACACATGATAGCAGAAATCCTTTAGTAGAAAATGGTAGTTTAAAAGATGACCAAGAACGTAGAGATTTTACCATTAATGCAATGGCTTTTTCATTAAATTCTGATAATTTTGGAGATTTAGTTGATCCATTTAATGGTGTTTCAGATATAGAAAATAAAATTTTAAAAACACCTTTACATCCAGATATTACTTATTCTGATGATCCATTGCGTATGATGCGTGCCATTAGGTTTGCCTCGCAATTGCATTTTCAAATTGAAAGTGAATCGCTTGCCGCTATTACTAAAAATGCAACAAGAATATCTATTATTTCTGGCGAAAGAATTGTAGATGAATTAAATAAGATTTTGTCATCAGAAAAACCATCTGTCGGATTTTTACATTTGTATCAAACAGGTTTATTAGACCTAATTTTACCTGAATTGACCGCTCTGAATAGCGTTGAAGAAGTGGAGGGTCATACACATAAAAATAATTTTTATCACACATTAGAAGTAGTAGATAATATCTGTCCTAATACGGATGATGTTTGGCTACGCTGGGCTGCATTATTGCACGATATAGGAAAAGCACCAACTAAAAAATTCAATAAAAAGCAAGGTTGGACATTTCATGGACATGAATTTTTAGGTGGTAAAATGGCAAAAAAAATATTTGAAAGACTTCATATGCCCTTAAATCAGAAAATGAAGTTTGTTCAAAAAATGGTTATGATGAGTTCACGACCAATTGTAATAGCAGAAGAAATTGTTACAGATTCAGCCGTTCGTCGCTTACTTTTTGATGCTGGTGAAGATATAGAAAATTTAATGATACTTTGCGAAGCGGACATCACGACAAAAAACAGTAAAAAATTCCAGAAATAT
Source organism: Chryseobacterium gleum (assembly GCA_945897915.1). Taxonomy (GTDB): domain Bacteria; phylum Bacteroidota; class Bacteroidia; order Flavobacteriales; family Flavobacteriaceae; genus Flavobacterium. Next base: position 16,657 of record CAMDGB010000013.1, on the reverse strand, counting down.
CATAATAATTTTAAAATTGTTCGTCAGAAAATAGTTGAAGTAGAGGAGAAGGATAGAGTTCGCGTTTTTCAACCACCTATTTCTGGAGAGGAAATTATGGAACTATTTGGATTAAAACCAGGTCGAGAAATTGGTGTTTTAAAAGAAGCTGTAAAAGAAGCGATTTTAGAGGGTGAAATTCCAAATGAATACGAACCCGCAAAAGATTTCGTTTTAAAACGTGCTGAAAAAATGGGACTAAAAAATATAAATAAATAAATAAACTAATCTGTAGTTCTGCAGTCATAAAAAATGAAAAAATATTTCCTTACAACAGCAAAAACAGCTTTAGTCTTAGTTTATTTAGTAATACTTGCTGGTGCTTTAGTTCGTATGACGGGATCGGGAATGGGTTGTCCAGATTGGCCAAAATGCTTCGGATATTATATTCCGCCAACTGAACAAAAAGAACTTGAATTTATACCAAATAAAACTTACGATGAAGGCCAAGTTATTATTAAAAATGAAGGTTTGCTTGTAGCAACATCTGATTTTACTGCTTCTTCGTCTTTTTCTGAAACTAATTGGAAAGCCTATACCAAACACGATTATGCTATTTTTAATCCATTACATACTTGGATTGAATACATCAATAGATTGCTTGGTGCTTTTGCAGGAATTGCCTGCTTTGTAACATTTATTTTCGCTTTTGGTTATTGGAAAGAAAACAAAAAAATAGTTGTCTATTCTCTTTTGGTTTGTGTTTTGATGGGCTTTCAAGCTTGGTTAGGAAAAACTGTGGTTGATTCAGTATTAAGTCCTGTAAAAATTACTACTCACATGTTAACGGCTTTTTTAATCGTAGCTTTACAATTGTATGTTATATATGTAGTTTCAGCCAAAAATAGTGTTAGAAAATATGACAAAAAGTTTAGTATAACGCTTATTATTGTGTTACTTCTTGCAATAGTTCAGGTGGTTTTAGGAACGTATGTTCGTGAGTTTATAGATACAGTTGAAAAATCGGGAGCACCAAAATCATTTTGGTTATTGCAACCTGAAATCACTTTTTATTTCCACCGAAGTTTTTCAATAGTTGTCCTTTTAGCTAATTTATATTTACTACTTAGAAATATAAATCTTCAATTGGGTTTCGAAAAAGTAAATTGGGTGGTTCGAATTTTAATTTTTGAAATTATTTTGGGCGTTATTATGGTGTATGGCGATTTTCCCTTTGGCAGTCAGACTTTACATTTGGTATTGGCGACATTTTTATTTAGTCTGCATTTTTATTTACTTTTAGAAAATAATAAAACTATAAAAAAATAATTTTAATTTGTGGCTAAACTATATTGTCACAATTTAAAACAAAAAAAGACTGCAATTAGCAGTCTTTTTAATGTAATGAATAAAGAATTAAATACTATTCAACTTTTTCAGTTTGTCTTTCCAAGTTTGTAATTCCTCTTTATGTTTTTCAATATTTTTTTGTACTTCTTTCAAAAATGGATTTTCTCCTTTTTTGTTGTTACTAAAAAAACCAATATTGTTTTCTAATTGGTTGATTTCATTATTCAATTCGTCAATTTTCCTTCTCATAAAAATTTGTTCGTTAGCAATTGCTCTTTGGTCGTTTACTTCCGAAAGTTGATCTAAACGGTTGCTAAATTTCATCATTTCAGAGTCTTTTTTAGACAAGCTTAGTTTTTCAAATAAAGCATCTAAAATTTTATTGAATTTTCCTTCAATATGACGACGATTTTGTGGCACTTTACCAAATTCTTTCCATGCGGCAATATGTACTTTAATAGCGTCTAAATCTGTTTTATGATCTCCTACAAGTTCAAAAGCACGTAAAATTTCTAAATATTCTTTTTTCTTTTCAAAGGCTTCAACTTCTACGCCAATTTCTTCTTTTCTTGAATCGTGTAATCTGTCAAAATAAGCATTACAAGTTTTTTTGAACGTTTCCCATATTTCATCAGAAAGTTTTCTTGGTACATGACCAACTTTTTTCCATTCTTCTTGAACTTGTTTCATAATGGGAGTTGTAGCATCAAAATCTTCTGTGTCAATATAAGATTTTGCTTTCTCAATTAAGGCTAATTTCAACTCTAAATTGCGATTTTGTTCGTTTTTTATATCTTTATAAAATGAATTTTTTGTAGCATTAAAAGCACGAACGGAATTTTTAAAGTTACTCCAAGTAACTTCAGTCGCTTCTGCTGGCACACGTCCGGCTTTAAAGAACGCATCACGTAACGCTTCTAATTTTACAATTTGATTTTGCCACTCAGCGTGATTATTCACTTTTACAGTGCTTAATACATTTACTTCAGCAATAATTTCGTTTTTTCGAGTTAAATTTTCTTGTTCTTGTTCTTTAAATTGTCCGGCTAACGCTTCTCGTTTGTCGTGAAGAATTTTTGTTATTTCGCTAAATTCTTGCCAAATTTTTTCTCTATTTTCTTTGTCAACAGGTCCTATTTCTTCTTTCCAAATACGGTGTAATAACTGTAATTCTCTGAAAGATTTGGTCAGATCTGGTTGCTCAACTAAAAGTTTAGCTTTTGCAATAATTTCTAACTTCTGCTCTAAATTATTCTTAAAATCAGCGTCTCTAATTTCTCTATCTAAATGAACAATTTCGTAAAATCTATCAACATGAAAATGAAAATTATTCCAAACTAAATTGTATTTGTCTTTTGGTATGGCTCCAGAGTTTTTCCAACGTTCTCTAATGTCGTTGAATTTTTTAAACATTTCTGAAATATTAGAATCAGTACTAGCAATTAATGCTTTTAATTCTTCTATTAATGCTGTTTTCTCTGTTAAATTATTTTTTAATTGATTTTCAATATTTTTAAAATTCGTATTTTTTTTGTTACGAAAAGTATCTAATAACTGATCAAATTTTACTTTTATTGGGAAATGATATTCAAATTCCGTAGAAGTTTCATTTTCAGCGTAAAAGGCAATCCTTTTTTCTTCAATTAACTGGTTAAATTGATTTAAAAATGCTTTTTTGACATCTTCAATTTGATTTTTGTAAACTAATGCTTTTTCATGACCAACAAATGTGGCCAATTCAGTAACTAATTCTTCTAATGAAAGACTTTCGTACTCTTTTACTTCAATCTCTAAATCGGAATCAATAGAGCCATCTTCACTAGCTTCAGCTAAATGATTATCTATTTCATCTTGTGCAGAAACGGTTGTTTCTTCTTCTAAAATTTGTGAAACCGTTTCAGTATCAGATACTTCTAAAACTTGACTTTCTAATTCATTTTCATCTGAAATAGGTGCGTGGTTTTCAATTGAAGTTGTTTCTTCTTGTCCATCTGCTTGTTGCAGGTTATCATTCAATTCTTCTAACATGTTATAATGCTTAAGTTAAGGGCTCGAAGATACCAAAAGAGGAGGAAAGTACAAAGAAATTGTACTAAAATATCAAATTAAATGTTATTTGTTCCAGATTAACCAAGCTTTTTCTGCCTGATTAATTAACATTTCGTAACCATTTTTTGTGGTAGCTCCTGATTTTTTTGCCTTTTTTAAAAAAGCACTTTCTTCTGGGTTGTATACCAAATCAAAAGCGATGTGTTTGGCTGTAAATAAGGAATAATCTAATTTTGGTGATTCAGAAATATTTGGAAATGTTCCAAGTGGTGTGGTATTAATTATGATTTGATATTCGATAAAAATAGCTGCATTTATTTCCTTGTATCCAATTTCATATTCCGAAGGATTTCGAGATACAAAATCAAATTCGATATTTAGTTTTTTTAGGGCAAAAGCAACAGCTTTGCTAGCACCTCCTGTTCCTAAAATTAATGCTTTTTTGTGATGCTTTTTTAATAGGGGTTGGATTGATTTTTTAAACCCATAAAAATCGGTATTGTAACCTCTTAATTTTTTGTTTTTGGAAATAGAGATACAGTTTACCGCGCCAATTTTTTTTGCGTTTTTTGAAATTTTATGTAAAAAAGGAAGAATAGATTCTTTGTAAGGTATTGTAATATTTAGACCAACTAGCCCTTTAGTTTTATCGATAATTTCAGTAAATTCTTTTATATTTTCAATATCATAATTTTCATATTCACAGTTGTGAAAATGATTATTTATGAATTTCTCGGAGAAGTATTTTTTTGAAAAGGAATAACTTATATTTTCACCTATAAGTCCAAACTTGCGTTGCTTTTTTTGTGATTTATAATTCATTTTCGCTACGATTTATTAAATTTGGATTTAAAAATTTTAATAAAAATCGGCAATACAGAAACTAAAATAATTCCTAAAACTAGTTTTTCAAAATTGTTTTTCACCACCTCAAATTGCCCTAAAAAATAGCCTAAAAGTGTAATTCCGGCAACCCAAAGTACGGCACCTAAAATACAATTGATAATGTAATTTTTATACTTCATGCTTCCTGCTCCTGCTACAAAAGGTGCAATTGTTCTAACTATTGGAACAAAACGGGCCATTATTACTGCTTTTCCTCCATTTTTTTCAAAGAAAACTTCTGTTTTTTCAATATATTCTCTTTTCAGGAATAGAATTTTCTTTTTTTCTTTTATTAATTCCCCAAATTTATGTCCTACAAAATAATTTAAATTATCGCCCAGTAAGGCTGCAAGAATTAGCAGAGGAATAATGATTATTAAACTTAATTTTCCCGTAGTTGCTGCTATTACTCCAATTGCAAAAAGCATTGAGTCACCTGGTAATAATGGCATTATTACAAAACCAGTTTCAATAAATACAACTAGAAATAAAATAAAATAAATTAGTGTATTATATTGGTCAATTAATTGTGTAATTACGGTTAAAGGATCTTTTAAAAAATGCAATAAAAAGTCAATAATTTCCATGAATTGGCTTATAAGGTATGTTTTTTAATGCTATTTTGTACAGATTTGCATTCCCAAACGTTTGGAAAAGCATCTTTTAAAATGTAATTTTTATCAAAATCTGCTGCTAAGGCAACATGTAACGCAGCAATGGCGTTTGATTCTTCTTCAATATTATAAAACAAGCCTACTAAACGATATAAAATCTCAGCTTCATTTGGATACAATTCTTTAGCTTGATTTAATATTTCGAATGCAGCGTTTACTTCGCCTAAAACGTACAAAACATCGCTCCATGAAATAAAATTTTCTAATGCTACATCGCCATTTTCAAATGCTTTTCTATAGCCTTCTTCTGCTTCTTCAAAGAAATTTAGATATTGATTTATAGTAGCATAACGTCTCCAATATAGTGGGTTTTCACCATCAATTCCAATAGCTTTATTTATATAGTATAATGATTTTTGGTAATTTTCTTGTTTGATGTAAAAATCAGTTATAGTTAGCCAAGCTTTATCTAACAAAGGATCTTCGTGAACAGTTTTTAAGTAAAAAATAAGTGCTTGTTCTGTATTACCAAGTTTTTCATAACATTTTCCAATGCGTAAATAAGCAAAAGATGTTGGATCGTCTAATTCAATTGTAATTAAATAGCAATCAATTGCTTCTTGGTATCGCTGGAGTCTTTCTAATGATTTTGCTTTTTCTAAGAAAGCGCCTAAAAAACCTTCATCAATAATGCAAGCATAATCAAAGGCCCAAACGGCTTTTTCATAATTTTTTAAAGCATAAAATTGACGTCCAATTTGATGCCACGCGACTTCACTATATGGATTTTTATTAATAAATTTTTCTAAATATTCAATGGCATCCTGATTTTGGTCTAAAAAATCAAAACAGTATACTACGTTGTATAAAGCAGAAAAATCTTCTTCGTCATTTTCTAAGCATAAAATGAAGTTTTCTTTTGCTAGTTCTAAGCTATCCATAAATAGATATTCCATGCCAATCATTGAATAAATATCGGCTTCATCATCAGTGTAGCGAAGCGCAATTTGTAAATGTTCGATGGCTTTTTCGTGTTGGTCTCTCTTAGAACAAATGTTGGCACGTTGAATAAAAACTTCTTCATTTGTAGGTTCTAACAAGGCGATTTCGTTCAAGATCTTTTCGGCTTGTTCAATTTTGTCTTCATAAATTAATAATTCAACATGAACTAGCTTCAATCCATTAGATTTTGGATGTTGTTCCAAACCCAATCGTAGCGCTTTTTTTGCTAAATTGATTCGTCCCGTGTCCATATAGTGTAAAACAATGTCTTCAAATTCTTCCGAATCAAAGAAAAAAACTTTGTTGGTTTTTAGCATCGATTCAAATTTAGATAGAGATAAATTGTTTTCCTCTTCTTCTTCATTATAGCTCATATTCATAGCAACAACTTTTTAAAAGTTACAGTAATAAAATTACGTAATTTAACGTTAGCAAATTCTTTGCCAAGTGTATCTTTTGAACAATTTAATTAACATTTTTAAATATCAAAAATCAATTATAAAAATATAAAAAGTGTGTTTTAAAGGTTTAAAGTCAATATTTCGTCCATAACTTCTAGTAATAATTGACAACCTTCCTCAATTTCTTCATTGGAAATGGTTAATGGCGGGGTAATTCTGACGGCTGTTCCTTCAAATAACAACCAAAATAATATTAAACCACGTTTGTGACATCGCAAAATAACTTCGTTAGTAATATTTGAATTTTTTGTCATTGCAGCCAGCATCAATCCTTTTCCACGAACTTCTGTTATCAAAGGGTGCACCAATAATTTTCTGAAAAGAATTTCTTTTTCTAAGGTTTCCGCTATTAAATTGGTTTCGGTAATTTCTTGCAAAGTGGCCAAACAAGCCGCTGAAATTACTGGATGTCCGCCAAAAGTAGTGATATGTCCCAATTTCGGATTGTCGTTTAATAAATCCATATGCGCTTCTGAAGCAACAAACGCGCCAACAGGCATGCCGCCGCCCATACCTTTTCCGATGACTAAAACATCTGGAATGCAATCGTAGTTTTCAAAACCGAATAATTTTCCGGTACGACCAAATCCGGGTTGAATTTCGTCTATAATTAGCATTGCGCCAACTTCTGTACAACGTGCACGAACTTTTTTTAGAAAATCGTTTTGAGGTTGAATAAAACCCGCACCACCTTGAATAGATTCTAAGATGATTCCTGCCGTTTTTGTTGTGATTTTCTGTATGTCTTCTTCGTTATTAAATGTAATGAAATCGACATCCGGAAGTAATGGTCTGAATACTTGTTTGCGCTCTTCAAAACCCATGACACTTAAACTTCCCATTGTATTTCCATGGTAAGCATTATGGCAAGAGATGAATTGACTTCTTCCTGTAACTCTTCGAGCTAATTTTAATGCGCCTTCAGTAGCTTCGGTACCCGAATTTACCAAATACGTTTTTTTCAATGGATAGGGTAGATGTTCGGCTAATAATTTACAATATTCAGTTGCTGGATGTTGGGCATATTCGCCGTATACCATAACGTGAGAATATTTGTCTAATTGGTTTTTTATGGCATTGTTTACGCGCTCATTTTGATGTCCTAAACTACATGCCGAAACACCCGCTACAAAATCTAAATATTTATTTCCAGAAGTGTCGTAAATATAAGAACCTTTAGCATATGAAATTTCCATAGCTAATGGATGAGGAGTAGTTTGTGCTTGATATTTGAAAAAATCGTTTAGCATTTTTTGGTTTTAGATTAAGGGTTAAAGGTGTTGGAATTTACTTCTTTTTACTTTTCACTTTTTTCCCATAATCCGTTGTTTCTTTTAGAACGGACATTGGTTTTTTCTCTTCTTTTTCTTTCTTTTTGGTTTCGGTTTTCACTTTCTCGTCGATGGCTTTTTCTTCATCTGGAAAAATATCTTCAAGAGTATTTATTTTTTCGTCTATTCGCCAAATAAAACCTCGGAGTCGTCTTGCGTTTTTTGGAAATTCTTTGTCTGGATAGGTATCACTTAATATTTGTTTAAAAGAAGTTAATTCTAAAATTTTATTATCTTCTAATTGCATATTTATACTACTCGAAACACCTTTGTCGATGCCAACCATTTCATTTTCATCGTTATACATAAAATAGATTTTTTCTGTATTTTTTATCAAATCTACTTCGTATAATTTATTATCTCTAAACTTACCGTACAAAAATTGTCCTTTCACTTGATTGAAATTGTCTTCTCCAATAGTGTCTTTTTGAACTAAAAAGGCATTATTGAGTATTTTTAACGAATCGAGTTTTTCAGTTTTATTATTGCCTATTAGATGAATTACATCACCTGTCATTTGGTTATCTGCATTCCAAACTACAGGTCTTCCTATAAGTTTTGTGAGTTGTGTTTTATTATTAGAATGAATCGAATCACATTTTCCACTCATATCGGTTTTAAAAAACCGCACATTGTTGAAAGCTCTAATCGTTCTATCTTCTTGCGGTCCCGTGACCAATATTTTTTTTCCATGTAAATACATAGTATCTTTTTCAACCAAGGTTTTTACTAACGCTTTTTTTGTTATAAACATCGAATCTTTTTTGGTGCCTCCGATATTTCGGTATAGTTCTGCGTAATGTCCGGTAGCAATCATATTGTTAATTGTATCCGTAATTTTTACATTATTGGTAGCTTTTGCGAAATTTTTCTTTCGGTCGTAATTGATAATATCTCCTTCTACTTTCCTATTGTTGTAAACGATATTGGATTTATCTAGAAGTCTTCCAACATCATTTTTGGTGTCGTAAAAAGCATTTGTAGTGTTAATCACATTATCTTTACTAGTAATCGTACTTGGTCCGTAAACATAGGCGTGACCTGAATTGTCGTAAAAATCTAAATTATTGGTTTTAATAGTAACTTCCGGATTTACAACCGTTACAGCCATTTTGAAAACGTATTTTTTTGATGTTATAATATATTTTCCAAATTTACTTTTTAAAGTATTTTCTTTATTTATAATAGTTCCCCAACTTTTAAAATACGCCTCTTGTTTATTTCTGTCAAAGTTAATCGTATCCGTTGTTAAATTAGAATCGGGCGAACGCAAATTAACATTTCCAGTTGCAAATGCTTGAAGCGTTTTTCCGTTGTATTCTGCATATCGGCTATTCATTACAATGGTATCGCCTTGGTTTAATATTACGTTTCCAAATGCTTTTACATAATCTTCATCGGTATAATGATAGGCTTTATTACAATTAATTAGTACGCCATTATGTTGCACTTGAACATTTCCCGTAAAAATAATGGCACCTGGAATTTCATTTTGATTTTTATCTATAAAATCAGAATGTAAAATTTTTATCCCATTAGGATTTGAAGGTGCAATGGGTTGATTAGTAATTTGAGCATTCCCAAACCATATAGAAAACACCAAAACGGCAGCATACAAATATTTTCTCAATTTCTAAATTTTTGTCAAATTTAAGTAAAATGTATAATAATGAATGCGAATTAAGAATATTTTATGGTTTTTTTTGATGGGAACACAGATGTAACAGATTGTAACCGATAAAAAATAATAAACAGCAGATTTACAGATTTTTGATAATCTGTGGATCTGCGGTTTTGTTTATGTAAGATACTGAAACGAGTTCAGTTTGTCAAAATTTTATAATTTATCTTGTAATTGTCTGAGTTCTGTCTGGTCCAACAGAAACTACTTTTATTGGTACTTCCAATTCTTTTTCAATGAATTCAATGTATTCTTTTAACTCTGAAGGCAATTCCTCGTAAGTTGTCATACCTGTTAAATCAGCTTGCCAACCTTTCATTTCTTTATAAATAGGTTGCACATTTTCAGGCTCAATGTTAAATGGGAAGTGTTTTAAAATTTCTCCTTTGTACTTGTATTCGGTACAAACTTTTAACGTTTCAAATCCAGATAAAACGTCACCTTTCATCATATATAATTCGGTAACACCATTTACTTCAACAGCATATTTTAAAGCCACTAAATCTAACCAGCCACATCTTCGGGCACGACCAGTAACTGAACCAAATTCGTTACCAATTTTCGCCATATTTGCACCCACTTCATCAAACAATTCGGTTGGAAAAGGACCACTTCCTACACGAGTTGTGTATGCTTTAAAAATTCCAAAAACTTCTTTTACTCTGTTTGGTGCAATTCCTAAACCTGTACAAGCTCCAGCTGCAGTTGTGTTAGAAGACGTTACAAATGGATAGGTTCCAAAATCAACATCTAATAAAGAACCTTGAGCGCCTTCGGCTAAAATGGTTTTTCCTGCTTTTAATGCTTTGTTTAGATACTCTTCTGAATCAATGAAAGTTAAGGATTTTAATTCTTCAACCGCTGCAAAAAATTCAGTTTCCATTTCTGCTAAATTATATTGTAAATCTACATCATAAAAAGCAATCATTGCTTCGTGTTTATCTGCTAAAGCACGGTATCTTTCTTTAAAATCAGCCATTTCTAAATCGCCAATTCGCAAGCCATTTCTACCGGTTTTGTCCATATAAGTTGGTCCAATTCCTTTTAAAGTAGAACCAATTTTAGCTTTTCCTTTTGAAGCTTCAGAAGCCGCATCAAGTAAACGATGTGTTGGTAAAATTAAATGCGCTTTTCTTGACAAGAATAATTTCGACTTAATATTTAAATTAAATTTTTCTAAACTTTCAATTTCTTTTTGAAAAACTACCGGATCCATTACTACGCCATTTCCGATGATATTTACATTATTTTTATGAAAAATACCTGAAGGAATCGTTCTTAAAACATGTTTGATACCATCAAATTCAAGTGTGTGTCCTGCATTCGGACCGCCTTGAAAACGAGCAATAATATCGTATTTTGAAGTTAATACATCGACGATTTTTCCTTTTCCTTCGTCACCCCATTGTAATCCAAGTAGTAAATCTACATTCATTGTGTTTTTTGCTTTGAATGGACAATTGTCCCTATTTATTATTATTTTTTGTTCCGTAGAAATATAAGGAATGTGTTTCTATATCAATTCCAAACATTTCTTCCATAGTTTGTTTTATTTGCTGAATACGTGGATCGCAAAATTCAATTACTTCTCCCGTATCTGTTAAAATAATATGGTCATGTTGTTTGTCAAAATAAGACTTTTCATAATGTGCTTGGTTTTGCCCAAATTGATGACGACGCACTAACTTACAATCCAGTAATAATTCTATTGTATTGTATAAAGTGGCACGAGAAACACGATAATTCTTGTTTTTCATTTTGATATATAAGGATTCTATATCAAAATGTTCTTGATTCTCGTATACTTCTTGAAGTATCGCGTAACGTTCAGGCGTTTTGCGATGTCCTTTTTCTTCAAGGTATTTTATAAAAACGTTTTTTACCGTTTCTTGGTTTTTATTGATATCCATTTTAAGTTTAAATGAAAGATTGGCAAAGATAGTAAAAAGTGATTAGTGAAAAGCAAAAATATATATTAACTCATTGACTTGATTCATAAAATACATAATTTATATTTTAGTTGTTATAAACTCTTGTAACTTTATCAATGCCTTCTACCTTTTTAATGTTTTCAATTAATTTTTTAAGAATGACATTATTTTGCACCATAACTGTAATTTGACCTTTGAAAATACCTGCTTCGGAGCTTAAACTAATACTTTGAATGTTAACGTGCATTTGATTTGAAATGACTTTGGTTAGTTGATTGGTTAAACCCATAACATCCATTCCTGTAATTTTTAAAATAGCATTAAATTCTTCCTGAGTGGAGTCTATCCATTTTGCTTGAACAATTCTATACGCAAAGTTAGATTGTAAACTAATCGCATTTGGACAATCCATTTTATGCACTTTTATGCCTTCATTTATGGTAACGAAGCCAAAAACAAGATCGCCAGGAATTGGGCTACAACAAGGAGAAAATTTATACTCTAATTTGCTTTGTTCGGCACCAAAAACCAGTAAATCAAGTTGCTCTTTGGCTTTGTTTTTTTGATTTTTATCGTTAGTAACACTAGTACTTCTTTTGATTGTTTTCTTAAAAAAGTTAACCAACGTATTGCTTTTTTGTGCTGCATAATCGCGCAATTGTTGGTTTTCAATTGCTCCAATCCCAACACGATAGAACAAATCTAAACTAGTTTTTAACTTCAAAAAATTTACCAGCTCGTTAATCGAATCCTCGTTTAATGTTATTTTTAAATGACGAAGTTTTCTGGTTAATATTTCTCTTCCTTCTTCGCCAATTTTTTTAATATCTTCGTTTAAAACATTCTTGATTTTAGTTTTGGCTCGAGATGTAGAAACATAATCCAGCCAATGAATAGTTGGTTTTTGATTTTGCGAAGTAATAATTTCTACTTGATCTCCACTATTTAGAATATAATTTAGAGGAACTAATTTTCCATTTACTTTTGTACCTCTAGTTTTTACACCAACTTCCGAGTGAATACTAAATGCAAAATCTAGTGTAGTAGCTCCTTTTGGTAATGATTTTATTTCTCCTTTTGGTGTGAAAATATATATTTCTTTTGCATATAAATTTAACTTAAAATCTTCAACAAAATCTACTGCATTATTATTCGAATTTTCAAGCGCTTCTTTAAGTTGATTTAACCATATTTCTAAGCTGTTTTCTTCAGTTGCTCCATTTTTATATTTATAGTGTGCTGCGTAGCCCTTTTCTGCAATTTCGTCCATTCGTTCACTTCGAACTTGAATTTCCACCCAACGACCTAATGGTCCCATTACAGTAATGTGCAACGCTTCGTAGCCAGTTGATTTTGGCGAAGAAATCCAATCACGTAAACGACTTGGACTAGGTCTGTAATGGTCTGTTACAACAGAATAAATTTTCCAAGCTAAGAATTTTTCATCATGAAGATTAGATTTGTAAATAATTCTTAGGGCAAATTTATCGTATACTTCATCAAAAGTTACGCCTTGCACTTTCATTTTTCTTCGGATTGAATAAATCGATTTTGGTCGACCTTTAATAATAAAATCGATACCTTCCGTAGTCATAGATTGATCTAAAATATCTGAAATAGATTTTATATATATGTCTTGTTCTTCTTTAGTTTCTTTAATTTTGCTAACAATATCTGCGTAAACTTCTGGTTCGGTATACTTTAAACCTAAATCTTCTAATTGAGTTTTAATATTATAAAGCCCCAATCGATGAGCAAGTGGTGCGTAAATATATAAAGTTTCCGAGGCGATTTTTGCTTGTTTGTAGTCAGACATGCCATCCATAGTCTGCATATTGTGCAATCTATCGGCAAGTTTTATTAGAATTACTCTAACATCATCATTAAGCGTAAGTAGCATTTTTCTGAAATTTTCTGCTTGAAGCGAAATTTCTTGGTCGTTTTTTACTTTTGGAATTTTGGTTAATCCTTCAACAATTTTGGCTATTTTAGGATTAAACATTTTTTCAATGTCAGAAATAGTAATGTCGGTATCTTCAACTACATCATGAAGTAGGGCAGAGGCAATACCTGTAGAACCCAAACCAATTTGTGAAGCTACAATTTTTGCCACAGCAATTGGATGAAAAATATAAGCTTCGCCAGATTTTCTTCTTTGTTCTTTATGCGCATCCACTGCCACATCAAAAGCCTTACGAATTATTTTTTTATCATCAGCTGTTAAACTTTGATAACTAATACGAAGTAACTCTTTATATTCTTGAGCAATGGCTTTGTTTTCAGCTTCTAAATCAATCTCGGTCATATTCAATTTTTGTAGAACATAAAAATAGTGTTTAAAATTTAGATTTCAAAAAAGATTTTAAATTTCTTTAATCTTTGTTGCTTTTTTAAATTGGCACATCGACACATTGTAAAATCGACTAATTAAAACCCACGTTGTCTTTTGGCTTCGAATAGTAAAATTGCTGCCGCTACTGAAACATTCATAGAATCGATACTACCTTGCATAGGAATGTTGATGTTTTTGGTTGCATTTTGTCGCCAAACGTCTGTAATTCCTGTGGCTTCTGTTCCAACAACTAAAGCGGTTGGTTCGTTGTAATTTTGTGTGTGATAGGTAGCTGAATCTTGCAAAGTCGCACAATAAATATTGATATTATTTTTTTTTAGAAAGTCAATTGCTTCTTCTGAAGTCGCCGCGGCGATTTGACGCGTAAACAAACAACCCACACTTGAACGTACAATATTAGGATTGTACATATCCGATTTTGGATTGGCAATAATCACAGCATCAATATTGGCTGCATCTGCGGTTCGTAATAAGGCACCTAAATTTCCTGGTTTTTCTATTCCTTCTGCGACTAAAATTAATGGTTTTTTGGATAATTTTAAATCAGATAATTGTAATGATTTTGATTTCGCAATAGCGATAATTCCTTCTGTTGTATCGCGATAAGCTAATTTTTGATAGACTTCTTTTGAAATTTCTATTTTAAGATGATCTGCTATTTGGATGTTCAGATTTTCAGATTTTCCAGATAATTCTGAACAAAAAAGTACTGTTTCTAATTCGTAACCGCCTTTTATCGCTAATTCAATTTCACGTTGTCCTTCAATAATAAATGTTCCCGATTGTTTTCGTGCTTTGGCTTTGTCTTGCAATACAACTAAGTTTTTTACAAACGGATTTTGAATGGATGTGATTTGTTTCATTTTGAGTGACTAAGTTGCTAAGAATATGAGTTACAAAGTTATCTTTTTTAAAGATAAAAACAAAGTCGCAAAACGAATGGCTTTGCGACTTTGAAATTGTTAATTTGTGATTTAGTTTTTTTATTCTGATTTTGAACCTTCGCTTTCAAACTTATCTTTATATCTTTCGTATAATTCGGTTTGATGACTTTCTAAACTAATTTGTCTTCCATCAATAAAAGCGTGAGATAATTTATTCGTTTTCATATCTAAAGCATCACCTTCAGAGATGAATAGGGTAGCGCTTTTTCCGGCTTCTAAAGTTCCGTATTTGGCATCAATTCCTAAAATTTTTGCGGTGTTGGATGTAATTAACTTCAAAGCTTCTTCTTTGTTCATTCCCCAGGCGGCGCATGTTCCTGCATAAAATGGCATGTTTCTAGTCTGCATACGTTCCATATCACCAGAATTTTCTAATCCTACAATAATTCCTTTTTCGGTTAAGATTTTAGCAATTTTGTAGGGTAAATTCACATCTTCATCTTCCGAA
Organism: Chryseobacterium gleum; assembly: GCA_945897915.1. Lineage (GTDB taxonomy): Bacteria > Bacteroidota > Bacteroidia > Flavobacteriales > Flavobacteriaceae > Flavobacterium. Next base: position 1,629 of record CAMDGB010000013.1, on the reverse strand, counting down.
TTGGGAACGTCGTGCACTCTTCTCAACAAAACAGAAACATTATTTTCTTTTAATAAATCAGCTATTTTGTGCGCGTTATAGCCACCAATAATGACTAATTTTTTGATGTTGTTTTTCTTTTTAAACAAAATAATATCTGTAATTTCTTTTTCGCCATTTGCGTTTACATATAAAGTTTTGTCACCGCTTTGTAAACCATTCATAGCGTCATAAGGTATGTCTTTTGTTTTTTTATCTGATTTTAAATAATTAAACGCATTGTCAAAAAATTGTTGAACGCCTTTGGTTTGTTCCTCATATTTTTTGTTCGATTCAATTCCACCAGGTTCTGCCCACCAACCTAATCTTGCATAACTATTTGGCCAACGTATATGAATACCATCATTTTCTTTAATTACGGCATCTTCCCAGTTCCAAGCATCTAGTTGCACTACAGAAGAAGTTCCAGAAATTCTTCCACCACGTGGTGTTATTTGTGCCATTAAAACGCCATTTGGTCGAGCTGATTCCGTTAGTCTTGATTCGGCATTGTAAGCGATTAAACTTCTAATATGTGGATTGAATTCGCCAATTTCACTTTCATCATCTGAAGCTCGAACGGCATCAATTTCCACTAATCCTAAAGTAGAATTTGGTGCAATGAATCCAGGATAAATATGCTTTCCATCAGCTTGAATACTAATATCGTGTTTGGCAATTTTTGTTACAGTTGCATCAGAAACAGAAGCGATTTTTCCATCAACAATAGAAATCAGACTGTTTTCTTGAATTTTTCCGTTACCTAAATGTGCTGTTCCACCAATAATTAATATCGATTTTGTTTGTTTTGGTGCTGGCGTTTGTTGTGCAAAACTAATTAATGTAGTTAATGCGAATATGTAAGTTAGTTTTTTCATTAGTTGTTGTATTTAGCATGAAATTCCCTGCATTTTTCACCAAGTGTATCACAGTGATAATGTCCGCTCGATTTTTTCTTTGGTTCTTGTGTTTTTAAGCCTTTGTTTTTGGCATCTAACATTAAATTAATTAATTCATTTCTTTCTTTTTGAACCATTTCATTTTTGGCGGTTTCCTGGTCTAAATCGAAGAAAATAATTCCATCAACAATAGTTTTTTCTACAGTTGCATAAATGGTTAATGGATTGTCTGACCAAAGCACTACATCGGCATCTTTGCCAACTTTAATACTTCCCACTTTATCATCAACTTGTAGTAATTTAGCTGGATTTAAAGTCACAAAATTCCAAGCTGCTTCTTCCGTTACACCGCCATATTTTAATGTTTTGGCAGCTTCCTGATTCAATCTTCTCGACATTTCTGCATCATCAGAATTGATTGAAACTGTAACACCAATATTATTCATAAGTGCCGCGTTGTAAGGAATGGCGTCATTTACTTCAAATTTATAGCCCCACCAATCCGCGAAAGTAGAACCACCAACGCCATGTTTGGCCATTTTGTCTGCTACTTTATAGCCTTCTAAAATATGTGTAAAAGTTTGAATTTTAAAATTGTATTTTTCGGCCACTTTTAGTAACATATTTATTTCAGATTGCACATAAGAATGACAAGTGATAAAACGTTTTTTATTTAAATTTTGACTTAATGTTTCCAATTCTATATCAAAAC
>CAMDGB010000012.1 GCA_945897915.1 Chryseobacterium gleum | reverse complement strand
GTTAGACATCTGCACGCCTGTTATTTTTGCTAATGCTAAAATTGTTTCGTTTTTAAAAAGAACTTACAATTTAAACGCATTTATACAAGGAATTGACAATCTAAATCAAATTGTTTTAGGAAAAATAAATGTTTTAAATGTATGGCGCGAAGGGGCTAATTTAGAAAACGGCAAATTAGATGAAGAAATAGGTAAATACGCAATCAAATCGTTTCAAGCGGCAACTGCGGCTTTAAAAAATAACCAAATTGACATTTTGGTAACTGCGCCTATAAATAAATACAACATTCAAGCGGATGATTACAGATTTGCAGGACATACCGATTATCTAAACGAACAATTAGAAGGTGAAGCCTTAATGTTTATGGTTCATGAAGATATTAAAGTGGGATTAATTACAGACCATATTCCTATTGCAGAGTTGTCAAAACATATCAATTCAAAATTAATTGAGAAAAAAATCAACACTATAAATCAAAGTTTAATTGCCGATTTTAAAATAAACAAACCAAAAATTGCAGTTTTGGGATTGAATCCACATAGCGGCGATAATGGCGTAATTGGCAAAGAAGATGATGAAATTGTGAAACCAAGTTTAGAGAAGATTTTTAAAAGTGGTATTCAAGTTTTTGGCCCGTTTTCAGCAGATAGTTTTTTTGGTTCCAGCCAATATAAAAATTACGATGCGGTAGTTGCGATGTATCACGACCAAGGATTAATTCCTTTCAAAACCCTTTCTTTTGGTGAAGGTGTGAATTTTACAGCAGGTTTAAACAAAATAAGAACCTCGCCAGATCACGGAACAGGTTTTGACATTGCAGGAAAAAATATAGCCAACGAAAGTTCTTTCAGAGAAGCCGTTTACAGCGCTATAGACATATATAAAAATCGCATGGAATATGATGAATTAACCAACAACCCTTTGAAAAAAGGAACAGGTAAAGTTTAATTTAAAAAAAAGCAAAGAAAATTATTGTAATTCCAATATTTTTGTATCTTTGCACACCCTTATAAAAAGGGAAAAACTGATGTTATGGATATATTAAAAGAATTTTTAATCCCATTTTCAGGATTAAAACTGGGTAAACACCAGTTTGAATTTCAAGTAAACAATACGTTCTTTACTCATTTTGGCTATGAAGAATTTAATAGTTCTAACATCAAAATGAATGTAGTATTAGAGAAAAAAAGCAATATGCTTGAACTCAGTTTTTCGCACAAAGGAATTGTAAATGTTCCTTGCGATTTAACAAACGAAGATTTTGATTTACCGATTAAAGGTAAAATGAAACTCATAGTTAGATTTGGCGAAGAATTTAATGATGACCATGATGAATTTATCATTTTGCCTCATGATGAATTTCAAGTAAACGTAGCACAATATTGTTATGAAATGATGATTTTATCTGTTCCAACAAAAAGAATACACACTGGAATAAAAGATGGTACATTACAATCAGAAGCATTACAAAATTTGGAAAAGTTTTCTCCAAAAGAAACAAAAGCACAAGAGATTAAAGAAATAGACCCAAGATGGGAAGGTTTAAAAAAACTATTAACGGATAAAAAATAGAATAAAATGGCACATCCTAAACGTAGACAGTCATCGACTAGAAGAGACAAAAGAAGAACACACTACAAAGCATCTGCACAACAAATTGCAACTTGCGTAGTAACTGGTGAAGCTCACTTATATCATAGAGCATACTGGCATGAAGGTAAAATGTATTACAGAGGTCAAGTTGTTATCGACAAGACGGATAGTATGCTATAATTTCAAAAAAATTATTGAGAAACTCTCACCTGCGTGAGGGTTTTTTTTATTTTAATGAAAATTATCTATTTGTATTTTTAGAAAATTCCGAAATAATTCGTAATTTTCGCCTCTTTACGCACACAAAGTTGCAAAGAAAATTATTTATTTATGAAATCGCCTTAAACACTGCGTGCTTCGAAAGAAAATCACAAAGAAATAGCGACACATATGTTACCAAAAAAAATAACATTAAAAACAATGAATAAAATTACTGCCGCAATTACTGCAATTGGCTCGTATGTACCAGAATATGTATTATCAAATCAGGTTCTAGAAACTTTGGTTGATACCAATGATGAATGGATAACATCAAGAACCGGAATAAAAGAGAGAAGGCTTTTAAAATTAGACGGCGAAGGAACTTCTTACCTTGCCATTAAAGCCGCTCAAAACCTTATAGAAAAAGCAAAACTAGATCCAAAAGATATTGACTTGGTAATTATGGCAACTACCACACCAGATTTGCCTGTAGCGGCAACTGGAGTATATGTAGCCACGCAAATTGGAGCTACAAATGCCTTTGCATTCGACTTACAAGCTGCTTGTTCAGGATTTCTTTTTGGTATGTCAACCGCTTCAGCTTACATTCAATCTGGAAAATATAAAAAAGTATTACTTATAGGCGCTGATAAAATGTCATCTATAATTGATTATACTGACCGTGCTACCTGTATTATTTTTGGAGACGGCGCCGGTGCAGCTTTGTTTGAGCCTAATTTTGAAGGATTAGGAGTTCAAGACGAAATTTTAAAATCGGACGGAATTGGAAGAGATTTTTTAAAAATTGAAGCAGGTGGTTCTATTTTACCTCCATCTGAAGAAACCATAAAAAACAAACAACATTTTGTATTTCAAGATGGAAAAACCGTATTCAAACACGCTGTTTCAGGTATGGCAGATGTAAGTGAAAAAATCATGCAACGTAATAACTTAACGCACGATGATGTAAATTGGTTAATTGCACATCAAGCAAACAAAAGAATTATTGACGCCACTGCAAATAGAATGAATGTAGACGAATCTAAAGTTTTAGTCAACATTCACAGATACGGAAATACCACTTCTGCTACACTACCTTTACTTTTAGCAGATTTTGAAGATAAATTTAAAAAAGGAGATAATTTAATTTTTGCTGCATTTGGTGGTGGATTCACATGGGGATCTATTTACTTAAAATGGGCGTATTAAGAACAACAAACTATAACTAAAACAACTTAATTATGGATTTAAAAGAAATTCAAAACCTAATCAAATTTGTGTCTAATTCTGGAGTAGCAGAAGTAAAATTAGAAACGGGCGATGTAAAAATTACAATTAGAACTACATTAGAAGGTAATTCTCATGATATTACCTATGTGCAACAAGCGCCAGCGCAACAAGCTGTTCAGCAAGCTGCGCCTGCAATTGCTGCACCTGCAGTTGCTGCGCCAGTTAACACTAATGTAGAAGACAATTCTAAATACATTACAATTAAATCTCCAATGATTGGTACTTTATACAGAAAATCTGCTCCAGACAAACCAATGTTTGTTGAAGTGGGAAGTACTATTAGCAAAGGTGATGTAGTTTGTGTAGTAGAAGCCATGAAATTATTCAACGAAATTGAATCTGAAATTTCTGGTAAAATTGTAAAAATATTAGTTGACGATTCTTCTCCAGTTGAATTTGACCAACCTTTATTTTTAGTTGATCCATCATAGTTATTTTAAATTCCAATATTTTAAATTCCAAATTCCAAAAAAAGTTTATTTTTAGGTTTTGGAATTTGGAATTTGTTTATTGAATTTTTAAAAAAAAGATATGTTTAAAAAAATATTAATTGCCAATAGAGGTGAAATTGCTTTACGTGTTATTCGTACTTGTAGAGAAATGGGAATTAAAACAGTAGCTGTTTATTCTACTGCTGACGCCGAAAGTTTACACGTTAAATTTGCTGACGAAGCCGTTTGTATCGGCCCACCGCCAAGTAATTTATCTTACTTGAAAATGTCTAACATTATCGCAGCTGCAGAAATTACTAATGCTGATGCTATTCATCCTGGTTATGGTTTCCTTTCAGAAAATGCTAAATTTTCGAAGATTTGCCAAGAACACAATATCAAATTTATTGGTGCTTCACCAGAAATGATTGACAGAATGGGCGACAAAGCTTCCGCAAAATCAACAATGATTGAAGCCGGCGTACCTTGTGTCCCTGGTTCAGTTGGTATTTTAGAATCTTACGAACAAGCCGAAAAATTGGCAGGTGAATTTGGCTACCCAGTCATGTTAAAAGCAACTGCTGGTGGTGGCGGAAAAGGAATGCGCGCAGTATGGAAACAAGAAGATTTATTAAAATCATGGGAAAGTGCACGTCAAGAATCTGCGGCAGCTTTTGGAAATGATGGCATGTATCTTGAAAAATTGATTGAAGAACCAAGACATATTGAAATTCAGGTTGTGGGTGATGCTTACGGCAAAGCCTGTCACTTATCGGAAAGAGATTGTTCTGTGCAACGTCGTCATCAAAAATTAACAGAAGAAACACCTTCTCCGTTTATGACAGATGAATTACGTGAAGCTATGGGAACAGCCGCGGTAAAAGCAGCAGAATATATAAAATACGAAGGCGCAGGAACAGTGGAATTTTTAGTTGACAAACATAGAAATTTCTACTTTATGGAAATGAATACCCGTATTCAGGTAGAACATCCAATTACAGAACAAGTTGTAGATTACGATTTAATTCGTGAACAAATTATGGTTGCTGCTGGAATTCCAATTTCTGGTAAAAACTATTTTCCTCAATTACATGCGATTGAATGCAGAATTAATGCAGAAGATCCGTATAACGACTTCCGTCCTTCACCAGGAAAAATTACTGTATTACATTCGCCAGGCGGACACGGTGTTCGTTTAGATACTCATGTATATGCTGGTTATACGATTCCACCAAATTATGACTCGATGATTGCAAAGTTAATTACAACGGCGCAAACCAGACAAGAAGCTATAAATAAAATGAAACGCGCTTTAGACGAGTTTCATATTGAAGGCATAAAAACAACAATCCCGTTCCACAGACAATTAATGGATCATCCAGATTATGTGGCTGGAAATTACACCACGGCCTTTATGGACACTTGGGTAATGGATGCCAAACAAGAAGAATAAAAAATAGGCTAGTCAATGACTAGCCTATTTTTTTTTAAATCTTATATTACAAAAAAATCTATTTGATTTTCGTAAGTTAATTTACAGAAATAGAAGATAAATTTTCGTTTTTACTTATTAATTTTTCAGATTTTAAACACAAACATATAAATCAAAATGTTATTTTTATTCTAATTGTTGAAATAATAAAAAGCTGCCTCTAAATGTTCAATTTCAAATATTGTCCCTTTTGCATGAATAGCAATAATATCAAATCGTACTTCGACATCCAAATCATTGACAATTACATATTCATTAATAGCTTTGACTAAAAGTTGAATTTTTTTTGGTTTTACAAAATCTTGAGGTAATCCTAAATCAATACTGCTTCTAGTTTTCACTTCAACCACTGCTAGAATTCCGTCTTTCAAAGCAATAATATCTACTTCTGCTTTTTGAAACGTCAAATTGGTTGCTAAAATTTCATAGCCGTTTTTTTCTAAAAAATTAACTGCAAAATCTTCGCCAGTTTTTCCTAATTCGTTGTGTTCTGCCATTTATTAATGTGTCAATATTAATGGAATTGTAGTTTCACCTCTTTTTCATTTACTTCAAAATCCACTTGTTTTCCTAAAATTAAGGTGCGATTATCCGATTGATGACCCGCAGGAAATTGAAATGCAATTGGAATGGAAAAATCTTTAGCTATTTCGGTTATAATTTGCACTTCATTTTGCCCAAACGGAATTTCATTATCGTGCATATCGGTCATACTTCCTACTATAATTCCTTTAACATGTTCAAAATAGCCGTTGCGTTTTAAATTGTATAGCATTCTATCAATATGATATAAATATTCGTCTAAATCTTCAATAAATAGAATTTTATCTTTCGTATCAATTGCTGATTTTGAACCTAATAAACTGTACAAAATAGAAATGTTTCCTCCAACCAATTCGCCCGAAGCTATTCCTTTAATATCATAACTTTTCGAAGGAATTGTATATGAAATCGTTTCTCCAAAAAATGCTTTTCGCAAGGTTTCTTTTACTTCTTCAGGTGCATTTGGCACTGTAAAAGGCATAATAGCATGCAGCGATGCCACACGTTCCAAATTCAATTGACTGTGTAAAACGGTAACGTCCGAAAATCCCATAATCCATTTAGGCTGTTTCTTGAATTTTGTAAAATCTAACGAATCAATAATTCTAACAGTTCCATATCCGCCTCGAGCACACCAAATAGCTTTTACGTTTTCATCGTCTAATTGTGCTTGAAAATCAGCTGTTCGTTCGGTATCCGTGCCACCTAATTGGTAATTATCTAAACCAATCGTATTACCCAATTTTGCTTTTAATCCCCAAGATTCTAATAATTCAATAGCGGGTTTGGCATCTTCTGGAAAAAATTTTCGTGCGGTACAAACTAGTGCAACTGTGTCTCCTGCCTTTAAAAATGGTGGTATAATCATATAAAATTAAATAAGAATTCAAAAATAAGGAATTTGAACAGAAAAATTCGTCTATTCCTCTTAAATGAATTATTTTTGTATCAAATTTAATGACAATATGTTAAAAAATCCGAAAAGATATACAATTACAGCAGCACTTCCATACACAAATGGACCAATCCATATTGGCCATTTGGCAGGTGTTTATGTGCCTTCTGATATATATGCAAGATACTTACGATTACAAGGAAGAGATGTAGCTTTTATCTGCGGAAGCGATGAACATGGTGTGGCGATTTCCATGAAAGCCAAGAAAGAAGGGATCACGCCACAAGAAGTAATTGATAAATATGACGCAATTATTCGTCAATCTTTTTTAGATTTTGGAATTTCTTTTGATAATTATTCAAGAACTTCCTCTGATATTCACCATAAAACGGCATCTGAATTTTTCAAAAAATTATACGATAAAGGCGATTTCATTGAAGAAATCACTGACCAATTATACGATGCAAAAGCCGACCAGTTTTTAGCTGACCGTTTCGTAACAGGAACTTGTCCGAAATGCGACAACCCAGAAGCCTATGGCGACCAATGTGAAAAATGTGGTTCGACTTTAAATGCAACCGATTTAATCAATCCGAAATCAACAATTACAGGTGATACTCCGATTTTAAAATCGACCAAACACTGGTTTTTACCTTTAAATCGTTACGAATCTTTTTTAAGAGAATGGATTTTAGAAGGTCATAAAAACGACTGGAAACCAAATGTGTACGGACAAGTAAAATCATGGATTGACGGCGGTTTAGAACCAAGAGCCGTAACGCGTGATTTAGATTGGGGAATTGATGTGCCTGTTGCAGGTGCCGAAGGAAAAAAATTATACGTTTGGTTTGATGCGCCTATTGGTTACATTTCGGCAACCAAAGAATGGGCGACTCGTGAAGGAAAAGATTGGGAACCTTATTGGAAAGATGAAGATACAAAATTGGTTCATTTCATTGGGAAGGACAATATCGTATTCCATTGTATTATTTTTCCTGCGATGTTAAAAGCAGAAGGAAGTTATATTTTACCAGATAATGTTCCTGCAAATGAATTTTTAAATTTAGAGGGCAACAAATTGTCAACATCAAAAAATTGGGCGGTTTGGTTACACGAATATTTACAAGATTTTCCAGAAAAACAAGATTCACTGCGTTATGCTTTAACGGCTAATGCTCCAGAAACAAAAGACAACGACTTTACTTGGAAAGATTTTCAAGCTAGAAATAATAATGAATTGGCTGCAATTTTTGGAAATTTCATCAATCGTGTTGTTGTGTTAACCCATAAATATTATGAAGGAATTGTTCCAACGCCAAATGAATATTCAGAAGTTGACAAAAAAACTTTAGCAGAATTAAAAGCATATCCAGCGGTGATTTCAAGTTCGATTGAACGTTACCGATTCAGAGAAGCATTAAGCGAATTAATGAACGTAGCCCGTTTAGGAAATAAATATTTAGCCGACGAAGAACCTTGGAAAATGATTAAAGAAAATCCTGCTAGAGTTCAAACTCAAATGTATGTAGCGCTGCAAATTGCATCAGCTTTAGCGATACTTTCTGAACCATTTTTGCCATTTACTTCTTCTAAATTGTGCAACATATTACATATTGAAGTCAATAATTGGAATTTAGAATTTGAAAACTGGAATTTGACAAAACCAGGACATCAAATTGGTCAAGCCGAAATTTTGTTTGCCCAAATTGAAGACACCGAAATCCAAAAACAATTAGATAAATTAGAAGCAACTAAAACCGCAAATAAAGTGGAAAACACAAAAGCTGAATCGCAAAAAGAAACCATCACATTTGAAGATTTTGCCAAAGTAGATTTACGAATCGGAACCATCATCGAAGCTGAAAAAATGCCAAAAGCAAACAAATTGTTAGTTTTAAAAGTAGATACGGGAATAGACGTAAGAACCATAGTTTCTGGAATTGCGGAACATTTTACCCCAGAAGAAGTAATTGGAAAACGCGTAACTGTATTGGTAAACCTAGCGCCAAGAGTTTTACGTGGCGTAGAAAGCGAAGGCATGTTATTATTGACTAATAACGCGGAAGGCAAATTGGTTTTCGTAAATCCGGATGCTGAAGGGGTGAATAATGGTGCGATGATATCTTAAAATATGAACCCAAAAGTAATCGCATTTGATGCAGACGACACACTTTGGCACAACGAACCATATTTTGATGAAGCCCAAGAGCGTTTCTGTATTTTGTTTCAAGATTATGCCTCAAAGCAAGAAATTTTAGGGTTAATTTTAAATCATCAAATTGCAAATTTATCTTTGTATGGATTTGGAATTAAGGCATTTACACTTTCCATGATTGAAACCGCTTTGGAATTAACCAATCATACAATTTCTGGAAGCGGGATCGAGAAAATAATTACTATTGGAAAGGATTTATTGCAAAAACCAGTGGAATTACTTCCAAACATTAACGAAGTTTTAGAACAATTAAAAGGGAAATATAAATTGGTCGTAGCCACAAAAGGCGATTTAAAAGACCAACATCGTAAATTACATGATTCAGGAATTGGTGCTTTTTTTCACCATATTGAAGTGATGAGCGATAAAACCGAATTGGATTACCAAAAAATGCTGAGCCGTTTAGACTGCCATCCCGAAGATTTTTTAATGATTGGGAATTCCTTGAAATCAGATGTCTTACCTGTTTTGAATTTGGGCGGACACGCGATTCATATTCCGTATCACACAACTTGGGAATACGAAAAAATTGACTTTGAAATTGAACATAAAAACTTCAATACGATTACAAATTTATCGGAACTTTTTGATATTTTATAATGAAAAAAGAGCTTCACATTGCCACCTGGAACCGAGCTGAACATTTTAAGTTTTTCAGCAAATTTGAAGAACCTTTTTTTGGAACTACAATCCAATTTGATTGCACAAAAGCCTATCATAAAGCTAAAGAAGTTGGTGTTAGTTTTTTCGTATATTATTTACATAAAACTATTGTTGCAGTAAATAAAATTGAAAATTTTAGGTACCGAATAGAAGAAGACAAAGTGTATCTGTATGATACAATTAATGCGTCGGCAACTATTTTACGTGAAGATAAAACGTTCGGTTTTTCAGAAATTGAATATGATGAAAATCTGAGCAATTTTGAATCTAATTTTAATAATGAAGTTACTAGAGTTCAAAATACAGCCGGACTTTTTACAAAAGAATACCATGAAAATATTATTCATTTTTCGGCTTTACCTTGGATAAATTTTACTTCTATTTCTCATTCTAGAAGTTTTTCAATGCCTGATAGTTGTCCAAAATTTTCTTTTGGAAAAATTACGGATGAAAACGGTGTGAAAAAAATTCCAATGGCAGTTTATGTCCATCACGGATTAATAGACGGATATCATTTGGGTTTGTTTTTTGAAGAATTTGAAAGTTTAATGAATGAATAAGAAGAGTACTAAAAAGCACTCTTCCTATCCTTCAAAATTTAAACAGCATTTAAAATCGCTAAAATATCTTTGCCAAATTTATCTGCTTTTTGTTTTCCAAAACCTTTAATTTGTTTTAATTCGTCTAAATTACTTGGCTTATATTGTGCCAAATCTATTAACTCAGAATTGTGGCAAATCATAAATTTCTTCTGATTTAGTTGTTCGGATTTTTCATTTCTCCATTGGTTTAAGTATCCGTACACTTGTTTGTCTTTCGGCAGTAAATCATCGTAAGACTTTCTTTCAAATTGTTCTGGTTTATTTTGAACTTCGTTTTCATAATGAATAATAACAGACCAATGAAATTCTCCACTTTCAATAAGTTGTGTGCTGGATTTTTTGAATGTTACCGCTTTTAAAAACTCATTTAACTTTTTTTGATCCAACTCCAGAAATGCAGGATCTATTCGGATAGAAAATACACTAACTTTCATGTCAAAATTATTTACTTATTAATAAAATTTCACTTGCAACTACTTCGGTAATAATACGTTTGTTTCCATCTTTATCATCGTAACTTCTGTGTGTTAATTTTCCTTCAATGGCGATTTCTTTCCCTTTGGTTACAAATCTTTCAATAATTTCTGCTGTTTTGCCCCAAGCTGTAACACGGTGCCATTGCGTTTGTTCTACTTTATCACCGTTTTCACGATAATATACTTCGTTTGTAGCAATTGAAATATTTGCTAGTTTTTTTCCTCCTTCAAGGTTTTTGATTTCTGGTTCTTGACCAACATTTCCGATTAATTGTACTGAATTTTTCATGGCGTATAAAATTTAATTGTTTTTGTTAATTGATTTTTTTGGAACTCAGATTTGAATAATTAAAAAAATCTAAGTAATGTAATGTAATTTTTATTTGCTTAATAATACCAATTCGTTCGCAATCACTTCCGTGATAAAACGTTTGTTTCCTTCTTTGTCGTCGTAGCTTCTATGTGTTAATTTACCTTCCAAAGCCACGTGAGCTCCTTTTGCGATTAGTTTTTCCACAATTTCTGCTGTTTTTCCCCAAGCAGAAACTCTGTGCCACTCGGTTTGTTCTACTTTTTCACCTTTAGCGTTGGTGTAATTTTCATTCGTAGCGATTGTAAAATTGGCTACTTTTCCAGATTCTAAATTTTTGATTTCTGGTTCTTGACCTACATGCCCGATTAATTGTACTCTGTTTTTCATGGTGTTTAAAATTTAAATGTTTATGTTAATTAAAATTTGTCTTCAATTGAACTCGTTGTTTCATTTCGACAGTGCAAAGATGTGGCAAGAAAAAAAGGTTATTCGGTTAATATTCATTTAAAATCGGTTGTAAATGTTTGTTGTCGTTTGTAATCGAAAAATAAAAAATTTGAAAACATTCAATATTTATATTTTTTTATTACTTTTATTGGTCCTCAAAAGAAATTGTTATGAATAAAACTTGTTTAGAATGTCAAGATAAAATTGTAGGAAGAGAAGATAAAAAATTCTGCAGCGATGGATGCCGAAACGCCTACAACAATAAAATGAATAAAGATCAAACCAATTTGATGCGCAACATTAATAATAAATTACGCAAAAATTATCGAATTTTAACAGAATTAAACCCAGAAGAAAAAACCAAAACCACAAAAACCAAATTAATGAGTAAGGGTTTTGATTTTGATTTAATGACATCTAGTTACACCACAAAAACAGGAAATGTTTATTATTTTGTTTACGATCAAGGGTATATGGCGGTTGAAAATGATGGATATGTATTAGTAAAAAAATAAGATGAAAATTAGCATATTAGGTTGCGGCTGGTTAGGTTTCCCATTAGCTAAAAAATTAATTGAGATTGGTTTTGAAGTTAAAGGGTCTACGACTTCTGAAAACAAATTAAACATTTTAAAATCTGATAACATTGAGCCTTTTTTATTAGAACTTTCTGAAACTAAAATTAGTGATTCAGTAACTGAATTTTTATACGATTCTGAAATTCTAATTATTAATATTCCACCTGGATTAAGAAAAATTAAGGAAGCAACTTCAGAGAAAACGTTTTTAAATAAAATCAAAAATTTGATTCCGTTTATTGAAAATTCTACTATAAAAAAAGTGCTTTTTATCAGTTCTACTTCCGTTTATGCTGACACTGCTTCTATTTCAACTGTTACAGAAGAATCTATTATGAATCCAGATACAGAAAGTGGAAAACAATTGGTAGAAGTTGAAAATATACTTTTAAAAAATTTGCATTTTAATTCTGCTATTATTCGTTTTGGAGGATTGGTTGGCGAAGACCGTAATCCTATAAATATGTTGGCTGGAAAAACAAATATTTCTAATCCTGAAGCCCCAATAAATTTAATTCATCTAGAAGATTGTATTGGGATTATTTGTGAGATGCTGAATCAAGTTCAGCATGACAATGTAAGAAATGAAACTTTTAACGCAGTCGCACCCAACCATCCGACAAGGAAAAACTATTATACCGAAAAAGCTAAGCAGTTACATTTAATTGCTCCACTATTCAATCAAAATGAAACTAATATTGGTAAAATTGTATCAAGTGAAAAATTAGAAAAAGTTTTGGGATATAGATTTATAAAATTAGACTTATAAAAACTAATTTTTCATTAAAACAATCCATTTCCAGTCAGCAGGATTTCCTACACCAACACTTGGTGTATAAAGATATAAGTGTACTACTCCTGTTGGATTTGAAATTAAATATTGTCTAACTTTTACCAAGTTTTGAACAGCCATCCAAACCTGATTGTAATTATTTCCTAAATTTGGTTGTGGTAAAATAGGATTAAAATTCGTAGTTGGAAAAACAACATCAGCTGTCAGAACTGCTTCAAATTGATTGGCCGCAAGCATATTTTGCGGATAAAGTATTTGCCCTAAGCCCATCCAAATAATATCACCATCAAAAAGAATTTGATTGATTTCATCATATTTCAACTTAATATTTCCAAAATCAGCGGCTGGAACAGATTGATGTGAAATAGTAAATGAATTTGAATTTTCTGTATAAGTAGTTTCTTTTCCGCCTTGAAAAATGTTTGTTAAATAATCTACTTTAAGCAATAAAACTTTATTAGGTTCATCAGTAGTGTTCTCAGCAGGAGCGTTTTCTTCTGAACAAGATGAAAATATTGTTAGGAAAATAAATAAAATAAAAAGTGACTTTTTCATGCGAAACTATTTTTAGATTTATGTGCTTATTAATGAAATACTTACGTAAAAATAATAATTTTTATTTAATAAATCATTTAAACCAAAATCATTTCATCATATGTTAAAATAGTTTCATATCCTTTTGAATGAAAATAATGCGTTGGATTTTCTTTCGATAGTACCATTACGAAATCGCCGCCCCAAGCACCTAAGCTTTTTATCGTTCCTTTAAAATCAGAAAACAAACGTTCTTTTACGGTTTCCATTTCTAAAATATCGCTTAAAATAACTTCATGATGATTTAATAAATCAATGGTAACTTCTAAATTTGACGAAACCACAATTTTATTTGTAATTTCAGAAATAGTTGCTGTTTTTTTGATTAAAAACTGTTGCTTATTCATGTAATTCTGAATCGCATGACGACTATTTTGCTTTTTATTTAAATATACAAAATAGATGTTTTCGTTATAATTGGGATAAAAATCAACTACCTCAACAATGGGTTGTTCATTTTCATCTAACTGATAAGTAATTGCCAAATTATTTTGCGCACAAGCAATATCATAACCGCTCCCTCCAAAACTTTTTCGAAGTAAATCAAAAGCATCAATTTGTAACCATTGGGCAATATTATTTATTAATGTAGAAGAAGTGCCTAATCCCCAATTTCTTGGAAAAGTTAATTCGGTTTCAATTTTATAACCTGTTTCTGAAGCTAAAAAATTGGGGTTTTGAAGATTTGCTTGATGCAAAATTTTAACTAAAGTGTTCTTTATTGGATGTGCCTCATCAAAATTTTTAACTGTAATAATGTCGTTAAAAGTGAGTTCGGCTTCAAACCAAATGCTTTTATCTGCATCATAACTAGTCCAAATTATTATTTTGTTCGGAATTGAACTGACCTGTAACGATTGACCAAATTTTGTAGGCAAGGCTAATGCTTTGGCACCATTTAAGACCAAATATTCTCCAGTTATTAGAAGTTTTCCGTTAGAATAGTAAGTTTCATTCATGTTTTTTAACCGCAAAGTTCGTGAAGATTTTCGCAAGGGTCGCAAGGGTTTTACTTAGTTCTTAAACTCTCTAAAAAATCTACTACTAAATTATGTGCAACAGTTTGGTTTTCAAAATGTGCTACAACTAATAGTTTTTCTTCTTTTGTAGCTTGGTGCTGATTTAAAATATTATTCAAATGCATTTTCATGTGCCCTTGCTGAATTCCTGAAGTAGTTAACGAGCGTAAAGCTGCAAAATTTTGAGCCAATCCAGCAACAGCAACAATTTCCATTAATTCCGTTGCAGAAGGATTACCTAACATTTCTAAAGAAAATTTGACCAACGGATGTAAATTCGTTAAGCCTCCAACGGTTCCCAAAGCCAAAGGGACTTCCAACCAAAATGTAAAAATTCCATTTTCTATTTTGGCGTGAGACAAACTTGTGTAGCTTCCGTTTTTACTTGCAAATGCATGTACACCAGCTTCTACAGCACGAAAATCGTTTCCTGTGGCTAATACAACAGCATCAATGCCATTCATGATTCCTTTATTGTGTGTTACGGCTCTGTAGGGTTCAACTTCTGCTATTTTTACAGCGGTTAAAAACTTTTCTGCAAATTCACTTGATGAATTATTTTTGTCTTCATTAAGTTTAGAAACTGGGCACGAAACTTCGGCACGAACTACACAATTTGGCACAAAATTACTCAAAATACTCATTACAATTTGAATCGAATGGATTCCAAATTCTTCTGATTTATTTTTAAATGTTTTGGCAAATTGTTCTAAACAAGAATTAATAAAATTAGCACCCATACTATCTTTAGTCTGAAAAGTAGCGTGTAATTGATAATAATTTACTAAAGCTGCGGTTTTATCAATTAATTGGATATCTGAAATTCCGCCACCACGCTTTTGCATGTTCTTAGTAATACTGTCTGCTTCTTCAAATAAAAACGGTTTTACAAAATTGAAATATTCAATAATTTTTTGTTTGTCGCCTTCATACAAAAAATGAACTTGACCAATTTTTTCTGTACCTAAAATAGTCGTTTTAAAACCTCCCCGAGCACCCCAAAACTTAGCAGCTTTACTTGCAGCTGCCACAACAGAACTCTCTTCAATAGCCATCGGTATGGTATAGGTTTTTCCATTAATTTCAAAATTTGGCGCAACACCTAATGGCAAATAAAAATTTGATAAAGTATTTTCTATAAATTCATCATGCAGTTTTTGAAGGGAAGCATCAGAATTTTGATAGCGTTGTAAAAGAGCAACAGCTTGGTCTGGATTGGAAAAATGTTTTTCTGCTATCCAATTTATTTTTTCTTCTTTACTTAGTTTTGAAAAACCTGTTGTATTTTGCGACATTAATTTCTGATTGAATGACAAAGATAATAAAAGTTATTTTTAAAAAAATAAAACTTAGAAAGTAAAAAATTCAATTTTTATTAGGAATATGTCGTAAATTTTCACTAAAATTGAAGGTTTTTACAATCAAAAAAATATGAGAAATTTTACAAGTATACTATTATTGTTGCTAACCACTTCAATATCAGTTGTTGCTCAGCAAAAATTAACTTTAGAAGAAATTTGGGGAGGCGCTTATAGAACAAAAGGCATGGACGAATTAAATTCCATGAAAAATACCAACCAATATACGGTGCTAAATTTTGACAGAAATTCTAAAACCATGCAAATTGATTTATTTGATTATGCGACTTTAAATAAAGTTGCAACCCTAATTGACACGAAAGATTTTAAAGAGTTGACTTCAATTGATAGTTACACATTTGATCAGGCTGAGAAAAAAATATTAATTGCCACAAATACCGAATCCATTTTTAGACGTTCATATACTGCAAATTATTTTGTGTACGATATTGCAGCTAAAAAATTATCAAAATTTACAGATAAAGCCATTCAAGAACCTACGTTTTCATCAGATGGAAATAAAGTTGCTTACGCTTTCGAAAACAACCTGTATGTTTTTGATTTACTTTTAAATAAAGAAACGCAAATTACTTCGGACGGAAAGAAAAACAGCATCATTAACGGAATTACAGATTGGGTATACGAAGAAGAATTTGTTTTTGTACGCGCTTTTGATTGGAATGCTGACGGAACTAAAATAGCTTTTATACGATTTGATGAAACAGATGTTCCTGAATTTTCAATGGACATGTACAATCAAGGGTTATATCCAACACAATCTGTTTTTAAATACCCAAAAGCAGGAGAAAAAAACGCGGAAGTATCGTTGCATATTTATGATGTTGCTGCGGCAAAAACCCAAAAAATTGATTTAAGTAATTATGCCGATTTTTATATTGCAAGATTAAAGTGGACAAACGATCAAAATATTTTAAGTGCGCAAATAATCAACCGCCATCAAGATAATTTAGATGTATTATTTGTTGATGGAAATTCTGGCAGCAAAAAAGTAATTTTAAACGAAAAAGACAAAGCTTACGTGGATATTACAGATAACTTAACCTTTTTGAAAGACAATAGCTTTATTTGGACTTCAGAAAAAGACGGTTTCAATCATATTTATTATTACGACAAAACTGGCAAGTTGAAAAACCAGGTTACAAAAGGAAATTGGGATGTAACCGCTTATTATGGTTTTGATGAAAAAAACAAAACAATTTATTATCAATCGGTTGAAAACGGTTCAATAAATAGAGATGTATATGCTATTTCAATTGACGGAAAAGCTAAAAAAAGACTTTCAACCAAAACAGGAACAAATACGGCTACTTTTAGTCCAAACTTCCAATATTTTATAAACACCTTTTCTAGTGCTACTGCCGCGCCTTATTATTCTTTAAATGATTCTAAAACTTCCAAAGAAGTAAAGAAAATTCAATCGAATGAAGCTGTGGAAGAAAAATTAGCAAAATACAACGTAGCGCCGAAAGAATTTTCAACCATCACTACAGAAAAAGGTCATGTATTAAACACTTGGATGATAAAACCAAAAGATTTTGATGCAACTAAAAAATATCCTGTATTTATGTTTCAATATTCGGGACCAGGTTCACAACAAGTAGAAAATGCTTGGAATGGAACAGACGATTATTGGTTTATGATGTTGGCACAAAAAGGATATATTGTAGCTTGTGTTGACGGAAGAGGAACTGGTTTTAAGGGTGTAGAATTTAAAAAATGTACGCAAAAAGAATTGGGAAAATTCGAAGTAGAAGACCAAATTGATGCTGCCAAAGTTTTTGGTAAATACACTTTTGTAGACAAATCTAGAATTGGTATTTTTGGATGGTCTTATGGAGGTTTTATGGCGGCCAATTGTATTTTCCAAGGTGCTGATGTTTTCAAATCTGCAATTGCAGTTGCACCGGTAACTTCTTGGCGATATTATGACAGCATTTACACCGAAAGATACATGCAAACACCGCAAGAAAACGCAAATGGTTATGATAACAATTCGCCAATTACTCATGTAAATAAATTGAAAGGAAACTTTTTATTAATTCATGGAACGGCTGATGATAACGTACACTTTCAAAATACCATGAAAATGGTAGAAGCTTTAGTACAAGCCAACAAACAATTTGACTGGGCAATTTATCCAGATAAAAATCACGGAATTTACGGTGGAAAAACCCGCTTACAATTGTATACAAAAATGACTAACTTTATTTTAGAAAAACTTTAATTATGGCAATACACGAACCAAAATCAGTAGAAGAAATTCAAAACTTTGAGGGCAAATATCCAAAACAGCTTTGGTATTTATTTTTTAGTGAAATGTGGGAACGTTTTTGTTTCTATGGAATGAGAGGAATGTTAACTTTCTTTATGGTTGATCAACTTTTAATGAAAGAAGACGTTGCAAATTTGCAATATGGAGCAACACAAGCATTTGTATATGCTTTTACATTTATAGGTGGGCTATTTGCAGATAAATTATTAGGATATAGAAAATCACTTTTTTGGGGTGGAATCATGATGATTATTGGTAGTGCAATTTTAGCTTTTGACCCACACCAATTTTTCTTTTTAGGAATATCATTCACAGTAATTGGAACTGGTTTTTTTAAACCAAATATTTCTACCATGGTTGGTGCGTTGTACAAAAACAATGACACTAGAAGAGATGCAGGTTTCTCATTATTCTATTCTGGAATAAATGTTGGAGCATTATTAGGCGGTTACGCCTGTGTATATATTGGAAAAAGTTACTCTTGGAATCTAGCTTTTGGACTTGCAGGTATTGTAATGATAATTAGTTTAGTAACTTTTGTTTTTACACAAAAAAGTTTGTCAACAATTGGTGTTTCTCCTTTGTTGGGAATAGAAAAATCTAAGAGAAAGTTATACGAGTATTTAACCTATGTAGGAACAATTGTTGCAATTCCATTAATTATGATAATGGTTTCAAATCCACAATACACAGATATATTTATGTATTCAATTGGACCATTAACATTATTATATTTGTTTTATGAAATGCGAAATTTTACAATCCAAGAAAATAAAAAATTAATTGCAGCTTTAGTTTTCATACTATTTTCTGTGCTGTTTTGGGCATTTTTTGAGCAAAGTGGAGGCTCATTAAGCTTATTTGCTGCAAATAATTTAGATGACAAAATTCTAGGTGTAAAATTTGATCCAAACGGAATTAACAATGCCTCAAATTCATTATTTGTAATTATTTTTGCTCCAATAATTGGATTATTATGGTTGTGGTTAAGTAAGAGAAAATTTGAACCTAACACAGTTGTAAAATTTGGATTAGGATTTTTATTTTTAGCTATAGCATTTTATGTTTTTTATGCAACGCGCTTTTTTGCTAATGCACAAGGCATGACATCATTGGAAGTATTTACAATTGCCTATTTAATTATTACTTTTGGAGAATTATGTCTCTCACCGATTGGATTGTCTATTATGACAAAGTTGTCTCCAATAAAATTACAAGGTGTAATGATGGGGATGTGGTTTTTAGCTAGTGCTTACGGTCAATATGTAGCTGGAATTTTAGGCGCTGGAATGGCTAAAGCGAATGAAAATGCAACGAAAGTTGAAAAATTAATAGCATATACAGATGGATATCAACAATTAGCAATTTATGCAGTTGTTGCAGGAGTTGTACTTATTGCGATATCACCGATTGTTAGAAAATTAATGCAGGAAGTTAAATAAACTAAAAAACAAATTTATGATTAAAGAAAACTCAACCGATCAATTTTTTAAAAGTACCGTTTTAGGTCACCCAAGCGGTTTGTTTGTCCTGTTTTTCACCGAAATGTGGGAACGATTCTCTTTCTACGGAATGCGAGCACTTTTGGTAATGTTTTTCACTTCGACTGCATTAAACGGTGGTTGGGATTGGACACGTGAGCAAGCAATGGCACTTTTTGGTTCATATGTAGGTTTAGTATATCTTTCGACTATGATGGGTGGCTATTTTGCCGATAAAAAAATTGGCTATAGATGGGCTGTAGTAATTGGCGCACTATTAATGACGCTTGGTCATGGCTCTATGGCTTTAGAAAGTCCTTTTTTCATTTATACAGGATTAATATTATTGGTTTTTGGAAACGGCTTTTTTAAACCAAATATGACTTCAATTGTTTCTGAAATGTACAAAGACCGACCAGAAAAAAAAGACGGAGCTTACACCATTTTTTATATGGGTGTAAATTCTGGAGCATTCTTTGGAATTGTACTTTGTGGTTATCTTGGAGAACAAGTAGGTTGGAATTGGGGATTCGGTTTAGCAGGAGTCTTCATGCTTTTTGGATTAATTCAATTTTGGCTATCTCAAAATATTTTTGGCGACATTGGTTTAAAACCAGTTAAAAAAGAAGTGGCATTAACAGACGAAAACAACGATAAATTAAATCCATTCCCTGTTTGGCAATTAGGTTTAATAGGTATAATGACCATATTAGGATTAGTTTGGATTGTTTTTGAACCCGCTAAAATTATTACAAACGGTGCTTTAGATGTTTTTAATTTTGAAGTAATTGGATTGTCAGGTAATAATTTTACTATTTTAGTTGCCATCTTATTATTCCTTTTCCTATTAGCTTATAGAATAATGAGTTACTCGCAAATTACAAAAGAAAAAATGATTGCGGTTTCCTTTTTTGCCTTCTTAACTATTTTCTTTTGGGCTATTTTTGAACAATCTCCAGGGACGTTAACCATTTTTGCAAACGATTATACCAACAGAATTTTAGATGGAGATGCTGGAATGATTTTTAAATTTGTTAATGCTGCTATTGTTGTAGTTCCATTAGCAATTATTACATGGGTTTTATTTATGTTATTTAAACAAACATTCGCAAAATATTCAGTAGCTAATTTAGTATTAGCTTCTAGTTTTGTTATTATTTGGGGAATAGCAATTTGGATGCTAAAAAATCAGTTTTCTGAAGATTCATTAGAAGTTCCTGCTTCATGGTTCTCGTCACTAAATTCTTTGTATATTATTGCTCTTGCGCCTTTGTTTTCTAAATGGTGGGAAAGTAAATATAATCCATCTGCTAATATGAAATACGCTTTAGGAATGGTGTTTTTAGCAGTCGGAATGATAACGGTTGCAATTGGAGCTGACGGAATAGAACCAGGTGCAAAAACTGCTTCTGTAAGTATGATTTATCTAATTTTAGTATATCTTTTTGTTACTATGGCAGAACTTTGTATTTCTCCAGTTGGTTTATCTTATGTTAGTAAATTAGTACCCGCTAGAATGATTGCAATGATGTTTGGAATTTGGTATTTAGCCGTTGCAATTGGTATGAAAGGTGCTGCTAAATTTGGAGAAAACATTGATAAAATTGCCGACGAAAAAGGATTGAGTTATTTCTTTTGGATGTTAGCTATTATCTCATTGATTGTTGCTTTACTTTCATTTGTTATGTCACCAGTTATTAAAAAATTAATGCACGGTGTTAGATAAATAACAAAATTGACACTTAATTTGTTTATTTTTGTTTTATAAAATAAAGAATATGAAAAAAATAATTTTAATATTCACTTTTTTAATTAGTGGATTTGTTGCTCAAAGTCAGGAATTAAAATGGCACACAGATGTATCTGTTGCTTCTGATTTATCTATTAAAGAAAACAAACCTATGTTTTTATTTTTCACAGGTTCAGATTGGTGTGGTTGGTGTATTCGGTTACAAAAAGAAGTTTTTAAAACCACAGAGTTTGTAAAATGGGCCACAGATAATGTAATTTTAGTAGAATTAGACTTCCCAAGAAAAAACGAACAAACGGATGCAGTCAAATCACAAAATGCACAATTACAACAACAATTACAAGTTAGAGGATATCCTACTGTTTGGTTTGTAAGCGCTGCCAAAACAGCTGACGCAAAAATAAATTTAAATGCACTTGGAAGTTCGGGGTATGTTGCCGGTGGTCCACAAGTTTGGATCGAAGGTGCTAATCAAATAATCAAAAAGAAATAATTTATTTCAATCTATAAAATCCCTTTTCGGCTGTAGCATGAAAAGGGATTTTTTCTTGCTCACAAGTTGTCTTCCAAAGTTTAATGTAACTTTTATAATTAGAACCATCAGCTATAATTTGTTCTGGTTTAATATTAGAAATTAAACGTTTCAAATTAATTTTTGGGGATTGAATTAGTAATACAATTTCTGGTTTTTGCTTCGTATTATAGACTCCCGAACTGTCAACACAAAGGATTTTTTTATTAAAATTAAATACATTTTTAATAGGTGCTATTCGAAATTTTTTAACAAACTTTCCTCTTGTATACGTTTCAATTGATGTTTTAGAATTAGCAAAATTATCTGTGTAAAAAACAGATTCGTTATTTTTAGTTTCAACAAAAAGCGTGTTTTTCATTATATTAAAAACACCAAATTCATTGTTATTATTTTCACTAGAATTAAGATAAAAATAACCCAACTGAAAAATCAAAATAGCAATTAATATTGGTTTTAAATTTTTAATCTTTGAAAAATAAATGAAGTAAAGAACAGTACCAATAATTAAATATAACAACAAAACTAATACTTCATGAAAAACTATATTCTTGATAATTAAATCATCGAATTTTACAATCCAAGCGGTAAATGTGTTCATTATTTCAATTAATAAATTGACTAAAACACTCAAATAAACAGACAACTTAATGAATAAAAAATTAAAAGGAATCAATACCAATCCTAAAATTAAAATAAGACTAGAAAGCGGAATCGCAATTAAATTAGCCAACAAAAACAATAAAGGAAATTGTCCAAAATAATACAAAATTAGGGGTAAAACACCAATTTGAGCCACCAAAGAAATAAGTAATAATTCTTTTGTTTTTAAAATAATTATATTTTTAGCATAACTAAATTTTCTAACAAGTGGCTGAAAAATTACAATACTTAAAACAGCGGCAAAACTCAATTGAAAACCAACATCAAAAAGATAATTTGGATTATATACTAACAATAGTAAAGCAGAAACAGCTAAAGAATTATAAATATTAGATTGTCGATTAACAATTTTTGCTAATGCAACTACTGAAAACATAACCGCCGCACGAACAATTGAAGCAGAAAATCCAGCTAAAATTGCATAAAACCACAATACGCTTAATGTAAGTAAAAAAATATACAATTTGCCTTTTTTAAATCTAAGTAATGGTTTAGTTAGCCAAAGTATAATTCCGTAAATTAACGCAATATGTAGTCCTGAAATGGCCAAAATATGAATAATTCCTGCTTGTGTGTAATTTGAGCTGATTTCTTTGGACAATTCGGTTTTTTCACCAAAAAGTAACGCCATTAATAGATTATAATTGTCTGTTTTAAAGCTTTTTACATCATAACTTTTTAATAATTTCGATTTAATTAAATTGATATAATGATAAAAATTGGTGTCCGTTGAAACAAAAATTGTATTTGTTTCTTTGATTTTAATTTCATGAAAAATATTCTGATTTTTTAAATACTTAGCATAATCAAATTGATTCGGATTTAATGCATTTTGAATTAATTTTGGCGTTTCAAATAATTTTATTTTGTTGCCAACTTCTATTTCCTTATTCTGCTTTTTTGGCACATAAAGGATTATTTTACCTATACAATTTTGCGAATTAATTTGCGCTGTTTTTAAAACAAATTTATCATAATACGTGGAGGATTTTAACTTTTCAGATACCACACCTTGAACAATATTTTTTTCTGAAATAAAATTAGAAAGATGTGATTTTGAATTAATTTGAATAATGAAATAACTAGACAGAACACCTAAATTTAAACACAAAAGAACTACAAAACTTTCAAAAAATAAGGAATTAAATTTCTTTTTGATATTAAGAAAATATCCAATGTAAAAACAAATTACACTTAAAAACAATCCAATTAAAATATAAAATAAAGGAACGGAAAAGTAATATTGAATTACAATTCCAATACTAAAACCTCCAAGTATGGGAACTATTGGGAATTTAATAAATTTCATTATTTAGTAGGTTAATTAGATCTAGAAAAACAATTGGGCGTTGTTTTTCAGTAAAAAAATGTTGGAATTAAGAAACTAAAGTTTACTCTAAAATCCTATTTACACCAACAAAAGTTCTTGCATAATAGCCTTCAGAGGTTGAGGAATATACTACCCCGCTACTTGAAGAGGAATGAATGAATTTGATAATTCCGTCTGTATTTTCTGTTACTATTCCAACATGACTAATGTAGCTGCCACTGGTTTTAAAAAAAATTAAATCGCCAGCTTTAGCATCTTTTTTTAAAATACGTTTTCCAATTTGTGCCATTTCTGCCGAATTTCTTGGCAATGAAATATCAAATTGATTTAGCGTATACGTTACAAAACCAGAACAATCAAAACCAGCCGGAGTAGAACCTCCTCCTCTGTATGGCGAACCTAAACTTTCTGCAGCAACATTAAGAATTTGTTGCTTTATATAATCCGAAACCTCAAATGTAGGCGTAAAATCTTGTGGTGTTTCTTCTTCAACAACTACTATTATTTTGGATTGTTCAATGCTATCTTGAGTAGCTTTATATTTTGCTTTTTCAATAGCTTTTAATTCTTTTTTAGAAGGTTTTACAGGTTTTTCTAATCCTATTTTTTCAGTAAATGAGTAACTACCTGTTTTTTGAGCCACTTGTTTTGAGGTGACAATTGCAGGCTTTTGAAGGGATTTACAACTATACAAAAAAATAGTTAGTAGGAAAATATTAATAGATTTTTTCATTTTTTTGGGGTTTATGAAGTTTAAATTTACAAATTATTTTTTAATTGAAGAAATTATACCATTCGCTGTTTTTTGACTTGCGCCTTTTCCTCCTAATTTTTGCTCCAGAATGACATACTGTTTTAAAATGATTTCTCTGGATTTTCCAGAAATAATTTTATTTAATTCTGATTCTAAGTTTTTAGAATTTAATTCATCCTGAATTAGTTCTTTAACTACTTCCTTATCCATAATTAAATTAACTAAAGAAATAAACTTCAACGTAATGATTCGTTTTGCAATTTCATATGAAATTTTGTTTGCTTTGTAACACACTATTTGAGGCACTTTAAACAAAGCTGTTTCTAAAGTTGCTGTTCCAGATGTTACTAAAGCCGCGTGAGATACACCCAGTAAATCGTAGGTTTTATTACTAACAAATTTTACATTTCCAGTGGTTAAAAATGATTTATAAAACGAATAATCTTGACTTGGCGCACCAGCAATTACAAATTGATAATCAGGAAATTTTGCTACAACCGAAAGCATAATGGAAAGCATTTTTTCAATTTCTTGCTTTCTACTACCCGGTAATAAGGCAATAATGGGTTGGTTGGTTAAATTATTTTCTTTAGTAAATTTTTCAAAAGTAATTGCTTCTCGATCTGCAATCGCATCAATTAACGGATGCCCTACAAACTCGACTGGAAAATGATGTTTTTTCTCGTAAAAATCTTTTTCAAAAGGCAAAATCACGAACATTTTATCTACATCTCTTTTGATTTCTTTTATGCGATTTTCCTTCCATGCCCAAATTTGAGGGGAAATATAATATTGATTTTGAATGCCCAATTTCTTAGCCCAATTCGCAATTCGCATATTAAACCCTGGGTAATCTATATAAATTATTGTATCTGGCTGAAATTGCAAAATATCCTTTTTACAAACAGAAATATTACCTAAAATGGTTCTCAAATTCATAATCACTTCGGCAAAACCCATAAATGCTAATTCGCGGTAGTGTTTTACTAAAGTACCGCCCACATTTTGCATTAAATCACCACCCCAAAAACGTATTTCTGCATCAGGTTCTTTCGCTAAAATGGCTTTCATTAAGTTAGAACCGTGTAAATCTCCTGACGCCTCACCAGCTATTATGTAATATTTCATTTTGAATCAATTAATTGGCTAATATAAATAATTCTATTCTTTAGTAAAATTAAATTTTTGGCCACCTTGTTTTAGAATGAAAGTAGTAGCAGATGTAAACTCGATTTCTATTCCAGCTTGAACAAAAACGAAAACATCATCTCTAGAAAAAGTTAATGGAAAACTCGGTTGTCCTGTAGCTTGAGCTAACAAATTCCCTTCTTTTTCAAAAACTGTTATTTTTAAAGGAATATCTTTTGACGCAAATGTTCCAGAATATTTTTGAATCAATTCATTATCTAATTTTTTAAAATTTGGAAATGGATAAGGCAACTTATAATAAATACTTAAAATTCCTATCATAATGTCGTTTTGACTATAATTTTCACCATTTACAATTAGAGAAATTGATAAATCGTCTTTTTCATAATAACCCATTGTTGCTTCAAAACCTTCAATTTTTCCGTTGTGTCCGTAAAATTTTCTTTCTCCAAAAGGAAAACGGATTAAAGCCATTCCATAAGTATCTTTGAGAGTTTTCATCAATTCCAATGAAGCTGGAGTGACTAAATTTCCTTTAAAAAGGGAACGTATAAATTTTGTTAAATCTTCTGGTGTAGAAATAATTCCACCGGAAGAAAATGCAATGTCGTTATTCCACTCATCAATTTTTTCCCAATTTTCGCCATTAAACATGTACGAATAGCTTTCTCTTTTAGAAACGTCTGTTTTTTCGTTTGTGTAATAGGTGTTTTTTAACTCTAATTTATCTGAAATTCTTATCTTTAAATTTTCTGCAAATGATTTTTTTGTAATTTTTTCGATAATTAATCCTAAAATGAAATAATTAGAATTACTATATTCATGCTTGGTATCAGGTTCAAAAAAAGAAGTGTAATTTTCTATTTTTTTAAGTACTAATTCCTTAGTATTTGGTTTTCCCAAAACATCTGTAAGTGTACTATCTGCATTTGCATAATCTTTTATACCTGTTCGTTGGTACAACAAATGTTCGATTGTAATTTTATCAGATTGGTCAATTTTTGGAAAAAAACGATTTAATTTTGTGCTTAATAATACCTTTTTTTCTTCCACTAATTGCATCACCATAGTTGCAGTAAATGTTTTAGATATAGAACCAATTTTGTATTTAGTTGCCCCGTTTGCTCTAACGCCTTTTGTAGCTTCAGAATAGCCATAAGCTTGTTTAAAAACTACTTCGTCACCTTGTCGGATACACAACGAACCCATGAATTTGTCATTTTCATATAAATAATGCAACAAACTATCAATTCGTGCAAAACGAATTTCTTGAGCAAAAGTGACTAAAGAAATAAATAAAAATAAAATGGAAAGGTTTTTTTTCATTGTAAACTGGGTTTAAAGTAGGTTGTAATTTGTTATCAAAACTATTACGAAATTAAGTAAATAGATTGGCATACAAAAATAGAAATTTTCACGTTTATACAAATATCAGTACTTTTACCGTATGTATAAACAAATAATTTGTCTTTTATTTTTTTGTGGTGTTTCTGTTGGCTTTAGTCAAGAGAAAAACAACGCCTTCAAAAGTAAAAAATTTGCTTATACAAATAAAGAAATTCTAATTGATTCTTCGGCATTAAATCCAAATTCTTTTAAAATATTCTATTTAAATCAACAAGAAATTGACACCTCATTTTATTCTTTCAATTATCAGACCAAAAAATTAATTTTCAAAAAAGCAATTCAAGATTCGGTACGTGTGGATTATTATCAATTGCCGAATTTTTTAACAAAAACATATACTATTTACGAAGAAAATAAAATTGTGCCAAATGAAACCGGGAGATTACTAACGTTTTCTGATAATACAAAAAAACAAATCCCTATTTTTAACGGCTTACAAACAAATGGAAGTATTTCGCGAGGATTTACAGTAGGAAACAACCAAAATACAGTTTTAAATTCCAATTTAGATTTGCAAATTTCCGGTAAATTATCCGATGATATCTCGTTAAAAGCATCCATTCAAGACAGTAATATTCCTTTGCAAGAAGGCGGATATTCTCAAAAAATTGACGAATTTGATCAAATATTTATTGAACTTTCATCGAAAAACTGGAACATAAGAGCGGGTGATTTATTTTTAGAAAATAGAAAAACAAGTTTTTTAAATTTTAACAAAAAGGTACAAGGTCTTTCTTCGCATTTTAATTGGGAAAATACGAATAAAAATGAATTATTCTTTGCGGCCTCTTTGGTTCGTGGGCAATATGCAAAAAGTAATTTTACAGGACAAGAGGGCAATCAAGGACCCTACAAACTACGAGGCAATAGCGGCGAATTATATGTATTAATTATTTCTGGTTCGGAACGAGTATATGTAAACGGAATTTTAAAAGAACGCGGCGAAAACAAAGATTACATAATAGATTATAACGCAGGAGAAATTATTTTTAACGCTACTTTTCCAATAACATCTGAAATGCGAATTGTAATGGAATATCAATATTCAGATAGGAATTTCACCCGTTTTTTAAGCTACGGCGGATTTAACCACGAAAGTGAAAAATTTAGTATTGGCGCCTACGTTTACAATGAAAATGACATAAAAAACCAACCGTTACAACAAAGTTTATCTGAAAATCAAGTGCAAACTTTACAATTTGCAGGTGACAATATTAACTTAATGAATGGGCCTTCTGCATACATAGATTCGTATTCGGAGAATAAAATATTGTATAAAAAATCAACATTTGGCGGCACTGAAATATTTGAATTTTCTACAGATCCAACGCAAACTTTATACCAAGTGAAATTTACTTTTTTAGGAAATAACTTAGGAAATTATATTTTGGCAAGCAGCAATACTATTGGTAAAATTTACGAATATGTAGCGCCAATTTCAGGAATTCCACAGGGAAATTATGAACCGATTGTGAAACTAGTTGCACCAACAAAAATTCAAATTGCTACCATTGTAAGTTCCTATACTCCAACAGAAAAAACTGAAATTGAAACTGAAATTGCCATTTCTAATAATGACAAAAATTTATTTTCTAATTTAGACGATAGTAATAATCAAGGAATTGCCACTAAATTCAACATGAAACAACAATTGTTTTCTAAAGGGATTCAGGTGCAATCTTTTGCGTCTATAAATTACATTCAAGAAAATTTTCAACCAATTGAGCGGTTATACAATATTGAATTTAATAGAGATTGGAATATTACCAATCCAATAGGGAATCAGACATTGTTAGTTGGTGGTTTTCAATTTAATTCGGTTCAAAAAGATACTGTAAAATGGAAAACAATTGGAAAATACCAATTTGAAAAATTAGACTACTCTAAAAATTTTTCTGGAAACAAACACGCCTTTCAAGCTTATTCAAAAAACAAAAATTTGACACTTCAAACACAAATTAGTTTCATGAATAGCAAAAATAATTCAAGTACATCTGATTTTTTAAGAAGTCAAAATGTTGCAAAATATAACTATAAAAAAAACTATGTAGGTGCTAATTTTAGATTTGAAAATAATAAAGAAATAGCAAATCAAACGAAAATTCTAAGCAACTTTAGTCAACGATTTACAGAATATGGAAACTTTATTGGTCGTGGAGATTCTACAAAAGTATTTACTGAAGTTGGGTATTTAACAAGGCAAAATGATAGTATTAAAAACAATCTTTTGCAAAGAGTAAACACCTCTTTTTCGACCTATTTAAAATCTCAAATTATTAAAAATGAAAGACGGAATTTAGGAGTTTTCATCAATTATAGAACCTTAAAATTTTCAGATAATCGCGCCACTGAACCTTCTATAAATTCGAGAATCAACTATTCTGATTCCTTTTTCAACCAACTCATACAGACTACTACTTTTTATGAAAATAATTCGGGAAGTATTGCCCAACAAGAATTTACTTTTTTAGAAGTCGATGCAGGACGAGGCGTTTATATGTGGAACGATTATAATAATAATTCCGTTCAAGA
Organism: Chryseobacterium gleum; assembly: GCA_945897915.1. Taxonomy (GTDB): domain Bacteria; phylum Bacteroidota; class Bacteroidia; order Flavobacteriales; family Flavobacteriaceae; genus Flavobacterium. The sequence continues at coordinate 27,467 of CAMDGB010000012.1, read as the reverse complement.
ATTACAGGAATTTGAAATTGCTACTTTTTCAGATTTAGCAAAATACATAAAAATATTTCTGCCCAATCAAATATTTATTAGAACCTATCAAAACAAATTGAGTCAAACGCTTACTTTCAATGGAAATGCTTGGCAAAATAAAACAGGAATTAAGAAGTTTTTATCGAAATTTTACAACCAAACATCCTTAATAATTGATAAAAAAATTACTCGAAATTCCAATGTATTTGAATGGAATCCTTTTGCGAAAAATGATTCAAATTTAATAGGATTGAACAATAATTTTAGAAACAGTTTGTTTTTTAATAAAGGTAAACAAAAAAATTCTATTACCTATACTTTTAATTCTAGCTCGTTAAAAAACGTATTAAATTTTGGAAGTCAAGAAAATTATCTTAAAAATCACCATTTGCAATATGTGCATTTAGTACAAAAATATTGGCTTTTTCAATTGCAAACCAGCACTTCAAATATAAAAAGTATCTCTGATAATTACGCCACTCGAAATTTTAACATTTCGGGATTAGAGTTGGGTCCAAAAGTATCCTATATTTTTTCTAAAAATGCAAGTTGGGATCTTTTTTATGAAAATAATAACAAAGAAAATACGCTTGGAAATTTAGAAAAATTAAAACAACAACAATTAGGAACGTCATTTAATTGGAATACAGAAAAAGGATTTTCGTTAAATGGAATTTTTACTTATATCAATAATGATTTTACGGGAAGTGCGTCTTCTCCTGTAGGTTTTCAACTATTAGAAGGGTTGCAAAACGGGAAAAATTCCACTTGGCAACTTCTTTTTCAAAAAAATATTACTCAATTTTTAGATGTTTCTATAAATTATAACGGACGAAAATCAGAAACAAGCCAAACAGTACATACTGGAACCATTCAGTTGCGAGCATTTTTCTAAAAAATAGTCGGCCTAAAAAGGTAGAATTTTGTCATTCCGAATTTATTTCGGGATCTTAATAATTTCTGTTAATCAATTAGAAACTGGAACAAGTTCAGTTTGACAAGCCTAAGATTTTTAAAACAGTTACTTAAAATTCTTTAAGGATGCATTAAAATGAAGTTGTAATTTGCAGCCCTAAACCAGTACTTGGTGGAACAAATCGGCAAACACCACCTGCGCAAACAAGTCCACCACGTTGACGGCCATAATTCAATGCTACACGTGTACTTCCTTTTTTATAAGCCGTTCCCAAATTATAGAAATGAATATCAAATAAATCAGTTTCACTAATAGTAAGCGTTTTATGGTCAAAACCATAATTATACATATCCATTGCGAATATTGACCAATGTTCGTTGTGATTGTATTCTATGGTTCCCGCCGCCCAGTTTTTTCTGTCATTGTCTGCCCACATATGTTCTAAACCAAAAGTTATTGATTTTGTGTCAGACAATTGATATGTAGATTCTGAAAAAATGGTGTGAGAATTTACAACATACTCTTTAAAAATGCCTTGAATTTGTTTGTTGTTGTAATACTGGTTGATGTACGTAAAAGCCGTTTTAAAATTTTTGGAGACCTTTTTTGTAATTTCAATATTATAATCTGAAAAATACTTCTCGTTGGCATTAAATAATTCTGCTTGGTAATTTTGGATATTTTCTCCTGCATTATTTATATACCTGAATTTTGCTTTCAAATTATACCAAGAAGATACATTTAAATTGATTTTCGTGCCATATTTTCCTCCTAATGCAGAACCTTTTTTAAAGTCGTAGAAAAAATCAAATTCGCCTCCAATTTCTCCAAATTTATTTACTTGTGTTGATTCATCCATTACAACTTGAAACTGCGCTTGATAGACATAAATGTTAGCTAAGTTAGAATGATGTTGCTTGGTTAAACTGGGTACAAAATTCAAAATTTTGTCATTATAATTTAAACTTGTACTTGAAAGTGTTGGATAATTGTCTAAATTTCTTTGTGCCAATAATTGCATGTTTTCGACGCGTCTTAAATTGGCATCAAAACCAATTCCTTTTTTCGAATATCCAAAATTTACTAACAAAGCACTTCCTTCTTTTGCAAAATTGGTATCCAATATGTTTTGTTTAATTATGGCATCTCGCGATTTAAAAACATATTCTGTATTTACATAATAATTTTTATAAGCTAACTCAAATCGGTTTGAAAACAAATTAGTAAAAGCACTAAAATTTTGAACAGCAACCGGTAATTTTTCATACCTACTGACCGCACTAAAACCATATTTAAAATCGAACGCTTCTAAGTTTAAAAGTTGACTAACATTAACATCCGTGTTAAGCCCAAAAACATCACCATTTGCCACATCAAAACCACTTCTGGCCTTTCCGTATAAAGCTGTAAAAGAAATTTCATCAATTGGCGAATACACCACTTTAGCGCCTCGCAAGGCATTGTTAATTCCTAAAGATCTGTCTTCCCAGGTTCTTAGTGCTAATCCACTTCCAAACTGAACATAATAATGACCTAAAGTTATATCTATTTTTTTGGTTTTATAATTGGCATAATATGTGGCGAAATTGGTTCCCTTATATTTAGGATTAAAATTCAATAACGCCTCATTCATGTATGATTCAATTTGAGTTCCAAAAGTAAATTTTTTGTAATTGAAATTTACATTGAAATAATTGTTGGCACGTATAGGCACGGTATCTTGATGGATTCCTCTGTTTTTATCATTTGTGTACCATTGCCCATTTCTTTCAAAACTGCCATACACTTTTAATTTCGTTTTAGTAGAATCTGCATTTTGAGCAAAAGAAAAAAGTGCTGAAAATAAAAACGTGAAACTGATTATTTTTTTCATCTATGTAAATGTTATTTATTAGCCTTCATATATGGTATCGCGTTTTTATTTATTGTTGTTTGTTTTTAATTGCGAATTCATTATTTAAGCGCTTTAATTTGTTCCAATAACTGATTTTCACTTCCAGGAGTATGACCATTTTGGGTAAAAACAATTTCTCCATTTTTAACCACCGCTGTAAAAGGCGGATTTGAAATTCCTAAACTTCTTTTGAAATCTTGGTTGGTATCCATCAGTATTGTATACTCCCAACCCTTACCATTTACTAAGGGTTTTACTCTTTTGTTGGTTCTGGCGTCATCAATTGAAACCGCAATAACTTCCACGTTAGCTTGTGATTTCCAATCTTCATACACATCATTAATTGCGTCTAATTCTTGAATACAAGGTGCACACCATGTAGCCCAAAAACAATATACATATACTTTATCTTTTTCTATAAAATTTTGAGTTGTAGAAACCGTTGTTCCTTCTAAATTTTTAAGTGTTACACTTGGTAATTTTTTTTGCGTAAAACCTAATGCACAAATAAATAGCATTACATTTAAAACTAGTTTTTTCATTATTTGAAAGTTATTTATTAGCAAATAAAAGATATTTCCAGCATTATAAAAAATTTTTTTAAATTTGCATAAGAAGTTTCACGCCAAACTGCTGAAAAACAAAAAACTATATGAAAAAAATTCTGTTCGCTACAATTACTTTTTTAGGATTATTAAACGTATCATGCATTTCAAATGACTGGGAAGACAAATCGGTTAGCACTGAGGTTATTGAACTGCCTATATCTGGAAAATTTTTAAAAAATGTACTAATTGAAGATTATACCGGCACTTGGTGTCAATACTGCCCTAGAGTTTTACATGGTATTAAACAAGTACAGTCGGAACAACTTCGTGCTTATCCTGTTTCCATTCACAGAAGTGTAGCTTCAAATCCGGATCCTTATGATTTCCCTGCGACACCATTAGAACAATTAATTGGAGTAACAGGATATCCAACTGCTATGTTAAATAGAAACGTGCTTTGGGATAATGAAATTTCAACAACCGAAGTTAAAAATCAAATAAAACCAAATGCAAATTTAGGTATTGCCTTAAATTCAACAATTTCAGGTGGAACTATTAACTTAGATGTGAACATGAAATTTTTAGAAAATTTTTCTAATTTGAAATTAGTTGTTTATGTTTTAGAAGATGGTTTGCTTTATAATCAAGTGAATGCAACTTCGTTTTTTGGTGGACAAAATCCAATTATTAATTTTGAACACGACCATGTTTTAAGAGCTTGCTTAACAAATTTAGTTGTTGGAGATGCTATAACGGGAACAAATGCTGGCGCTTTGGTAACAAGAAACTTTACTGTCAATGTACCTGCAAATATATCAAATGTAGCAAATATGTATTTCGTTGCGTTTGTAGTTGATGCCTCTGGAAAAGCTATTAATGTTAGAGGGGCGGCTCCAAACGTTACTCAAACATTTCAAATTAACCCATAAATTTTTATCAATAAATAAAAAAGTTTCCAATTGACGCCTTTTTCTTTTATAATAGTTTTAAATTAATAAAAATAGAATAAATTTACTACGCCATATTTCTACAGATGAAAAAATTATTTATTTTCCTTGCTTTTTTTACCTTTTTTATCAATTATGCTCAGTTGAGCAACAAGCATTGGTTACCGCCTTTGCACTCGAGAGATGCTAGTGCTATTGAAAATCATTTTTTATATATTTCAACTCCAGAAACAGTACCTTTTCAAGTAACGGTAACAACTGGAAATGGAACACCAATTGCTGGTTCGCCATTTACAATTTCACAAGCAACTCCTGTAGTAGTTTCTGTGGGTTCTGGACAACCTACTGATATGTTTTTAGATATTAGTGATGTTAATATTGTTAAAAATGACAAAGGACTAATACTTGAAGGGCTAAAAGATTTTTATGTAAGTTTTAGAATGCGCGCTGCAAATCATGCAGAAACGTTAATTTCCAAAGGTAGACCAGGTATTGGAACATCCTTTAGATTAGGAAGTACGCCTCAAGGTGGAGAAGTAACAATAAGAAATTTTGTTTCTAGTGTTATGGCTACAGAAAACAATACTGTGATAAATTTATCAGATTATAATGCAAATGTGGTTTTTGTTTCTGGTGCCGGAAATATCACTTCTGACACCCAAACATTTACATTAAACGCTGGAGAATCGGTGGTTTTTTCAGGATATACAAATGTTACCGATAATTGGACGGGTTTTATAGGCGCTTTATTAACTGCAACAAAACCCGTGGCGGTTAGTACAGGAAACGCAACTGGAGGCGTGTCCAGTATGGGTTCTGATTTTACTTTAGATCAAATTGTATCTTCCTCTCAAATTGGAACAGAATATATTTTTATTGAAGGAAACGGTTTACCTCTAATGGAATCGCCTTTAATTATTGCTGATGCCGACAATACTGATATTTTCGTAAATGGAAATACAGTTGCAGTTATAACCTTAAATGCTGGTGATTTTTATTTAGTCCCTAATTCACAATATCAAGGAACTACCAATAAAAATATATATGTAAAATCATCAAAGCCGGTTTTTGCTTATCAATTAATTGGTGGCTCTGCTACATATCCAACTTCTGGTTTAAACTTTATTCCGCCACTAAGTTGCTTTTTCCAAGAATCGGTTTATTTGCCTGCAATAAGCGAAATTGGAACCTCTACATATAATGCAGACTTGATGATTTTAACCTATTCTAATGCTACAATTACCATTAACGGAACGCCTATAAATACCTCGCAAGCACAAGCAGTTCTTGGAAATACAGACTGGGTGACTTACAGAATTTCGGGATATACTGGAAACGTAAATGTGGTTTCAACTGGCCCACTAGCTGTAGGTGTTTTTGGAGCAAGTGGTGCGGCAGGATATGCCGGATATTACTCAGGATTTGGTAGTGCACCACAAGATACGCCAGTAACTGTTTGTTCGTCCACTACCACTAATTTGTTTGATGCTATTAGTGGAAACCCAGGAACAGGAGGTACTTGGACCGTTCCTGGTGGAGGTGCCCAATTAGCAGGAAATCTCTTCAATCCAGCAATAAACATAGCTGGTGAATATATTTATTCGTTTACTAAAACATGTAATTCCTCACCAACTTTTATTAGTGTTAAAGTTAATGTAACTATACAACAAGCTAACAATGTAGGTACAAGCACTACAAAAAATACGTGTAAAAATGAATCGCCTTTTGATTTATTTCCTTTATTAGGATCAGGAGTAACAACTGGTGGAACTTGGTCTTTTAATGGTGTTAATAGGCCAAATAGTACTTTTAATCCAGCTCCAAATAATGATTTAAGCGGAACCTATACATATACGATTCCTGCAAGTGGCGTTTGTCCGGCATTATCTTCAAATGTAGTCGTAACTAATTATGATTTGCCAACTTTAGTAACTATTCCAGATTTTAAAGAATGTGATGATGCTCTAGACGGAAATGACACAAACGGTCAAACTACTTTTAATTTGACCCTAAAAACAACAGAAATTATAAACAGTCAAGTTAACGTTGCTGTTACGTACCATTTATTACCAAATGAAGCTATTGCTGGAACTAACACTATCACTTCGTACACTGGGCCAAATACAATTATTTGTGTTAGATTATTCAATACGGTAACAAATTGCTTCAATACTGCTAGTTTTAATGTAGTTGTAACACCAAAGCCTATAGTAAATCCAATTATTACATTAAAACAATGTGATAGTGATACCGATTCGATTACCGATTTTAATTTAACAGAAGCGAACGTAATATTATCTAATCAAAGCAATTTGACTTTTACCTATCATGCTACCCCATTGGATGCTCAAAATGATGTTGCACCACTTACAAATGCAGCGAATTATACTTCTCCAAATAACGGATTGGTTTGGGCAAGAATTGAAAATACCGATGGCTGTTTTAGAACATCACAAGTTAATTTAATAGTTTCGGCAACACAAATTCCTGCAACTTTTCAAAAGATAATTTTGGAAGAATGTGATGATTATATAGATCTAAACGATCCAGATACTGACGGAATTGATTATTTTGATTTTGCATCGGCTACGAATAGTTTTGCATCGGCTACCAATACAATATTGGCTCTTTTTACAAATAGTTCCAACTTAACGGTAACTTATTATACCACCGAAGCACAAGCTTTAGCTGAAGTAAATCCAATAGACACCACTGACCCAGATGGCTTTAGAAATACCGTTCCAAATCTTCAAAATATTTGGGTAAGAATTGATAGTAATATAAATAATGATTGTGTAGGATTAGGGCAATATCTAGATTTAAAAGTAAATCCGTTACCAAATTTTGATATTATCGATTATAAAATTTTATGCGTACAACCCGGATCAGGCGCAGGAAGTTTTGGAATTAATGCTACACCAATAGTACCTGGCAATTATTCCTATTCATGGACGCCTACGAATCCAAACACAACTGGTGGGCAACAAAATGCTATTTTTAATGCGTCTGCATCAGGAATTTACAAAGTAGTTGTAACCAATACTGCCACTTTATGTTCTAGGGAAGATGAATTGGAATTGTTTATTTCTTCGGCGCCTAATTCTGTGATATTAGAATTAGTTTCTGAAATTTTCTCTAGCGGATTAGCCACCATTCAAGCAGAAGTATTGGGGGGATTTGGTTCTTATGAATTTAGTTTGAATCAAGTAGATTGGCAGACTAGCCCTGTATTTACAAACTTGGCAAATGGTGTTTACACGGTTTATGCTAAAGATATAAATGGGTGTTTACCAATAAAACAATCTAACACTGTAACCACAATTTCGTACCCAAATTATTTTACGCCAAATGGCGATACTTATAACGATACCTGGAATATATCTGGTTTAACGCCTGAATTTGCAGCCAAAATTTTTATTTTTGACCGATACGGAAAATTAATAAAACAAATCAATCCATATGCTAGTGGATGGGATGGGAAACTAAATGGCGAAGAGTTGCCTTCAACCGATTATTGGTTTAAAATTGAATATAAAGAAGCTGGCGTTCAGAAAGAATTTAAATCTCACTTTAGTTTAAAAAGATAATATGACAGCTTTCGTAAAACAAGAAGTAAAAAACAATGTTGGATTCATCACGTTTTTTCATCCTGCTGGAAATTCATTTCCAAGTGCTCAATTGCAGGAATTAGTTAAATTGATTCAAGATTTAGACGCGAATAAAAACGTTACTCTTATAGTTTTACAAAGCGAAGGAACTACCTTTTGTGCAGGAGCTTCTTTTGACGAATTATTACATATTGACAACTTAGCAGACGGAAAACAATTTTTCTCTGGTTTTGCGAATGTAATAAACGCAATGCGAAACTGTTCGAAATTAATTGTTGGAAAAGTGCAAGGAAAAGCAGTTGGTGGTGGCGTAGGAATTATTGCCTCGTGCGATTATGCCATTGCTACAACAAAAGCCGATATCAAACTTTCAGAATTAACTATAGGAATTGGCCCTTTTGTAATTGAGCCTGCAGTGAGCCGAAAAATTGGACACACCGCTATGGGCGAATTAACTTTAGCAGCAAACGAATGGAAATCTGCAACTTGGGCTTTTGAAAAAGGGTTGTTTGCCAAATTAGTGCAACCTGAAGATTTGGATTCAGAGTTAGAAAAATTTGCTTTACAATTAGCTAGCTACAACCCAGACGCGTTAGCTGAAATGAAAAAAGTATTGTGGCAAAACACCGCACACTGGAGTACTTTATTATACGAACGCGCCGAAATTTCAGGAAAATTAGTACTGAGTGCTTTTACCAAAAAGGCGCTGGAAGGGTTTAGAAAGTAAAAGTTTTGAAAAACCGCTGCGCAATGTCAAGAGATGCTGAAACAAATTCAGCATGACAAAGCAATTAAAAAACCCTAACTCGTTTTCAACCAACCCGTAATACTAAATCTTTTTCTTTGAACGGGTTTGACTTCGTGTTCTAAAATTTGACTTTCAAAAATGACTACTCTGCCTTTTAGTGGGTAAATTTTTATATCTTCTTCTGGTTTGTAAATAACCAATTCGCCACCAAATTCGGGTTGCCAGTTTTCATCGTTTAAATAACAAACTATAGATAGTTTTCGTCGCGTATCGTTTTTAAAAACATCTAAATGACGTTTGTAAAAAGTGCCTTCAGGATACATCGCATAATGAAATTCTTTAGTGGTAATGCCTAAATAACAAGTCGCATTAATGTAAGAAACAAAATCGTTGATTTGATTGAAAAACGTTTCCGAAGCTTCATTTTTGTCTTCTTCATTCAACCAAAAAATATAATCGCCACGAATTTCTTCTTTCACAACTTCATCCGATTTGTTTCCAATTGCTGATTTTTTAAACTCAGTTGTTTCCAATTTTTGTGCTAATTCGGCACGCATAATCTGAACCGCTGCATCAGAAAAAAAAGCATCGCAAACTGCGTATTGGTTTTCTAATAAATCGGTAATTATGGTTTCGTAAAGTGGATTCAATTCCATTAGTTGCACATTTGAAGCAAAGATATGTGAATAATTTCGTAATTTTGCTGTTCAATTATCGTATCATGAGTAAAATTAGAATTACCAAGCAATTTAGTTTCGAAACTGGTCATGCACTTTATGGCTATGATGGCAAATGTAAAAACGTACACGGACACAGTTACAAGCTTTCGGTTACGGTTATTGGTGAGCCAATTACAGATTCCAATCACGTAAAATTCGGAATGGTAATTGATTTTACCGATTTGAAAAAAATTGTACGAGAAGACATTGTAGATGTTTTTGATCACGCAACGGTTTTTAACCAAAATACCCCACACGTAGAATTAGCAAAAGAATTACAAAATCGCGGACATCATGTAATTTTAGTGGATTATCAACCCACAAGTGAAAATATGGTAGTAGATTTTGCAAATAAAATTAGGGCGCGTTTGCCTAAAGAAATTGCGTTACATTCTTTGCGTTTACAAGAAACCGAGACGTCATTTGCAGAATGGTTTGCATCTGATAATGTTTAGATTATTAGACATTTTAGATTTTTAGACCCTTTAGATAAAAAAATTGAAAAAAAATTATTAGCATTCTAATTAATCTAAAAATCTATTATCTAAAAATCTAGAAATATGAGCGTTACTTTATTATCTTCTCCTTTACAAGGTTTTACGGATTTCAGATTTCGAAATGCGTTTCATAAACATTTTGGTGGAATTGATACTTTCTATTCGCCATACATCCGTTTAAACGGAAAATTAGAAATTAAAGCGGCCTACGAACGTGATATTCTTCCAGAAAACAATACTACTTTAGAAGTGATTCCGCAAATTATTACCAATGATGCTGAAGAGTTTTTATTTGTAGCAAAATACGTACAATCGCTCGGATATAAAGAGCTCAATTGGAATTTAGGTTGTCCGTATCCGATGGTGGCAAAATGCGGTATGGGTTCTGGTTTAATTAGCAATACCGAACGCATTCATTCTATTTTAGATAAAGTGCATAGCGAAACGAATATTGTGGTTTCGATGAAAATGCGAATGGGTTATGAAAACCCTACGGAAATTTTAGATGTTTTTCCGATTTTAGAAAAATACCCTATTAAAAACATTGCTATTCACGCAAGAATTGGTAAGCAATTATACAAAGGACCAGTAGATTTAGATTCGTTTCAGCGCTGTTTGGATGTTTCAAAACACAAACTGTATTATAATGGTGACATTACTTCCGTTGAAAAATTTAGAGACATGCAAGCTCGCTTTCCAAATGTAGACCATTTTATGATTGGTAGAGGATTACTTGCCGATCCGTTTTTACCAAGTATGATTAAAAATAATACTACCGAATATCCTGAAAATAGATACCAACTATTTAATGCCTTTCACGATGAAATTTATCAGGCATACGATGCTTTTTTACAAGGTCCTACTCCAATTAGAATGAAAATGTTAGGCTTTTGGGAATACTTTTCACAATCCTTTCCCGATACTCAAAAAACATTTAAGAAAATTAAAAAAGCACAAAGTAAAAGAAATTACGAACTCGCTGTTAAAGAAATATTTTCTTCTAAATAAAAAAAAGCGACTCAATCGAGGTTTTGTTTTATTAAATATGTTGCTTTTCTTAATTTACAAGCAATAGCAAAGGATTTCAAAATAATTCCTTTAATTTAAATATATCGTTTATTTAATTAATTCAAAACTACTTTTTAAACGAATATCTTCTGAAGAGGAGCCAATCATTAAATTAAAATCTCCTAGTTCTGAATTAAATTCTAACTTTTCGTTGTAAAAAGATAACTTTTGATTGTCAATTACAAATGTAATAGTTTTAGTTTCTCCAATACCTAATTTTATTTTTTGGAAATCTTTTAATTCAGAAATTGGTCTAATTAAGGATGCAAATTTATCTTGAATATATAATTGAATTACTTCTTCACCTTCATATTTCCCTGTATTGGTGATGTTCATTGTAACTTCTATGGTTTCGCTGGCATTCATTTTTGTTTTAGACAATTTCAAATTAGAATAATTGAAAGTAGTATAACTTAATCCAAATCCAAAAGGAAATTTAGGCGTATTTGGCAAATCAATGTAGCTAGATTTATACAATTTTTCTTCGTTAATTGATGGTCTTCCCGTATTGAAATGATTATAATAAATTGGAATTTGGCCTTCCGCTCTAGGAAAAGTCATTGGTAATTTCCCTGCAGGATTAAAATCTCCAAAAAGCACATCAGCAATTGCGTTACCAGCTTCCGATCCTAACCACCATGTATAAACAATTGTTGGCATATTATCTGCAGTCCAATTAAAAATTAGAGGGCGCCCTGCATTAATAAGAACTACAATTGGTTTTCCTGTTTTTTGCAATTCTTTAATTAAATCTTCTTGAATGCCAGGCAAGTGAATATTACTTCTACTTTTAGATTCTCCACTCATATTGTATCGTTCTCCGATGCTCACAATTACCACATCCGATTGATTGGCAATAGCAATCGCTTCTTTAAAGCCAGAATTGTTAGTGCCTTCAATATCGCATCCTTTTGCGTAAAGAAGTTTCATAGTTTTACCTACTTTACTTTCCAAACCTTCCCATTGCGAAACGATGTAAGTTGAATCAACATCTGTTAAATTAACCGCCCAAAAGCCATGATTAATTCTCTTTGGTTTAACCATAGGCCCAATAAAAGAGATTGTTTTGGTTTTTTTTGAAAGAGGTAGAACATTATTTTCGTTTTTTAGTAAAACAATACTTTTTGAGGCAACTTCTCTTGCTATTTTTGAATGTTCTGGATTATTTAGGGCTTCTTTTTGTCTATTCAGATTTGAGAATTTATAGGGATCATCAAACAAACCTAATTCAAATTTTTTATACAAAATTCGTTTAACTGCATCATCAATAGTAGCTATTGGTACTCTTTTTTCAATTACTAATTGTGCTAAATTGTTGCGATAAGCGTTGCTTTCCATATCCATATCGGAACCTGCTGTTATTGCAGAGAAAGCTGCTTCTTTATCATTTTTAGAATAACCATGAGTAACCAATTCGCCGATAGATCCCCAATCAGAAACTACAAATCCTTTAAAATTCCATTGTCCTTTTAAAATATCTCTTTGAATGTGTTTATTGGCAGTAGCTGGAATTCCGTTAATATCATTAAAAGCATTCATAAAGGTAGCAGAACCTGCATCCACCGCAGCTTTAAATGGTGGCAAATAGGTTTCCCATAGCAACCGATTGCTAATGTCAACAGAATTGTATTCTCTTCCGCCAATCACAGCTCCATAAGCTGCAAAATGTTTCGTACAAGCCATAACCGAATTCAAATCGCCTAATTTTCCTTGAAATCCTTTAACACGAGCAAATGCAATTTTTGAACCTAAATAAGTGTCTTCTCCGGCGCCTTCCATAACTCTTCCCCAACGTGGATCGCGAGAGATGTCGACCATTGGTGCAAATGTCCAATGAATTCCACTTGCAGATGCTTCGGTAGCGGCAATTCTGGCAGATTGTTCCATTGCTTGTAAATCCCAAGAAGCGGCTTCTGCTAACGGAATTGGGAAGGTTGTTTTATATCCGTGAATAACATCCAAGCCAAATAACAAGGGGATTTTTAATCGTGATTGCATGGCTAATTCTTGGTATTTTCTAGTTCTATCCGCTCCATTTACATTAAGCATTGAACCAAGTAAACCGCTTTTTATTTCTTTTTCTTTATTTGGATTTACTACTAATGGCCCTGTAAGATTGGCATCGTCGGTATATTGATTTAGTTGTCCTATTTTTTCTTCTAAAGTCATTTTATTTAATAACTCAGTAACTTTTTGGTCAATGGTGTTTGTTTGAGAAAAACCTAAAAAGGTTACTAATAGAATGAGTAAAGAGATGGGTAATTTTTTCATTATTTTTTTAAAATTAAACCTATACAAATTTAAAGAAATATAAGTTTTGTAAAAATATATATTTTTTTTAATAGATTAAAGTTTGAATTGCGTGAGGCAAAATTGTTATTTCGGTTGCCATTATTCCGATGCAAAGATAATAGGTTATTTTTATATTACTTTGATTCATTACTATGGTTACTACTTTTCCGTCTGGATTTTGAAAGGATGTAGTTAATAATTGACTTCTGCTGGAAACACTGCTAATTCTTTTGGCTCCTTCACTTATAAATTTTGAAAAATGTCCGATGAAATAATAGGAAGGTGTATAAATTAATTTTCCTGTTACTGAATCTCCATGAATAGGTGCGAAGCAGAAATTGTCAACATGGTTTGGTCCGCCATTTTGATTTAGCAGGATATTCCAGTCTGTCCAACCTACGGTTCCATTATTAAAATCATTAATCATGGATTTTCCGTAACGCTCTCCATTTTTCCAAAGTTGGTATTTGTTGGCATCGAATTTTTCAACGCACCCTTCTGTAAATAATAGATTTTTAGATGGAAACATCTCATTAACTTTTCCAACATTTTCATACATCATTTCGCCACCACTCCAGTTTTCATACCAATGAAATCCAATTCCCCACACATATTTATTGGCTTCTGCATCAGACAAAATTGTGCTAACCCTTTGAGATATTAAATCGCGATTGTGGTCCCAAATAGTTATTTTTTTATCTCCAAGTCCTGCTTTTGCAAGAGTTGGACCAAGATAATTTTTAAGAAAATCTCTTTCTTCTTCTGCAGAAAAAATACAAGATTCCCAACGTTGTTTTGCCATTGGTTCATTTTGGATCGTCAATCCCCATACGGGAATTCCTTCTTTTTGGAACGCGTTAATGTATTTTACATAGTAATTTGCCCACGATTGATTATAATCGGGCATTAGTTTTCCACCTTGAAGTTTACTGTTGTTATCTTTCATAAAAGCCGGTGGCGACCACGGACTGATGTATAGCTTGGCATTTTTACCGATTGTTTCCATTGCTTTTTTAATCATTGGAATACGGAATTTTTGATCGTGTTCAATAGTAAATGAATTCAAACTTTTGTCTCCTTCAGCAACATAATCATACATTTCAGAACTGAAATCGCAACTACCCATGTTGGTTCTTAGTATAGAATAGCCAATTCCTTTATCTTTGGTAAAGTAAGCCGAAATAAATTCGTTTTGGTTTTCAATTGGTAATTTCGCAAAAACTTCGGCACTTGCATCTGTTATTGCTCCACCTATACCTAGATAGGTTTGGAATTTTTTATTTGGATTTACAAAAACGCAAATTTGAGTTTCTAGAGGTTGTTTCATTTCTACAAACTTTAAATCGGCATTTGTTTTCGACAAACGAAATTCTGTGCTATCAGCTGAAGTATATACTTCAACCGTTTTATTTTTGGTAGAATAATCTAAATATTTTGATTTACTTTTCTTTTGAGAAAAAACAGATATTGAAAGAAATAATAATGATAATAAGAGTGTTTTGTTCATTGTAATTTTATATAATTTTACCAAATGTAAGAACCAACTGCACCAGCGTTAAGTGATGTGGTAACCCATTGGCCATTAATTTTTATGTTAAATGTTTCGTTCGTATTTCCATCATTTTCTACAATAAGAACTTTTTTACCTAAAGGGGTTTTGAATGCTACATTGCTTAAATTTCCAATCAAGTTGGAAGCAATGCGGATAGATCCCTTAGGAACAAATTTAGAAGCATGGGCAATATTATAATAGGCCACATTTCTTGTAAAATTAGCACTGTTATTAATAGTAATTGCCCCTTTACATTGGGTGCATCCGCCAGTGGTGTGGGGTCCAAAAGAACTATCATTTGCTAAATTCCATTCTAATGCATTTACACTCCAATTTCTCATGGAACCTATTATTACATTTTTCACATGCCATTTTAAATCAGTTCCAAAATCACCAGTAGAAGAGGTCCATTGTTCCGTAAAATATATTTTTTTATTAGGAAAAGCATTATGAACAGTAGAAAGAGCGCTTATGTCTCCTCCATATAAATGAAATGCAGACCCATCAACATAAGGATAAGCCACTGCATCATTTAATATACTAATTGGATAATTAGGTACGTCACAATTGTGGTCGTAAGTAACAATTTTGGTATTTAAGTTTGCGGTCTGAAAAGCTAATCCTAATTTTTTTACAAAACTAGTTTGTTGAATAGCGGACATTGTCATACTTGGATTATTATAAGGATTTAATGGCTCATTCTGGGGGCAAATGGCGTCAATGGTTATTCCCTCTGTTTGCATTCCTTGAATGTATTTTACAAAGTAGGTGGCATAAGAATTGTAATAAGCCGTAAACAAACTACTTCCAACAGAAGTGTAACTTTCTTTCATCCATTTAGGTGCTGACCATGGAACAGCCATTATTTTTATGCTTGGATTAATTAATAATATCTCTTTAAGCATTAGAATTAAAGCGGCATCTGGTGCAAGACTAAAATTAGATTGTGCGGTATCTGTTTGTCCTTGAGGCAAATCATTATAAGAAAATACAGAAGAATTCAAATCGGATGCTCCCATACTAACCCTTAAATAACTAATTGAAATTGAACTTGCAGAATTGCCAAAAAGTTCTTGTAATAATTCTTGTTTTTTAGTTGGATTAAGCGAGTTTATAACATCTACACTTCCTCCAGTTAATGTATATCCAAAACCGTCTATGGTTTGTAAAGTTTGGTTTTCGTCTACTTGAATGGTTTGAAAAGAGTTGGCGGTAGTTCCAAATAATTGAATTGAATTTTGCTTTTGAAGCAAGATTGATTGATCTCCTTTAGTCAACCAAATATCCATTTGACTTGCAACAATACCATTATCTAAAATAGTTCCAATTGCAACTAATGGAGTTGTATTTGAGGTGTTGTTTGTGGTTATTGTCCCCGTTAAATTAAAAGTTTCGGTTGTTTCTGCAACAGAATCATTATTTGTAGGGACATTTACTTGAATTGAAGTTTGGCCAGCAGGTATTGTTTTAGTAGTTATTGTTGTTGTATAGTCAACTAGAGTTGCTGTGTTTGGCGTTGTTTCAAAGTTGATTGTTGTGGCAGAATCACTTACGCCACTTAAAGTTATTGTAAAAACCACATCGGCACCTTCAATAATAGGAATACTTGCAATACTAACTAAGGGTTTTTCACTATTATTAGTTGGTGGATCGTTTGGACAAGAACATTTAGAAAATAGCGAAGTAAATGTTATAAGAAGAAAGATTTTCATGATTTTATTTAAAATATTCATTATTAGTTTTTTAATTTAACTTCAATATAAACAGGTAAATGATCTGAAGGATATTTTAAATCTTTGGAATCGCTTAAAACGGCATATTTTAAAACTTCAATAGAAGTATTTTTTGAAATAAAAATATAATCAATCAACTTTGTTACCGCTATATTGTGTTTAAAATCATTGAAAGTACCTGAAGGTCCAAAAGGTGTTTCTTTTGATATTTCTTGACTATCATTCATTATTTTTTTAAGTTGAATAATTCTATCTGTTTCTGGTTCCGAATTGAAATCACCCATAAAGAAAACAGGATAATTTTTTGAATTTAAGGATGCTATTCTAAAAAGAATAAGCTCAATTCCTTTAGTTCTAGCTTCTTCTCCAACATGATCTAAATGGGTGTTGAATACCCAAAAACTCATTTTAGTTATTTTGTCTTTTAACAAAGCATAAGTGCAAATTCTATTACAAGCGGCATCCCATCCTATAGCAATTTCATCAGGCGTTTCAGATAACCAAAAAGTGCTAGATTCTAAAACAGTAAATCGGTCTTTTTTGTAATAAATATTACAGGATTCTCCCTTTTCATCACCATCTCTTCCAACACCAACATTATAGTATTGTGGAAGTAACGTGTTCATATCAATTACTTGGTTGGGTTTTGCTTCTTGTACGCCAAAGATGTCGGGTTCATAAAACTGAATTTGCGAAGCGAAAAATGCTTTGCGATGTGTCCAATCATTTTCTCCGTCAATTTCTGTGTCAAGTCTAATATTATATGTAATTAGTTTAATGTTTTGACAATAAAAAAGGGAACCCTTGAAAAGAATTAATGCTAATACAATTGTTTTAAAAAATTTGATCATCTTGTTTAAAATTATCCATTGATGCTTCTACCTATAGAAGATAGAAGCAAAAATAGAAGGAATTTAACTATAAAAAAACATAACTTTAGATTAATAGCCCGAATTTTGGATTAAATTGGGGTTGTTATCTAGTACGGTTTGTGGAATTGGCCATACTAAATCATTGGTTGTTAAATTGCCAACATAAGGCATAAGAGTATTAGTTGTTATTTGTGTAGTAGAATTATATACTGGATAAGTTTGTTGCGATAATATCTCGATAGATTTACCTTCTCGCTTCAAATCAAACCATCTTTGACCTTCAAATGCTAACTCTAGAAAACGTTCTTTAAGAATTTTATTGATAGCGTCCTCTTGAGAAGTAGCTGGTGCAACATTAGCAAGGTTAACTCTAGTTCTTATTTGATTAACCAAAGTCATAGCTCCCGCCAAATCACCAATATGCGCTAAAGCCTCTGCTTTTATCAATATAATATCTGCCAATCGCAAGATGTAAAAATTTTGGGTTCCATCAGTTGCTCTCATTTTCCAAGGGTTCGGAAATTGCGTATAAGTTGTCCAATACGGATCTGCAAAAGTTGTTGGTAATTTTTTTATAGAACTTAGTCTTCTCTTTGTGTCTATTGCGTTACTTAATGTATGGGATGGTGTGTTGAATTTTTTCCAATTATTACCAACAAATACATTTGTACACCAAGAATTGACTATTGATCCAGCACCTTGGCCATTTACTTCCCAAATAGATTCGGCATTGCCTTCATGAGCATTGTCAAATAAGAAATCGAAATCTGTCATTAACGAATACCCTCCATTTATTACAGCATCAGAATATTGAATCACTTTTCCCCAATCTGGATTTGGTTTAGAGGCATATACTTTCGCTAGTAAAGCATTTGCTGCGCCTTTAGTTGGTATGTATTTACTTGAAGGTGATGCTGATGATGAAGGTGCTTTAGCTAATGCAACTAAACAATCTGCAATAATGGCATCATATACTTCAGAAATTGGTTTTCTGGTAGGATATAAATCTGGATATAATTGATCAAAATTAGCAGCATTTATAGAAGAAATATATTTATTTACAACTGGAAAATCGCCCCAAATTTGTACGCCTTGAAATCTTGTAAAAGCTCTAAATAATGATGCTTGACCAATCATTTCATCTTTTCTAGTTTGAGTTAAAGCTGGATCTTGTACATCGTTTACAAAATTTAGAATTTTATTGCATCTTTTTTCGAAATCAACTAAATGCCCCCAATCTCTAGCCACAACATAATTTGTTGAATTTATTCGATATTCATCAATTTGAAAAAACTCTTGAACATCTGCGCCTGCATAAGCAACGTCTGCTCCAGCATCTCCTAAATAAAAATAATCAAATTGAAAATATTCATCCCCAAAAATGGCATAAACTGAATTCATTGCTGCCTCTGCCTCAGCTGCATCTTTTATAACATTTCCAGATTCTTGTGATTGTGCTACAACATCTGTAATTGGTTCTGTATTTAAAACATCCGAACATGAAGTCAGCAATATTGAAATTACAATTATTGCAAATGTTTTTCTTAAAATTTGTGTGTTTTTCATAGTCTAATTTTTTTAAAATCCGGCTTTTAAACCTATAATAAAAGTTCTCACTTGCGGATAGGTACCATAATCAATACCCTGACCCGTTCCTGAATTATAATTAGAGGAACTCACCTCTGGATCAAACCCTGAATATTTTGTCCAAGTAACTAAATTTTGTCCAGTAGCATACATTTTTAAAGAACTTAACCCAAATATTGTTTTTTTGAAGTTATATCCTAAAGTTACAGCTTTAATTCGTATATAAGATCCATCTTCAATCCAACGAGTAGAATTGGCAGTAGCTGGTATTGTAGCAAAATTATCTACTCCAGCTCTTGGAATGTTGGTTATTTGACCAACGGTAGTCCATCTGTCAAGTACTGCTGTTGATTGATTTTTAGGGCCTTGCATTCCTTCTAAATCTATTCTAGTGGCATTAAAAATATCATTTCCTTGACTGGAAGTAACCAATACATCTAAAGAAAATCCTTTGTAAGAAAAGGTATTGTTTAAGCCAAAAGTATAATCAGGCAAAGCATTACCAATAATAGTTCTATCACTAGGAGTAATTGCGCCATCTCCATTGATATCTTTATATTCCAATCTTCCTGTAGCTGGATTTACTCTATCCACTACATAGCCATAGAAATTTCCTAATGGTTGTCCAAGTTCTATTCTATTTACACTCTCATAACCAGAATAATCAATAGGATTATATCCCATTTGTACTACCTTATTTCTTAAAAAGGTAATATTAAAATTAGTATTCCAGTTGAAATTTCCTTTTAAGTTTGTTGTATTTAGTACTAATTCTATTCCTTTGTTTTCTAATTCTCCTTTATTATAAATTAAATAAGGGCCGTTACCGCCTGGCTGAAAGGATCTAACTAAATTATTTGTTTTTCTAGCAAAGGCATCTACAGTTAATTTCAAACGATTATTAAAAAATCCTAAATCCAATCCTAAATTTATATCGGTTGTTGTTTCCCATGTTAAATCAGTATTTTCATAATTTGATGGATTGGTAGAATTTGAACCTACTGGCATTAAGGAATACCAAGCATATTCATTTAATCCAGAAATGTTACCACTTTTACCCCAACCACCTCTTAATTTTATTTCAGAAATAGTTTTTTTATCTTTAAATATTCCTTCGTTTGAAATTATCCAAGCGCCAGAAACTCCAGGAAAATAACCCCATTTATGACCTGGTGCCAGTTGCGAGGAACCACTAGATCTAAAAACGCCATTTACAATATATTTCCCTTTATAATTATAGGTAGCTCTAGCAAAGTAAGACACATAATTTTTATCTCTAATAATTTCATACGTATTTTGTGCAATGGGTTTCATCATTTGGCTTAAATCTAATTCTCTTAAATCGGTTGCAAAACCAGTCCCTTCAATTTGATTTAAATGGTATCTGAATTTCTGAACACTATTTCCTGCCAAGAATGTCAAATCATGGTTTCCATAGTTTAAAGAATAGTTTAAAGTATTTTCAAAATTCCAGGTATAATAAGTTGTTTTATGTTGTTTCCCAACACCATTTAAAGTTGGATCTGTTGCCGAATTACGACCAGCATTTGATCGATAACTATCGATAAAATAATCCCAAACACTTCTTGACATATCAACGTTAGAAGACGTTTTCCAAACTAAATTTTTAAGTAATGTTATGTCTAAACCTAAATTAGATAAATAACGATGGGTATTTGCGGTTTCAACACGACTTTGAAAAGATACTGGATTTTCTAAAGAAGCGGACGGATTTAAAGAAAACTGCCCGTTTTGAAATCCTCCTGGAGTAGAAAAAGTGTTATCATAAGGCGAATAATATAATCCGTTGGCCGTGTTTAATACTCTTCCTTGTAATTCTTCAGCATATACTGGTAAAAAAGAGGGAGTTGTTAATGTGCTTAAAATTACTCCGCCTTGATTGGCATTATTATTATCGCTGGTATTATAAAATTTAGTGTGGATTAAATTCATATTAACGTGAGCCTTTAACCAAGGGGTAGCGTCAACATCTAAATTTAATCTCCCAGATAATCTTGAAAACAACGAAGGGCTTACTATTCCTTTAACGTCTTGATGCCCTAAAGATGCAAAAGTTTTGATTTTTTCAGAGCCTCCAGAATAAGAAAAATCAACATTTTTATCAATACCATTTGTAAAAACTAAATCCCTCCAATTAGTATTTATCCCGTTATAAATAGTCTGATTTGCTTGGTTAAGATAAGCCGAACTCACTTCAGCCATTAATGCTTTGTACTGATCTAAATTTAATACATTGATATTTTTTACAATTTTTGAAGAACCGTAGTAAGTAGAAAAATTAAAAGTATTTTTATTTGCTTTGCCTCTTTTTGTTGTAATGATTACAACTCCAGAACTACCATTTACTCCATAGATAGCCGTTGCCGTAGCGTCTTTTAATATTTGTATATCCACCACGTCTTCAGTATTAATTCCTTCTGTAGAATAGGTTTGCACGCCATCAATAACATATAATGGATTAACTCCCGATTGGATGGAGTTCAATCCTCTAATGTTAATATTCAATCCCACACCTGGTTTACCTGATGGTTGAATTACATTAACACCAGCTGCATTTCCTTGTATGGCTTGGCCAATACTATAAATTGGTCTATCGTCAAAAGAATCTGACTTTACGGTAGAAACTGCATTCGTTAGGTTTTTTTTCTTTTGTGTTCCATAACCAACGTTTATTACTACTTCTTCAATTTCAATGGATTGTACAAAAAGTGCAATATTTAAAGTTTGTGTTTTTGATACCTTTACCTCTTGTGTTGCAAAGCCTAAATTTGAAAAAGTTAAGACAATATTGCTAGTTACTTTAATAGAGTAATTTCCATCTAAATCAGTTATAGTCCCTTTTTTAGTGTTTTTTATAAAAACATTCACACCGGCCATTGGTTGCTTCAATTTTAAATCGGTTACCTTTCCTTTAACTTCAATTATTTGAGAAGTTACTGTACTAACAATAAATAGAAATAGTAGGGTAAAATAGTTTTTAAAATTCATAATTATAATGATTTTAACAATTGGTCTTTAATATTTTGGGTTAAGATTACATTCCAAAATTTTTGTGGACATTGATTGATAATAAATGTTCAGAAAATTTTTGTGCTCATCAAAATCCTATAATTAAAAAACTAAATAGTTATATGAAAATTTATAAAAAATAAATCCCTCACACAATAGTTAGGTAAGGGATTTATATTAAATATTATTTTTTTACTAATTTAATAGTTTCAGTTCCTGATACAGTATTTATTTTAGCAAAATAGATACCATCTGTTAAAATTGAAGCGTCAACAATTGCTTGATTTGAATTCACATTTTTTGTAAATACAACTTTTCCAAGAAGATCAATTATTTGAATAGAATCAATTTGATTTTTGTCAGAAGAAAAATTCCAATTATTGGTTGTTGGATTTGGATATACTTTAAAAGTAGCATTTGAGAAGGTAGCATTTCCTAAACTACTTGTAAAAGTCCAAGTCCCAGTACTTCTGTTAAAATTAACATTGTATGTTCCCCATGGAATGAAAATATCACCACCGCCACCAGCAATACCATTCATTGAAGTTCCTGTTAATGCTAAATTGTTTGAACCATTAGCAGAACCAGCACAACCATATTGTGTAGACCAATCATGATTGTCTCTAATTTTAAATTTCATTTCTGTATCTGTCCAAGGAGCAGCAGGTGGAGTAGGCACAAATATAGTTGCAGTCCAATTTGTTTTAGTATAATTAATATTATCTGTAGTTACTAAATCCATATCAGCATTCCAACCTGAACCAGCAAAATTTCCAATCATACTTACAACAACTGGCTCAAAAATATATTCTGCTGGGCCCGTTCCTGGCTTTACAAAATAAGTATTAAATGCTCCAGTCGGAACAGTTATTGTACCTCCAGTAACCGCTGGTCCATCAGGGAAAGCACCACCCCATTGTGCCGTAGTTGGTGATGTTTGATTAAAACTAGCAGATCCGCCAGGAAAAAATATACTCTTTTTAGAATAAGCAGATCCATTTGAAGTATTCATTTGAATTTGAGCAGCTAAGCCACCACCAGTAATTTTAATAACTGCATTCGGATTTACTCCTGCAGTAAATAAATAGATTTTAGTAACGGCATTGTAAGTTACATTCCAAAAACCTAAGGTTCCAACAATGTTATTTCCTCCACCAACTACAGCTGTTCCACCAGGAAATCCAAATGGAGCTACATCTGCTCCTACGAATCCAGCGGTTGTACCCCAAGTTCCGGCTTCTGAAAATTTCATGTTTCCATCTCCTACAATTTCAAAGTTGGATGCTGTCCAAACAGTTCCACCATCAGTTGAAGTTAATGACAAGCCTCCTGGCTGATTCCAGCCACCAGTTCCGGTTCCGGTAATTGATACCGGCCCAGCAATTTGAGCGTTTACTCCTAATCCTAAAATTAGAGCAAAAATCAAATATTGTAATTTTGTTTTCATAAATAATAATTTAATTTAGTTAATAATTAATTCATTTATCTTTATTTTAATAAATGAAACTTTTAAGTATACAATATTAACTTTTGTTTAATTATGTTGTAAGAAAAAAATTACGTTTGGATTACGTTTTTATTGAGCTACTAATACGTGTTTTATACTTTTATTTTTGTAATTATATGATATATAGCATTTTAATTTAAAATAAAACAATAAATCACCATATAATTATATATATTTGTTAAAATTATGAATTTATAAATATTAGTAGCAACCTTAAACAATTTATTATTATGTTTAAAAAGATATTTTTTATTTGGTTGTTTTGCATCTCAATTGGTGTAAGCCAGAGTAGATTAATAAACGAGATGCAATCTGATAAATTTGAAACCCCTAAAATTGTTCGGTTTAACAGAAATGATTTTAGAGCAGACCCCCAGTTTTGGACGATGTGCGAGAATGCTGATGGAACATTAATATTCGGAAATAATGATGGCGCATTAGTTTTTGATGGAGAACATTGGAAAAAAGTATTTCTACCTAATAACTCCTCGATAAGAAGTATCGTTAAAACTAAACAAGGAAAAATATTTGTCGGGGGCTATAACGAATTGGGTACATTACAAAAAAATAAATACGGAAATTATTTTTATAAATCGTTATTGACTCATTTTTACTTAGAAAATAAAAATTTTGAAAACCTTTGGCAAGTACATCAACTTAATGATCTAATTATTTTTCGTTCCTTTTCGGAACTCATTGTTATTAATAAGGATATAGTTACTGAATTGCCCGCAAATAAATCGTTCCTCTATTCAGCACAAGTAAATGATGATTATTTTGTACAAGATTCTGGTTTTGGAATCTACAAGCTCAATCCTGAATCTTTGAAACTGGAACTGATATTTCAAGATCAATTTGTTATAAACGAAGAAATTGCTTCCATACTTCCGAGTGATAACCCAAATACAATAAAACTTGTTTCAAAATCTGGAAATGTATATTCTGGAAATATTAATTCTAAAACAATAATAAAAACCGCAAACCTTTTTGCTAATACCAGAAAAGATGAAATCACATTTGGAATACTAGATAATAACAAGGATTATTTACTAGCTACAAGGGGTGAAAAAATAATTAAAATTTCGAAATTAGGTGAAATACGACATGACGCTCCCTCCTTTTCTGCTTTATCAAATGCAAATATTCATTTTATTTATCAAACTAAAAATAACAATATTTGGGTATTACAAAACAACGGATTAAATTTTTTAGATTATAAATCTCCTTTTGTTTCTATTTTTGATCAAACAAGTGTTTATGATATATTGATGAAGGACAATATTATTTACACGGCAACAAATAATGGTGTTTATTTTGCAAACAACCATCTTCCTTTTAAGTTTAAAAAAATTGAAGATTTACAAGGGCAATCCTGGGCAATTCAAAAATCAGAAAACGATATTATTATATCTCATGATACAGGGCTTTATAAATTAGTTAATGGTACTATTAAAAAAATTGGTAAAGAAACCGGCTTTTGGAAAATTACTAAAATAGAAAATAAAAAAGGATTGTATTTAGGGTCAAACTATAATGGTTTTTATCTTATAGAAAAGCGAAACGATCAATGGAAAATTTTACATAAAATAAAAGGATTTGAGGAATCAACCAGAGATATCGTAGCAGATAATGAACCGAATACTTATTGGATTTGCCACGGATACAAGGGGGTTTACAAAATTCACGTTAATAATGATTATTCTAGAGTAGATGTTGTGGCTCATTTTACAAATAAAAACGGGCTCAAATCACCTTACAACATCAACGTATTTAAATGGAATAATAAAATAGTTTTTACCTCGAATACAGGGATTTATTTTTATAATAATGAAATAAATAAATTTGAATTATTTAAACCCTTAAACAAATTATTCGATACTTCTAAAAACACAAGAAAGTTACTTCAATATAAAAATAAAACTTGGTTTGTGCAAGATGATGAAGCAGGATATTTTCTTAAAAATAGCAACAAATTAAGTAAAGATTTATTTCTTAATTTAAAAGGCAGTTTCAATAGAGGAATGGAATGTATTTATCCTTTAACCGATACTAAAGTACTATTTGGAACAAACTCTGGAATTTATCAATACGATTTAGAAGTTATTAATAACAAGCAACTATTCTACACAATAATTAATCAAATTAGTTATACTAGAAATCAAAAATTTGAATTTGTAGAAATTAATTCTAATAAAGCAGATATAAATTTGCCAAACCAAACCGATATATTACGATTTGAATTTTCTTCTCCACAAATGATGTCTAGTACCGAAACTAATTATAGTTATAAGTTAGAAAACATCGATGAAAACTGGTCT
Organism: Chryseobacterium gleum; assembly: GCA_945897915.1. GTDB lineage: Bacteria > Bacteroidota > Bacteroidia > Flavobacteriales > Flavobacteriaceae > Flavobacterium. Next base: position 1,610 of record CAMDGB010000012.1, on the reverse strand, counting down.
GCTTGGCAAAAAAACGCTTTTAAAGAATATACACATCTTAGACCAGGAAATTATACTTTTATTGTTAAAAGCAGAAATTTATCCGGTATTGTAGGTAAAGAAACCAAGTTTAAGTTTGCAATTCTCCCAAAGTGGTATCAAACTAATTTAGCTTATTTATTATATTTAGTAGTTCTCCTTTTTTTTATAAACTTCATTATAACTTATGTCAAAAAGAAGATTGCTTATGAAAGAATAAAATCAACAATTGAAATAAAAAAATCACAACAACTATTAGAACTTGAACTTGAAAAATTAAAATTAAAACACGATAAAGAAGTTATTAGTAAAGACAAGTTGAATTTAGAAGTGGATATTATTGATAAGAGTAAAGAATTAGCAAATTACACGCTTTTGTTGAGCCAGAAAAAAACCATATTTAGTGAGTTATTAATTGATTTGAAACAACTACGTGGTCTTTTAAAAAGTGACGATTCCAGAAGAAAGATAACAGAAATTTTTCAGAAATTAAATCTACATAGAATAGGGGAAGAATTTATGGAAATTTTTGATGTGAATTTTGAAAAAATAAATCATGATTTTTTCGAAAAACTAAAAAAAATAGATGATTCATTATCCAAGCGGGAACTTCGTCTCTGTGCTTTTATTAAAATGGATTTAACTAACAAAGAAATAGCTCCTTTATTAAATATTTCTATTCGTGGAGTTGAAACATCAAGATACAAGGTTAGAAAAAAACTAAAACTTTCTCACAATGATAATTTTATTCATTTTTTAGAAAATCTAAGCTAAAAGATTAATAAAATATAATTTTATTGAATGCCTTAAAACTAAAGTGGCCTTTTTACTAAAGGCCTTTTAGCAATAATTCAAAGAGAAATGTTTGTTTTATTAAAATAAAAATAAAAGCAGTCCCAAAAACGTTTTTGGGACTGCTTAAATTGTCTATTATTGTCAAATAAATCTGTATCGATTATTTAAGTCTAGTCAAAGTTGGTGTTCTTAACTTACTTTTTGATAATTAAGAATTCACTTCTTCTGTTTTGTGCGTGCTCTTCTTCTGTGCATGTTGTGCATGGCGTTTTTGGTTGGGTTTCTCCCATGCCGCTACCTGTGATTCTTTCTTTTGAAATGCCTTTCGATACGATGTATTGTACCGTAGCCTTGGCTCTTCTGTCTGAAAGTTTTAAGTTGTAACTATCCGATCCTCTGCTATCCGTGTGCGATTTCGCATCGATTACCATAATTGGATATTGATTCATCACTTTTACCAATTTATCTAACTCCTCTGCCCCTTGTGCTGTGATGTTGGATTGGTTGTATTCAAAGTATATGGGTTGTAATATCACCTCTGTTTCTGTGATTATTGGTTGGATTGGTGTTAAATTAATTACGATGCTTTGTTCGCCATTTTTAGATTTTGGCATCGTAGCTGTTCCGTTTTGGTAACCCGCTCTGGTAGCATTAAAATTAGCCATTTCATCACAGGCAACTCCAAACTTGGTTTCTCCCATGTCGTTTGACTCTTGGTTGCCTTTGTTTTTTCCTTTTTGGTCCACAAAGGTTACACTTGCTCCAGCTAATAATTTGCCAGTTTCTGCGTCTTTTAC
>CAMDGB010000011.1 GCA_945897915.1 Chryseobacterium gleum | reverse complement strand
TATGTGGCGGAATTTAAATGAAAATAAACAACAATAGCCATGATAGAAGCGGCAGACTTTTTACATAGCAGGCTTTGCTTTTAAACACCAATATGCAAAAAAGATACAGCGAAAAGCAGGAATAAATGCTAATTAAATTTTAATGCTTTAATTGGAGATATTTTAGTTATTAGGTAGGAAGGAATTAGTAAAATCAATATACAAATTAAAATCGTTCCTAAATTTAAAAGAAATATGTAAAAGAAATTTATATCAATAGGAACTGAAGAAACGTAATAACTTTCTGGGTTGAGTTTGATAATTTGGAATTTTTTTTGAATTACTAATAACAAAATAGCGATTCCATTTCCCCACAGTAACCCTCGTGAAATTAGGTGAGCGGCGTTGTATAAAAATATTTTTCGTACAGACCAATTATTAGCTCCAAGTGCTTTTAACATACCTATCAATTGCGTACGTTCGAGAATTAAAACTAGTAGCGCAACCACCATATTAATGGTAGCTACAGCTATCATGATGATGAGAATTACCAAAATATTAAAATCGAAAAGTTTTAGCCATTCGAAAATACTAAAATATTTTTCAGCAATAGATACACTATTAAAAGTAGGCGGGATGGTTTTATAGATTTCTTGTGCTCGATCGTCTAATTTTGAAAAGTCGTCAATAAAAATTTCATAAGCTCCAAACTGATTGGGTTGCCACTTATTAATACGTTGCAGATGTTGTATGTTGCCAATTATGTATGACGAATCGAATTCTTGAAAACCTGAATTATAGATTCCTGCAATTTTAAATTTTCGTACACTTGGTAATTTGCCTTGAGTTTTCATAAAAAAAGTAGTGAATGAATTACCAACTTTCAATTTTAATCGATTGGCTAGAAACTGAGAAATTAATACTTCATTAATATCACCGTCTTTATAACTGGGGATTTTACCTGCTACTAAAAAATCTTCTATATTTTTCCATTGATAGGAAGCGTCTACTCCTTTAAAAATAATACCTTCCACATCCGTTTTGGTTCTAATTAAAGCACCTTTTGTAATAACGGGTTGCACATGAGTGATGAAACTGTTTTTTTTTAGCTGAGAAATGGACAGCGATCTAGCGTCAATAGGTTCGGCAGTAACTTGAGACTGGTTGTCATCGAAATTTGAAACAATAACATGCCCGTTGAAAGCCGCAATTTTTTCACGTATTTTTTGTTGCAATCCCACACCAGTAGCAACAGAAATAATCATCATAAAAATACTTAAGGCAATAGCCAAAATAGCAATTTTTATAATTGGCGAAGAAACACTACTTTTATAACTTTTAGAAACTATAAGTCGTTTTGCAATAAAATATTCTAAATTCAAAATATACTTTTATGAAGTTTGAGTTCAAAAATACGTTTTTATTTATTTTAATACTATTATTTTCTTTTGGATGTTCTTCTTTGAAAAAGTCAAAAGTCGAAAGCCAAAAGTTAAAAGCGATAGAAACATCAAACCAAAAAATCAAAATCTTTGCCTTAAAAACAGGTGCTGAAAACTACGAAACCTATTTGCCTTTATTTGAAAATAAGAAAATTGGTATTGTTACAAATCCTACAGGAATTGTAGAAAACAAAAAACACTTGGTTGATTTTCTCATAGAAAAAAAAGTTGATTTACAAAAAATATATGCCCCTGAACACGGCTTTAGAGGAACTGCTGATGCAGGTGAAGTCATTAAAGATGGCAAAGACATAAAAACTAACCTACCTATAATTTCGCTATACGGAAACAATAAAAAACCAAAATCTGAGCAATTGGCAGATATTGATGTAATGATTTTTGACATTCAGGATGTGGGAGCTAGATTTTACACCTACATATCTACATTACATTATGTGATGGAAGCGTGTGCGGAAAATAATATTGAACTTTTAGTTTTAGACAGACCCAATCCGAATGGAAATATTATTGATGGCCCTGTATTAGAAATGGGACATAAAAGTTTTGTAGGTATGCACCCTATTCCTGTTTTACACGGGATGACTATAGGGGAATATGCCAAAATGATAAACGGAGAAAAATGGTTAACCAACGGAATTCAATGTAAATTGAAAGTGGTACCTTGTGCAAACTACAAAAGAGAAATGAAGTACAGCTTACCCGTAAAACCTTCTCCAAATTTACCAAATGATCAATCGATAAATTTATATGCTAGTTTATGTTTTTTTGAGGGCACCAATGTAAGTGTAGGAAGAGGTACAGAAAAACAATTTCAAATTTATGGTTCGCCATTTTTACTGAAAACAGAATTTCCATTTACACCAATTCCGAATTTTGGAGCAAAAGAACCTATGCATAAAGATGTTTTATGTTATGGAGAAGATTTGACAAAAATCAAAAAAGTAACACGTTTAGAGTTGAAATGGCTAATAAAAGCGTATGCTAATACTTCTGACAAAACTATTTTTTTTAATGATTTTTTTACCAAATTAGCTGGAACTAAAAAACTACAAGAGCAAATTATTGAAGGCGTTTCTGAAAAAGAAATTAGAAAAAGCTGGGAAGCTGATTTGAATGCTTTTAAAGAAATGAGAAAGAAATATTTAATTTATTAGTCTGAAAGTTAAAATACTCAATTTTAAGATTTTGAAAGTTTTTAAATTACAAAGGCATTTTCAATTTCATCTTTTCAACAATATTAAAAGCAGCGGGACAAACGGCAACGTTAAGCAAAGTTAAATCTGTAATTTGATTGAACTTTTTTCTGTCTGTGTGCGGAAATTCTCTACACGCTTTTGGACGCACATCGTAAATGAAGCATTTATTATCTGAATCTAAAAATGTACAAGGCACTGATTTCAACACATAATCATTATCTTCATCTACACGTAAAAACTGATTGATAAATTGTTGTGGTTTTTGTTTTAAATGTTTCGAAATTCGTTCCAAATCCGCATCTGTAAACAAAGGTCCTGTTGTTTTACAGCAATTGGCACAAGTTAAACAATCGGTTTTTTTAAATTCGGCATCATGTAAATCTTGCATTACATAATCTAGATTTTTAGGCACACGTTTTTTTAACTTATCGAAATATTTTTTAGTTTCAATATGTGTATCTTTGGCTAGTTTTTGAATTTCGTTTAACGATGGCTTCATTATTAATTTGTCTGAATGAAATACAAAGTTACGATTTTGAATGTAGATTTAAGAATAACGATTGTTGAATTTTGAAATATAACCATGAAAGACCTTTTCGGAAAAGCCATATTAGATTACCAAACGAAAAATTCACCAGAAGATATAATTACTGAGACTTCTATTTCAGAAACTGATGAAATGCCCGTTTCTTATCTATTTAGAACCTACGATAAAATGCCAAAATTGGAACAAAAAGCGTTACAATTAGCAAAAGGAAGCGTTTTAGATGTAGGTTGCGGTGCTGGAAGTCATTCTTTGGTATTACAAAACAATAGAAATTTAGAAGTTACTGCTATTGATATTTCTGAAAATGCGATAAAAGCTTGTCAACTCCAAGGTTTGAAAAATGTAAAAGTGGCTCATCTTTTAGACTTAGATGCCGAACATCATCAATATGATACTATAATTTTATTAATGAATGGAACTGGAATTTTTGGCACCTTAAAAGAAACTGACAAGTATTTACAGAAATTAAAATCGTTATTAAAAGAGGAAGGTCAGGTTTTAATTGATTCCTCAGATTTAATTTATATGTATGATCAAGATGAAGATGGTGCCTATAGTATTCCAGCTGAAGGATATTATGGCGAATTGACTTTTACGGTGCAATACAAAGGAGAAATCGAAAATGCTTTTCCTTGGTTATATTTGGATTACAACACACTTCAAAATGCAGCAATTGCCAACGGTTTAAAATGTGAATTAATTCTGGAAGGTGAGCATTTTGATTATTTGGCAAGACTTTCAATATAAATTCCAAATTAAGGAATATTCAAATATTTGTGAGTTTGCAAAGACACGCGCCATTTTGGATTATTCATCACATAATCTACAATTAGCGGTGTCATTTCTTCTTTTTTGCTCCATTCGGGTTGTAAGAATAAAATGGCTTTTTTATTTGTTTTTTCTGCTTGTTCTTCGGCAAAAATAAAATCGTGTTTGTTATGAATAATCACTTTTAATTCATTTGCGATTGCGTAAGCTGAAGGCACAGGTAATTTATTTTTCTTTGGCGACAAACAAAACCAATCCCAAGTTCCAGTAACATCATAAGCGCCAGAAGTTTCAATATGTATATTTAATCCAGCGTTTTTTAATTGCTTGGTGATTGGATTCATATTCCATGTTAAAGGTTCGCCCCCAGTAATTACGATTGTTTCTGCATATTTTTTTGCATTCGTAATTATATTTTCTACAGCTGTTGGAGGATGTAAATCCGCATTCCAACTTTCTTTTACATCGCACCAATGACAACCCACATCACAACCACCCACGCGAATAAAATACGCTGCTGTTCCTGTATGAAAACCTTCGCCTTGAATGGTGTAAAACTCTTCCATTAAAGGAAGCATTTCGCCTTTGTCTACTAATATTTGAGTTTCTTTATCAAGCATGTTTTTAATATTGAGTGCAAAGGTAATTTATTTAGGGTAAAAGCTAAAGGGTAAAAGCTAAAAGTTTATTAGTTGGAAATAGCAAATAAAAAAACCGATAACTTTCGCTATCGGTTTTTAATAAATACTATGATATTTTATTTATTTAATGCTTGTAATGATTCTTTTACGAATACATCATTTGGATTAATTTCTTCTGCTTTTTTAAAATTCTCTATTGCTTTTACTTTATCTGTTGTTGCATAATTTGCTCCAATAAATGAATACGTTTCAAATAGATTTTCTCTAACAGCTGCTTTTAATAATTCTGTATCGCCTTTAGCAGTTACTGTTTTCACATAACCTTCATAATCCAAAACAGCTTGTGCATTAGATTCTGGGGTTCCGATTACTCTATTTAATTGTCCTTTGTAAAAATACACATCTTGAGTATTTGGAGAGATTCTAATTGCTTCCGCATAGGCATTATTTGCTTTTACAAATTCTGCAGTTAATGTTGCTTTTTGTTCTTCCGATTTACTTTCAGCATAGAACAAAATTGAATTCCCTAATAAAAAATTATCACGGCTGTAACTTTTTGAATTTGTGTTTTTGACTGCCAATTCAAATAATTTTGCAGCTTCTAAATACGCTTTTCCCGTATACAATTTAATTCCAATTTCGGTAAATTCTGTGTTTAAATTTGGATTTAATTCTGATGCTTTAGTTAAATCTGAGATGGCTTCGTTGAATTTTGTTTGATTAGAAATTATTCCTTTATCATCCATTGAAGTACCTAATTTTGCTTTCGCCAAATACAAATAATCTTTTCCATTGATTTTTTTAGCATCAACTTTAGTCATATAATCAGTAAGTGACTTAATAGCGCCTTCAGGATTTCCATTTTCTGAATAAGCATAACCTAAATATTTGAAGACTTTTGGATTTACTTTATCCGATTTTTGAATAGCTAAAGCTTCCGTTTCTAATTCTTTCCATTTTTTTGATAAAATTAAGAAATCAGCATATTTGATTTTCGCATCTGTTGAAACATCAGTTAAAGTCATATATTTTTTATAATCTTGTAAAGCGGCTGCAATTTTTTCTTCGAAAAGCGATTTTTTTGCATACGCCCAAGCTAAATTAGTTTCTGCTTTTTCACGAAAAGCTGGTCCGTAACTTGGATTGATTGCCAAAATATCATTAAAAGCTTTTAACGCTTCTGGGAACGCTTGTGCATTTCTGGTGATAATCGCCAATTGCAAAGGTGCTCTTAATGACGTTTTGTCAAGTTCGCCAGCTGTTCTATAAGCCACATAGGCATCATTGATGTTTTTATTCGCCACCAAAGCGTCACCTAGAGCAATTTGTGCTTGCGCTGATTTTGCATCGCTTGCCACAGCTAATTTAGCTGCTGCTAAAGCTTTAGAAACATCTGGATTAGCAGCTTTTAAATAAGCTTGCGTAATAAAAATTTGTTCTTCGGTGTTTTTCTTTTTTGCTAATGCTAATGCTGCTGAAAAATTTGCTTCTGCATTTGAGGCTTTTCCATCTAACAACTCCAAATGACCTAAACCAATTAAATTTAAATGACCGGCATCTTTTGCTGCTTTCCCTTTATCAAAATATACTTTAGCCGAATCTTGTTTTTCTAATGCTAAATATACTTGACCTAAATAAAAATAATTTTTACCTTTATCTGGCGCTGTTTCAACCATTAACTGTAATGATTTTCTAGCTTCTGAAAATTTTTCGGCATCGATTGTTTTCTTAACTTGCTCTAAATCTTGAGCATTTACCGCAACTGCAGCAAAAATAGTGGCAAAACTTGATAAAATAATTGTTCTCATTTCTACTTTTTTATTTCTATTTATTGTTTTTTATTATTCTTATTTCTCTAGTTGGAATTTTAGTTGGCGCTAATCCTGATTTAAGAGTAATGCGTTGTCCCACTTCACTTTTAACAAAAGAAGCAAAACCCATGCCTAAACCTGTTCTACCTTGATAATTTAACAAATATATTTTTCTTATAAATGGATATTCTTTTGTTTCTATGTATGATTGAGTAGGTTTTACCGCTTTTTTACCGCTTTCTCCTACTGCTAAAACTTTAACTTTTTTAATTGTACTTTCCAATTCAATTGATGGATTCAAAAGCCAATTTACGCCCACAAAACCAATTGAATTATTATTTTCGGAGACAAATTTAATAACTTCTAGGTTGTTTTTCAATGCTGTTACACTTTTTGATAAAGATTTAACATTAGCTTTATCTAATAAATAACTTAATGTGCTTGAATTTTCATTATCAAAAACAAATTGAACACTTGTGTTTTTTCCTTTTAAAACATCATAAATTTCTGAAGTTGTAATAGTAGTTTTTGAATTTCCTGCGTTGACAATTAAAGCAATAGCATCAGAACAAAAAGGTGTGTTTTTACCAATTACATCAATAGCTTTTAATTTGTCTTCTTGAGTTTTTGACAATTCATGGGAAAGTACCGCGATATCAATTTTTCGTTGTAATAATAAATTTACAATATCCGAATCTGATTTTGGAATAAGTGTAATAGCAGCTTTTTGGTATTTACTTTCAAAAACCATTTCTTGATCTTCCACAATTGGCAACAAAGATTCGTCTACATAAATTGTGGCTTTTCCTTTAACGTAAGATTCATCTACAGTGGTATTTTCAGATTTTTTACAAGCTAAAATCACTAAAATAGTAAGCAGAAAAACAGCAGTATTTTTTTTAATGTTACTCATCCTCTTTTTTTATTAATCTGTATAACCTGAAACCAGCATATAATACTAGCAAACCTCCAAATATTCTTCTTCTTGTTAATACTACTTCTAGAGGAAAATTATCCCAAAAAGCAACCATATAGGCCAAGACTAAATAAAAACAGAATATTAAAAGTCCTAAAATAAACAGAAATCGCTGTTTGGGCGATTTCTGTTTTAATTTATTTAACCAATTCATATTATTCGTTAGCTGTAATTTGGATTGAAATAGGTAATGTATAGTATTGTTTTACACTTCTACCATTATATACACCTGGTGTCCATTTTGGAGATTTAGATAAGATTCTTGTTGCCTCTTTTCCTAAACCTAATCCTGCAGGATTTTCTTTTACAATTACGACATCTCTAATTGAGCCATCATCCCAAACTACAAATTTTGCTATAACACTTCCGGTAGTAGTTTCATCAACTTCTGGTAAACGGAATGAACTTGCAATTTGTTTTCTGAAAGCATTCATACCTCCTGGAGGCGAAGCTTGAACTTGTACAGAGGTAAAAATTTGATTGTAATCTGTATCATCTCCTTTTTGTTCTTCTTGAGCTAATTCAGCGCCTTTATCAAGGTTTGCATTTGCATCTCCTTTAGCTGTTTCTGAACCTGATTTTTTATCAGGATCAACTGGAGGAATTTCATTTACAACTGTTTTTTTATTTACAACAACTGGAGGCACATTTTTTACGATGTCAACCACAGATTTTACCTTTTTAATAGGTTCTACCTTTTTTTGTTCTAAAATTTTCTTTTCCTTTTTAATAGGCGTTTTCACTTTCTTAAGTTCTACCTTGGTAATTTTATCTTCTACTTTATCTTTACTTTTCATTGAAAGATATAAAGCAAAAACCAACACAATAAAAAATATTGAAGAAACAATTAATGCAAAAACTGTTCTTTTTGAACTATTTGTTCTTAATTCGTATGCGCCATAACTTTTATTACGTCCTTCGAATATATTGTCAAGTAAACTAGCTTCGCTAATGTTTTGAATTTCACTCATTTTTATATATTTAAAGTTATGTTATTTAATTTTATTGTCTTCAAGCATTTTTAAATCGCCTGGAGTTACATCTACAATTGAATACGAAAACGGTTTCACTATTGCCATCTCATCTAAAATGTCAACCAAATTTTTATAATTTGCCGATTTACTTGCTTTTATAAGCACTACCATTCCTTGTGTTTTAGGGTTTTCGACACGATCCATTACATATTTATTATGTGTCAAAAGTACTTTTCTGATACCTTTTCCTCCATAGTTATCTAACTTTGGTTTTCCATTTAAACCATCTTCCATGTAAGGTGCATCAGTCATACCAATATAATACACTAACTTATCATTTTTTCCTAAAACAACCGTTAAAGTTCTCCAAGCTGGAGTTTCTGGTGGGTTAGGATCATCTGTTTTTGTATTATCTGGTAAAGCTAAATCCATAGATTGTGGCTTAGACAATGTGGTTGTTAGGATAAAGAAGGTAATCAGCAAGAAAGCCAAATCTACCATCGCTGTTAAATCAACACCTGGATTCGATTTTTTACTTCTTACTTTACCGCCTTTACCGCCACCGCCACCGGTATTTAATTCTGCCATGTTATTTTTTTATTTTAATTAAAAATCTTCATCTCTTAGAGAAGTTACTAAATAAAAATCATTCATATTTTGTTTTTGAAGAATATCAAAAATATTCTTAACAACTGGATATTTTTCTTTAGAACTACCTTTTATAGCTATTTCAATCTCCTTAATCTTTTCTGCGCCTTTAGCTTGTTGTTCCATAACAACTGCTGCATTTGCATAATATACCCAGAAAGACAATTCATTTTCAGAAATATCTCCTTTGTAAGGAATACCAACTTGCGTACCTGGTTTGTTTCTTTCAGCATTTTTTAAAGCTAATAAAGACTTTAATTGTTCCAAAGGAACGCCGAATGAATCTAATAAAGAAAACTCATTTATTTCTTGTGGTGTGAAGGCGATATCATATTTTAACGACATAGCTTCTAAAGCAGCAATTCTGGTTTCTCTTTCAGACATTCCAATATATACTGCGCTATCACCAACAGTAATAGTAAATAAGTTTCTTTCTGGCAATTTAGCTTTTATGGTTGACGCAGGCGTATCTACTGGCTTTGGCTCAGGTACTTTTGATGTTGCTGTCATGATAAAAAAGGACAATAACAAAAACGCAACGTCACACATGGCCGTCATGTCGATTCTTGTGCTTTTTTTAGATGTTTTTATATTTGCCATTTTACTTTATTTTAACTTAATATTTATTTTATGAAATCTTAGTTGCTTCCTTTAGCTCTTTTGTAAGCTTGAGAAATTGCGAAACCAGCTTCGTCAATGAAATAAGTTAAAGTATCAATTTTTGAAGTAAAATAGTTATAAGCGATTACTGCTAAAGTAGAAGTTGAGATACCTGTAGCCGTATTAATTAACGCTTCAGAAATACCATTTGCTAATTCAGCTTGGTCTGGAGTACCTTCTGCTAATCCAGCGAACGCTTTAATCATACCAGATACCGTTCCTAATAAACCTAATAAAGTACCAATTGACACTAATGTAGAAATAATAGTTAAGTGTTTTTCTAACATTGGCATTTCTAATGCTGTAGCTTGTTCTACTTCTTTAGTAATATTTTCTGTAGCTGTATCAACATCTAAGCCGTCTTTTTTAACTTGTTCAGATTTTAATAAACCCGCTTTAATTACATTGGCAACAGAACCTTCTTGAGCGTCACATGCAGCCATTGCTCCTTGAACATCTCCAGTTTTAATTTGAGATAAAACATCTTTTACGAAGTTATCTAAATTTCCTTTTCCAGCTGCTTTTTTCAAAACGTTAAATCTTTCTACAGAGAAAACGATAGTCATTAATAATAATCCCATTAATACAGGAACAATCATACCACCTTTGTAAACCATTCCTAAATAGTTTCCTGGTAATGGCTGTCCTAATGGATCACCTTTAATAAAGTTTGCTGGTGCTCCCATTACAAATTTCCATAATAAAGCGCCAATAACTATACAAATAACAATAGTTAAAGATGCAAAAACACTACTTCCTTTGCTTCCTTTGTTCTCTACAGAAACGTTTAAATCATGTCCCATTTTTTAAAATTTTTTAGTTTGAATTGATTAATTATTTGATTTCATTTTTATTTTGATAGTCGCAAATTTATGTGAATTAGATTTGAAAAAAAAACTAATTCTATAAAATTTACATTAACTTTTTGAAAATATGCAACAATCATACCAAAAAACAGACATAGCAAGATTATTTTCAAGTTTTAGTGTTATTTTTTAATAATTATTCAAAAAAATTGAGGTAATTATGTGACTTTTAATGTTAAGTTATTGTAAAGTTTTTCAGCTTTTGATTAATTTTTACAAAATCATAAACAATTAAAGTTTCGAAACAAGGAACTGTGGAATTATTTCTTGTTCACACCGATAAAAATTATTTTTTTAGAAGATCAATAATCTTACTTTCAACTGCTTGACTATTCCATATTTGGTTAATGTTTTCCATTTTTAATACTTCTTGCATGATTTCATTTTGTCTGTCGCCAATTGCTAATGCTTCTGAATAAGGTTGATGGCTAAAAGTTACACGAGAATATAACGGCACCCATAATTGAGGGTGCTTATCTGAAAACCATTTTTCTATTTTCTTTTGTAATAAGAAATTGGCATCTGCTGTTTTAGAACTCATTTCCATAAAATTTCTGTACGAAAGTTCAGCAATGGCATCTGCATTTGGTTTTCTAGAATTTTCGTAATCATTTAATAAGTTTGCCCAATCATCACCATATTTTTCAAACATTTCTTCTAAAACGGTAATGTCCTCAAATCCCGCATTCATACCATGCCCATAAAAGGGAACAATGGCATGACAAGCATCGCCAATAAGAGCTACTTTATCGCTGAAAGTCCAAGGAAAACACTTCATAGTTACCAAATAACTTGTTGGATTTTTAAAAAAATCCTCGACTAAATCTGGTATTACTTCTTTAGTATCAGGAAAATGATTAGCAAAGAAACCGACCAATTGTTCCTTATTTTTTATAGATTCGAACGAATTTTCACCATCATGCGGCATAAAAAGTGTACACGTAAAACTACCATCTAAATTGGCCAAAGCCATTAACATAAAATTGCCTCGAGGCCAAATATGTAAAGAGTTTTTATCTAATTTATGTGTACCATCAGCGTTGGCGGGAATATTTAATTCTTTATATCCAACATTTAAAAATTCTTGAGAATAATTAAACATGCTTTGACGTTGCATTTTATGTCTGATTCTGGAAAAAGCGCCATCGGCACCAAAAGTAATGTCATAATCATGAGTTGTCCACTCGCCTTTTTCCGAATCACCAATAGAAATTGTTGCTGAAGTCAAATCGACATCCCATACTTTTTCTTCAAAGAAAAAAACCACTCCTGCCATTTCTGCTAAATCCACCATTTTTTTATTCAACAAACCTCTTGAAAGTGAATAAATTACTTCGCCGTCTTTTCCGTAAAACTGTTCATTTACGGTATCTTTTTCAGTATGAATGGCTCGTTTGTCAACAGGAATTCCTATTCCTAAAACTTCCTGGTCTAAGCCCACATTGCATAATGCTTTTACACCTCTATCTGACAAAACAAGATTAATTGATCGTCCTGAAAAATTGATTTTTCGAATATCTGGACTTCTGTCGTATACGTGAACGATGTGACCTCTTTTTTTAAGATAAATTCCTAATAAAGTTCCTACTAATCCGGAACCTACTATTGCAATTTTTTTTGGTGTTTGCTTTGACATATACTATATACTACTTATGCAGTTTTAAATAAATACGATATTGTTTGATTTTTAAAACTGAACGCGGTTACCAACGTTTAATTTTTGTGATTTTGCAAAAATGCCACACATATGAAATAACATTCTTGCGCCAACATTTCCATCCCAATCGTCATTTTCTCCGGGTGCCACTTCTACTAAATCAAAACCAATTATTTCTTTACCAGACTGAGCTAATAAATTAAACAAATAAGTAGCTTGTTCAAATGAAAAACCACCAGGAACTGGCGTTCCCGAATTTGGACAATACCAAGGATACAATCCATCAATATCAAAAGAAATAGTGACTTTTTGAGGTAATTGTGTTATAATTTCGTCGCATTGTTGTTTCCAAGTTTGCCCTTCAAATGCTTTCGCTTTCATATCTGCATCTGTATGTACAATAACTCTTCCTTTGGCTTCTTTCAATATATTTACTTCTTGTTCGCAGAAATCTCTAATTCCTACTTGAACAATTTTTGAAACTTGAGGTATTTGTAATGTGTTATACATAATAGAGGCATGGGAATAGGTAAAGCCTTCATAAGCTATTCGTAAATCCATGTGCGCATCTAAATGCAGGATACCAAAACTGTCATATTTTGTAGCCAAAGCTTCGTAATAACCAAGCGGTGTACTGTGATCACCACCTAAAAGCGCTACTTTTTTACCTTTATTTTGCCAAAATATTACTTTTTCTTTTACTTCTGTATTAAGTGTTCTGCATGCAGTATTAATTTTATGTAAATCCTCCAATAAAGCTGGAAATGTTTCTAAATCTTCTCCATTTTCTAGTGCTTCAATAATAGGTTGCGCTAAATCTTTATATTTTTCAGAGTTTTTTGCCCATTGCTCTGGCGCTTCATCCATATAAATGCCTAGTTTCCACAATTCTGGAAAATCTTGATGCAATAAATCTACTTGAAATGAAGCATCAAAAATTGCAGCAGGGCCTTCAGAAGCACCCGCACCATAACTAACCGTAACTTCCCAAGGCACCGGAATAATAATAATTTCAGATTCTTCTGCTGTAAAAGGCAATCCAAAAACGTTAGCATCAGCTAGTCCTGGTTGTGATGGATCGAAATTTTCTATTTTTTGTTGTTTATAATTATGCATAATAAATTTATTTTTTCTGAAAATCTAAAAATCAATAATTCTATTTCAAAATTCCTTTTTTCAAAATTTGTCCAAAATTATAAATGTCTTCAAAAGAGGTATAAAAAGGAACTGGTGCTAAACGAATAACATTAGGTTCGCGCCAATCTGTAATCACACCGTTTTGCATTAAATAAGTAAATAATTCTTTGCCTTGTCCGTGTAAATATACTGAGAGCTGACAACCTCTTTCAGATTGATTAGAAGGTGTGATGACTTCAAAATTTGCTTGTGGAATTTCCTTATCAATTTCATGAAGAATAAATTCTAAATAAGAAGTGATTTGATTTCTTTTAGCAATTAATTTTTCCATACCAACTTCCGCAAACATTTCGACTGTTGCCAAATAGGGAGCTAAAGACAAAACAGGCAAATTGCTTACTTGCCAGCCATTTGCGCCTTCAACCGCATCAAAATTGGGTTCCATTAAAAAGCGTCGGGATTTATTATGACCATACCAACCTGCAAATCGGTCTAAATTTTTATTGGAGTGGTGTTTTTCGTGTACAAAATATCCAGAAGCATTTCCTGGACCTGAATTCATATATTTATAACTACACCAGGCGGCGAAATCTACTTGCCAATCGTGTAAATTTAATTCTATATTTCCAGCAGCATGTGCTAAATCCCAACCTACTATAGCCCCTGCTTTATGTCCGGCTGCCGTGATGGTTTTCATATCAAAAACTTGACCTGTATAATAATTTACGCCACCGATGAAAACCAGAGCCAACTCGTCCCCTAATTCTTCAATTTTGGCTAAGATATCTTCTGGCCGCGTGGTTAGTTCGCCTTCTCTTCTTTTGATTTCAACAATAGCATCTTCCGGATCAAAACCATGAAATTTCACCTGACTTTGCAACATATATTGATCTGATGGAAACGCTTTTTCTTCGCATAAAATTTTAATTCTCTTTCCTTTTGGTTGGTAAAAAGAAACAAAAAGCAGATGCAAATTTACAGTTAAAGTATTCATTACCCCTACTTCTGATGGCTTAGATCCAACAATTTTAGCCAAAGGTTCGCAAAATCTTTCATGATAATCCCACCATGGCTTTTCTGAATAAAAATGACCTTCAACAGCCATATTTGCCCAATCATTCATTATGTCATCTACATATTTTTTGGTGATTTTTGGTTGCAATCCTAATGAATTTCCTGTAAAATAAATTACATTTTGATTGTTATGTTGCGGAAAATAAAATTGGTTTTTATACGATTTTAATTCATCCTGGGCATCTAAAATTTTTGCGAATTCCTTAGTATTTTGAAAGTTCATTTTTAGTAGGTTTTAAAGCGTAAAAGTAACAAAAAAATAAGATATAAAAAAACCCAACTAAATGTTGGGCTTATATTTTAAAAATCTGAAATAAGTTCAGATGAACAATTATTAAATTTGATTATAAAATTAACATTGCATCACCATAAGAATAGAAATTATATTTCTCTTTTATGGCAATTTCGTATGCTTTTTTCATTAAATCATGACCACAAAATGCAGAAACCATCATTAATAAAGTTGATTTTGGTATATGAAAATTAGAAACCATTGCATCTGCTAGACTAAAATCGTATGGTGGATAAATAAATTTATTTGTCCATCCTGAATATGGGTTTAAAGTTCGCATAGAAGATACGGTACTTTCCATGGCACGCATAGAAGTAGTTCCGATGCAACATACTTTATTTTTCTTAGTTCTGGCGCCGTTGATAATATCGCAAGCTTCTTGCGCTACGACCATTTCTTCAGAATCCATTTTATGTTTAGATAAATCTTCTACTTCAACAGGATTAAAAGTACCTAATCCTACGTGTAAAGTAACTTCAGCAAAATTAATTCCTTTAATTTCAAGACGTTTCATTAAATGCTTAGAAAAATGCAATCCAGCAGACGGCGCCGCTACAGAACCTTCTTCTTTTGCATAAATAGTTTGATAACGTTCCGAGTCTTCAGGAGTTACTTCACGATTAATGAATTTTGGAATAGGCGTTTCACCTAATTCTATTAATTTTTCTCTAAATTCTTCATAAGAACCGTCATATAAAAAACGTAATGTTCTACCGCGGGAAGTTGTATTATCAATAACTTCAGCTACTAAAGAATCATCATCTCCAAAATATAATTTATTTCCAATTCTTATTTTTCGAGCTGGGTCTACTAAAACATCCCACAAACGTTGCTCTGCATTTAATTCTCTCAATAAGAAAACTTCAATTCTTGCTCCTGTTTTTTCTTTATTACCATACAAACGAGCTGGAAAAACCTTAGAATTGTTGAGCACCATTACATCTCCATCGTCAAAATAGTCAATAATATCTTTAAACATTTTATGTTCTATTTCACCTGTTTTTCTGTGAATCACCATTAATCGAGATTCATCTCTATTTTCTGAAGGAAATTCGGCTAATAGTTCTTCAGGTAAATTAAAATGGAAGTGAGATAATTTCATGTTTTGAATTTAAGAGATTATAATTTAAAAACGTGTTTATTTTTAAATCCGAATGCAAATATACAATTGTGAGATAGGCGTTGTCAAGTAAAAACGTATTTATTTTTTAATACGTCACAAACACGGAAGGTCGCAAGGTATTATTTTATGAAATAATTCAGAGAATTTCTCAAAACAAACAATATATCTTTGTTTTAGAGTAAATAAATTTATTTTAATCCAAATTAAAGCTATTACTTAAAAATAAAAAATCCCGATAAAATCGGGATTAATTTAATTTATTTTCTGTCTTCAAATTTTACAAAATCTCTTAATGGATGACCTGTATAAACTTGTCTTGGACGACCAATTGGTTCTTTATTTAGTCGCATTTCTTTCCATTGAGCAATCCAACCTGGTAATCGACCAATTGCGAATAATACAGTAAACATATCTGTTGGGATACCTAAAGCACGATAAATAATACCTGAGTAGAAGTCAACATTAGGATATAATTTTCTTTCTACGAAATACGGATCTACTAAAGCAGATTCTTCTAATTTTTTTGCTATGGCTAAAATTGGGTCATTTACACCTAACTCAGCTAAAACTTCGTCTGCAGCCTTTTTGATAATTTTTGCTCTGGGATCGAAATTTTTATATACTCTATGTCCAAATCCCATTAAACGGAATTCGTCATTTTTATCTTTTGCTTTTGCTAAATACTTATCGGCATCGCCACCATCTTTTTGAATAGCTTCTAACATTTCCAAAACTGCTTGATTGGCACCACCGTGTAATGGACCCCATAATGCAGAAACTCCGGCAGAAATGGAAGCAAATAATCCGGCATGAGAAGAACCTACCATACGAACTGTAGAAGTTGAACAGTTTTGTTCATGATCAGCGTGTAGGATAAATAGTTTATCTAAAGCAGCTACTACTGTAGGATTAATACTGTATGGTTCTGTAGGTAATTTAAACATTAATTGCATAAAATTATCTACATATCCAATGGTATTGTCGTAATAATTTAATGGAAATCCCATGCTTTTTCTGTATGTCCAAGTTGCTAAAACTAGGAATTTGCCCATAGTTTTACAAATGGCTTCATACATTTCTTTTTCGTTTTCAACATTTACAACTTTTGGATTAAAAGCGGTAAGTGCACTTGTTAAAGCAGATAAAACGCCCATTGGGTGAGCAGTTTTTGGAAAACCATCAATGATGTTTTTCATTTCTTCATTAACTAAAGTATATTTATGAATACCCTTTTCAAAATCTGCTAATTGCTTTTTTGTTGGTAATTCACCAAAAATTACCAAATAGGAAACCTCTAAAAAGTTACCTTTAGCGGCTAAATCTTCAATTGAATACCCACGATATCTTAAAATTCCTTCTTCACCATCAAGAAATGTAATATCACTTTTACAAACACCTGAATTTTTATATCCTGGATCATAAGTAATCGCACCTGATAAATCTCTTAATTTACTAATATCAATAGCAGTTTCATTTTCGCTTCCCAAAACAACAGGAAGTTCATATTTGTTACCATTAATTTCTAAAATTGCATTTTTTGACATGATAATAGGTATATTTTGTATATATAATAATCTCTGTTGCGAATTTAATAATTTATTCTTGAATTTTAAAATTAATGCATAGATAAATTGCACAATAGGTATATATAAAATTTATAGCAAATATTGTATTTAAGTTACATTTAAAACTATTTAAATTATAGACAAATAATAACTTTCAAAAACAACTACATAGACAGAAATGAACACGATAAAAAAACACCTAAAAGGTTTTTAAGCCAATTAGGTGTTAGGTGAGTTAAATTAATGTGATGCTGAAACGAGTTCAGCATGACAAATATGTTTTATTTTACTTTAAAAGCATTTGCGCCTGGAAAGTAAGCTACTTCGTTTAATTCTTCCTCAATTCGTAATAATTGATTGTATTTTGCCATACGATCTGAACGAGAAGCTGAACCGGTTTTAATTTGTCCGCAGTTTAGCGCAACAGCTAAATCCGCAATTGTATTGTCTTCAGTTTCTCCAGAACGGTGACTCATCACTGAAGTATAACCCGCATTATGTGCCATATTTACAGCTGCAATTGTTTCAGAAAGTGTACCAATTTGGTTTACTTTAATTAAAATTGAATTGGCAATTCCTTCTTTGATACCACGAGAAAGTCTTTCTACATTAGTAACGAATAAATCGTCTCCTACTAATTGTATTTTGTTGCCTATTTTGTCTGTTAAGTACTTCCAACCTTTCCAATCGTCTTCATACATTCCGTCTTCAATAGAAATAATTGGATATTTTGAAGCTAATTCAGATAAATAATCAGCTTGTTCTTCAGAAGTTCTGATTTTTCCACCTGCGCCTTCAAATTTTGTATAATCGTATTTTCCATCTACATAAAATTCAGAAGCTGCACAATCTAAAGCAATCATAACATCATCTCCAAAAGAATATCCCGCTTTCTCAACTGCTAATTTTATCGTATCTAAAGCATCTTCTGTTCCGCCAGCTAAATTTGGTGCAAAGCCACCTTCATCTCCAACTGCTGTAGACAAATTTCTATCGTGTAATACTTTTTTAAGGTTGTGAAAAATTTCAGTTCCCATTTGCATAGCATGAGTAAATGAAGTTGCTTTTACAGGAATTATCATAAATTCTTGGAATGCAATCGGCGCGTCTGAATGCGAACCACCATTGATAATATTCATCATTGGAACTGGCAATGTATTTCCTGAAACACCTCCAACATATCTGTATAGTGGCATACCTAATTCATTTGCTGCTGCTTTCGCTACAGCTAAAGAAACGCCTAAAATGGCATTTGCTCCTAAATTAGATTTATTAGGCGTGCCATCTAATTCAATCATCATTTTATCAATAGCGTTTTGTTCAAAAACTGACATGCCTACCAATTCTGAAGCTATAGTTGCATTTACATTTTCAACTGCTTTTAACACACCTTTTCCCATATAAGCTTTTCCGCCATCACGTAATTCAACTGCTTCATGTTCGCCAGTAGATGCACCAGATGGAACTGCTGCTCTTCCTAAAATTCCATTTTCTGTAATTACATCAACTTCAACAGTAGGGTTACCTCTTGAATCTAATATTTGTCTTGCGTGAACTTTAATTATTATGCTCATATTTAGTTATTTTTAAAATTCTATATTATTAATTTAACAAAGTTAAATATATTTTTTTTCGAATTTCGTAATTATTACAAAACTTATAAACGATAACGTTTTAGTTTTTAGAAGATTTTATGTTTTCGATGAATTCATCAAATAAGTAACTAGAATCGTGAGGTCCAGGGCTTGCTTCTGGATGATATTGCACAGAAAAACAATTTTTAGATTTCATTTTCATACCTGCTACGGTACCGTCGTTTAAGTGTACATGTGTTAATTGAAAATCAGGATGCTTTTCTAATTGCTCTTTATTTACTGCAAACCCATGATTTTGAGAAGTAATTTCACCTTTGCCAGTAACAAGATTTTTAACCGGATGATTAATGCCTCTGTGCCCGTTGAACATTTTATATGTTGAAATGCCATTAGCTAAAGCAATTACTTGATGTCCTAAACAAATTCCGAATAAAGGCTTGTTTTCTGCTAAAATATTTCTGGCTACTTCTTGTGCGGTAGTTAGCGGATCTGGATCTCCAGGACCGTTTGATAAAAAATATCCATCAGGAGTAAATGCTTTCATATCGTTAAAAGTAGCATTGTATGGGTACACTTTAATGTAGCAATCACGTTTGGCTAAATTTCTTAAGATATTTGTTTTGATTCCTAAATCTAAAGCGGCTATTTTATATTTGGCATTTTCATTTCCGAAAAAATAAGGTTCTTTTGTAGAAACTACAGAAGCTAAATCTAACCCTTCCATATTGGGCGCTTGTTCTAATTTGATTTTCAAATCTTCAATTGAAGTATCATCTGTAGAAATAATTGCATTCATTGCGCCGTTATCTCTGATATAACTAACTAAAGCGCGAGTGTCAACGTCTGAAATCACAATTAAGTTTTGTTTTTCTAGATAGTCGTACAGACTTTCAGAAGCTTCAACTCGAGAATAATTCATACTAAAGTTTTTACAAACCAAACAAGAAATTTTAACAGAATCTGATTCTACTTCATTTGTATTGACCCCATAATTACCGATATGCGCATTTGTTGTAACCATAATTTGCCCATAATACGAAGGATCTGTGAATATTTCTTGATAGCCGGTTGTTCCAGTATTAAACGCAATTTCCCCAAAAGTTGTACCTGAAATTCCAATTGATTTTCCGTAGAAAATAGTTCCATCTTTTAATAAAAGCACTGCTTGTTGTTTGTTGTTGTATTTCATCAGTTGTTGTAGTTTTTAAAAAAGAGATAAACATCTAATTTTAAGTTACCTTATTTATATTGCAAAATTACATTATAGTATTTATAAAAAAAAAGGATAAACAAAAATTTGTTTATCCTTTTTTAAGTATTTTAAATCAATTGTTTCATGATTATTCAGAAGCTTCTGTTGTATCAGTTGTATGAGTTGATTCTTCAGCAGGAGTTTCCGCTACAGTTTCATCTGCTTTTTTAGATTTACCTCTACGAGTAGATGCTTTTTTAACTTCTTTTTTAGCAGTTGAATAAATTGTATTGAAATCTACAAGTTCAATCATTGCCATATCGGCGTTATCCCCTAAACGGTTTCCTAACTTAATGATACGTGTATAACCTCCTGGACGATCAGCTACTTTATCAGCAACTTCTCTGAACAATTCAGTAACAGCATATTTACTTCTTAAATAAGAAAAACAAATACGTCTATTGTGAGTTGTATCTTCTTTTGATTTTGTTACAAGAGGTTCAAAAAATTGTTTTAAAGCTTTCGCTTTCGCAACAGTTGTATTGATACGCTTGTGTTCAATTAGCGAACATGCCATATTAGCAAGCATTGCTTTCCTATGACCTGTTTGTCTGCTTAAATGGTTGAATTTTTTTCCGTGTCTCATGACGTAATTATTTTATCTTCATCTTGCATCAATCCGCTTTGGAGAGCAAAATATGAATGAATTATTCTTTATCTAACTTGTATTTTGCTAAATCCATTCCGAAAGTAAGGTTTTTATTTGCCACTAACTCATCTAATTCAGTTAGTGATTTTTTACCGAAATTACGGAATTTCATTAAATCGTTTTTGTTGAAAGAAACTAAGTCTCCAAGTGTATCAACTTCAGCCGCTTTTAAGCAGTTTAAAGCTCTTACTGACAAGTCCATATCAACTAATTTAGTTTTCAATAGTTGTCTCATGTGTAATGATTCCTCATCATAAGACTCAGTTTGAGCAATTTCATCAGCTTCTAAAGTGATTCTTTCGTCAGAAAACAACATAAAATGATGAATCAACGTTTTGGCTGCTTCTGTTAATGCATCTTTTGGATTAATTGAACCATCAGTTTTGATTTCGAAAACTAATTTTTCGTAATCTGTTTTTTGTTCAACACGGAAGTTTTCAATTGAATACTTCACATTTTTTACAGGGGTATAAATAGAGTCTGTAAAAATTGTTCCAATAGGAGCGTTAGGTTTTTTGTTTTCTTCAGCAGGAACATATCCTCTACCTTTTTCGATAGAAAGTTCCATGTTGATAGTTGTTTTGCTCTCTAGATTACAAATTACTAAATCTGGATTTAAAACTTGAAAACCAGAAATAAATTTTTGGAAATCACCAGCTGTAATTTGATCTTTACCAGAAAGAGAGATTGAAACTGATTCGTTATCTACATCTTCAATTTGACGTTTAAAACGTACTTGTTTCAGATTTAAGATAATTTCAGTTACATCTTCTACTACACCAGAAATTGTTGAAAATTCATGTTCAACACCTTCTATTCTTACAGATGTAATAGCAAAACCTTCTAATGCAGAAAGTAATACTCTTCTTAAAGCGTTACCAACTGTCAATCCGTAACCAGGTTCTAAAGGTCTAAATTCGAATTTACCTTCAAAATCGGTTGAATCGATCATGATAACTTTATCGGGCTTTTGAAAATTAAATATTGCCATATCTTCGACTAATGTCAATTATTATTTGTTATACAACTCAACGATTAGTTGCTCTTTAATATTTTCTGGAATTTGAAGTCTTTGAGGAACCGTTACAAACGTTCCTTGTTTCGTATCATTATTCCATGTAATCCATTCATATACAGAAGAATTGTTAGCCAAAGAGCTTTCAATTGCTTCTAAAGATTTAGATTTTTCACGAACTGCAACAATATCGCCAGGTTTTAAGTGGTAAGAAGCTACATTTACCAATTCACCATTTACTGTGATGTGTCTGTGAGAAACGAACTGACGTGCAGATCTACGAGTAGGTGCAATACCCATTCTGTAAACTACATTGTCTAAACGAGCTTCGCAAAGTTGCAACAAGATTTCACCTGTTACGCCTGAAGCAGCAGCTGCTTTTTCAAATAAATTTCTGAATTGACGCTCTAAAATACCGTAGGTATATTTTGCTTTTTGCTTTTCCATTAACTGGACAGCATATTCAGATTTTTTTCCTCTTCTTTTTGCCAAACCATGTTGACCAGGAGGATAATTTCTTCTTTCGAAAGCTTTATCTTCTCCGAAAATTGCTTCACCAAACTTACGGGCGATTCTTGTTTTTGGACCAGTATATCTTGCCATTTTACAAATTTTAATTTTAAGATAGGGATTATGAATTAAGGTCTTTCCTTCGATAATCTAAATTCCTACCTTTGTTTTATACTAATTGTTATACTCTTCTTCTCTTTGGAGGACGACATCCATTATGTGGCATTGGAGTAACATCAATAATTTCAGTTACTTCTATTCCACTATTATGAATTGATCGTATAGCAGATTCTCTACCATTTCCTGGACCTTTAACGTAAACTTTTACTTTTTTAAGTCCAGCTTCAAGAGCTACTTTTCCACAATCTTCAGCGGCCATTTGGGCAGCATAAGGAGTATTCTTTTTAGAACCTCTGAAACCCATTTTACCAGCTGACGACCAAGAAATAACTTCACCTTTTTTGTTTGTTAACGAAATGATGATGTTGTTAAAAGTAGCGCTAATATGTGCTTCTCCAGAAGACTCAACGATAACTTTACGTTTTTTTGCAGTTGCCTTAGCCATATTATTTACTATTTAGTTGCTTTTTTCTTGTTAGCAACAGTTTTTCTTTTACCTTTTCTTGTTCTCGAGTTGTTTTTTGTTCTTTGACCTCTTAAAGGTAATCCCGCTCTGTGGCGAATACCTCTTTGACATCCGATATCCATTAAACGTTTGATGTTTAATGTGATTTCTGAACGTAATTCACCTTCGATTTTAAATGATGAAACCGCTTCACGAATTGCTCCGATTTCGTCATCATTCCAATCAGATACTTTTTTATCTTGGCTTACTTTGGCTTTTTCTAAAACCTCAATAGCTCTACTTTTACCCATACCAAAAATGTATGTTAAAGCGATAACTCCTCTTTTGTTTTTTGGGATATCGACCCCTGCTATTCTTGCCATAATTATCCTTGTCTTTGTTTAAATCTAGGATTCTTTTTGTTAATAACGTATAATCTTCCTTTTCTACGCACGATAATACATTCTGCGCTTCTTTTTTTAACTGATGCTCTTACTTTCATCTTAATTTGCTTTATGCTATATGCTTTTTGCTTTAAGCTTAATGCTTATTGCCTATCGCCTATTGCTTTTTTAGTATCTATAAGTAATTCTAGCTTTTGACAAATCGTAAGGACTCATTTCAAGTTTTACCTTGTCTCCTGGTAATAATTTAATGTAATGCATACGCATTTTACCTGAGATATGAGCAATTACAACATGTCCGTTTTCTAATTCCACACGAAACATTGCATTAGATAATGCTTCTACAATGCTTCCATCTTGTTCTATTGCTGATTGTTTTGCCATAATTAATTAAGCGACAGCTTTTCTATTTTTACCACTTTTCATTAAACCATCATAATGTTTGTTTAACAAGTATGAATTGATTTGTTGAATCGTATCGATTGCAACTCCGACCATAATAATTAACGAAGTACCTCCATAAAAGTAAGCCCATGCTCCTTGAACATCTAACACTCCATGGATAATAGCAGGGAACACTGCAATTAAAGCCAAGAATAATGAACCTGGAAATGTGATTAGAGACATTAACTTGTCTAAGAAATCTCCTGTTTCTGCTCCTGGTTTAATACCTGGAATAAAACCTCCACTTCTTTTTAAGTCATCTGCCATTTTATTGGTTGGTACCGTAATAGCGGTGTAAAAATACGTAAAAATAACAATTAATAAAGCAAAAACTATATTATAAACTAAACCGAATGGGTCTTTAAACATATTTGAAATGCTTAAAGCCGTGTCCGACTTAGATAATCCAGCTAATGCAGCAGGTATAAACATGATTGCTTGCGCAAAAATAATTGGCATAACACCTGCAGAATTCAATTTTAATGGAATAAATTGTCTATTATCATCCATTGAATCAGATTCGAAATCTCCAGAAACTGATCGTCTTGCATATTGAACCTGAACTTTTCTCAAAGCCATTACTAATAATATGGTAGCAATAATAACCACTAACCAAATAATTACTTCA
The DNA here is from genome assembly GCA_945897915.1 of Chryseobacterium gleum. GTDB lineage: Bacteria > Bacteroidota > Bacteroidia > Flavobacteriales > Flavobacteriaceae > Flavobacterium. The sequence continues at coordinate 45,128 of CAMDGB010000011.1, read as the reverse complement.
ATAATAATTTTCATTGGACCACCATTGTTAATTGCAGTTGCGAATTCTTGTATAAATGCTTCTGGCATTCTTGCTAAAATCCCCACCATGATTAATAGTGATATTCCGTTACCAATTCCTTTCTCTGTAATTCTTTCTCCTAACCACATTGCGAAAATAGTTCCCGAAACGATAATTAATACGGACCCAAATAAAGGGAAGAAAGTAAAGAAATCAGGATTTACAAATGCTTCAGCAGGTAAGGTTTGTTTTAAATTAAAAATATAACCTGGGCCTTGAACCAATGTAATTGCTATAGTTAACCAACGTGTAATTTGATTAAGTGTTTTTCTACCACTTTCACCATCTTTTTGAAGTTTTTGTAAATACGGAATCGCAATTCCCATTAACTGAACAACAATCGATGCAGAGATGTAAGGCATGATTCCTAATGCAAAGATAGAAGCTTCCGAGAAAGCACCACCTGTAAATACATTAATTAACCAACCGATTCCACCTTCAGTTTGATTACTAAGACTTTGTAATTTTGTTGAATCAATACCTGGTAATGTTACTTGCGAACCAAAACGGTAAACAAGTAAGATACCTAGAGTCACTAAAATTTTATTTTTTAGTTCTTCTATTTTCCAAACATTGATAAATGATTCTATAAATTTCTTCATAGTTATACTAATTAAAGAATTACTACTTCTCCTCCAGCAGCTTCGATAGCCGCTTTTGCAGTTGCAGTAAATTTGTGAGCACTAACTTTTAATTTTGTTTTTAGTTCGCCTCTTCCTAAAATCTTTACTAAGCTATTTTTGGTAGCCAAACGTGTTTCTACAAATACTGTAAAATCTACAGTTTCTGAGATTACACCGTTTTCTACTAAACCTTGTAAAGTATCAAGATTTATACCTTGATATTCTACTCTATTGATGTTTTTAAAACCAAACTTTGGTACTCTTCGTTGAAGGGGCATTTGACCTCCTTCAAAACCAATTTTCTTTGAATAACCAGAACGAGATTTGGCTCCTTTGTGACCTCTTGTTGAGGTACCACCTTTACCAGAACCTTCACCTCTACCTACTCTTTTATTTTGGTTGTGAACAGAACCTTCTGCTGGTTGTAAATTACTTAAATTCATAACATGTATCTTGTTATTTAGTTTCTTCAACAGAAACTAAGTGTTTAACTTTATTTACCATTCCAAGTACAGCAGGACTTGCATCGTGCTCAACAACTTGACCCATTTTTCTGATACCAAGAGCGATTAATGTTCTCTTTTGGTCTAATGGACAGTTGATTTTACTTCTTACTTGTTTTACTAAAATTTTCATATCTCCTTGATTTATCCTTTAAATACTTTATCTAAAGATACTCCTCTTTGTTTTGCAACAGTAAGAGCACTTCTCATTTGTAACAAAGCATCAAAAGTTGCTTTCACTACGTTGTGAGGGTTTGATGAACCTTGAGATTTAGATAATACATCGTGTACACCAACTGATTCTAATACCGCACGTACAGCACCACCAGCAATAACTCCAGTACCGTGTGAAGCTGGCATTAAGAATACTCTAGCACCACCAAATTTACCTTTTTGCTCATGAGGAACAGATTGTCCACTTAAAGGAATTTTTACTAAATTTTTCTTAGCATCTTCTACTGCTTTTGCAATTGCTTCAGAAACATCTTTAGATTTTCCTAAACCATGGCCTACTACTCCATTTTCATCTCCAACTACAACGATAGCTGAAAAACCAAAAGCCCTACCACCTTTAGTTACTTTAGTAACACGATTAACACTAACCAAACGATCTTTTAATTCAAGACCTGCTGGTTTCACTAATTCTACGTTTTTATAATTTTGATACATACCTTAGAATTTAAGTCCCGCTTCTCTAGCGCCTTCAGCTAACGATTTTACTCGTCCGTGGTATAAGTTTCCTCCTCTATCAAAAGAGATAGTAGAAACACCAGCTTTAAGTGCTTTTTCAGCGATCAATTTACCAACTGCATTTGCAGTTTCGATTTTAGTACCTGCAGTAACTCCTTTATCTCTCGATGAAGCAGCAACTAAAGTAACACCGTTTACGTCATCTATGATTTGTGCATAGATTTCTTTATTGCTTCTATAAACAGAAAGTCTAGGTTGAGCAGCAGTTCCGCTTACAGTCTTTCTAATTCTAAACTGTATTCTTTGTCTTCTTTCAGATTTTGTTAATGACATAACTTTATAATTTAAGCTGATTTACCTGCTTTTCTTCTTACTTCCTCACCTACAAACTTAACCCCTTTACCTTTGTACGGTTCTGGTTTACGGAAAGCTCTGATTTTAGCAGCAACTTGTCCTAATAATTGTTTGTCAAATGAAGTTAATTTCACTATCGGATTTTTACCTTTTTCCGAGATGGTTTCAACATTTACTTCAGATACTACCTCTAGTACGATATTGTGTGAAAAACCTAAAGCTAAATCTAATTTTTGCCCTTGGTTTGATGCTCTATATCCTACTCCAACTAATTCTAATTCTTTTGTGAAACCGTCTGCTACTCCAATAATCATGTTATTGATTAATGAGCGATAAAGTCCGTGTTTCGCTCTCTCATTCTTATGGTCAGATGAACGTTCAACGATAACATTGTTATCTTCAATTTTGATCGTTACATCAGAATATTCCTGAGTAAGCTCGCCTAATTTTCCTTTTACTGTAACAACAGCATCTTTAACCTCTACAGTTACTCCTGCTGGAATTGCAATTGGATTTTTACCTATTCTTGACATCTTATATGGTCTTTAAAATTAGTATACGTAACAAATTACTTCACCACCAACATTTAATTGTTTAGCCATTTTACCAGTCATCACTCCTTTAGAAGTTGACACGATAGCGATACCTAAACCATTTAAAATTCTTGGGATATTCGTAGAACTTGCATATTTACGTAAACCTGGTTTACTAATCCTTTGGATATCTTTAATTACAGACTCTTTAGTATCTTTATCATACTTTAAAGCGATTTTGATAGTACCTTGAACAGTAGCGTCTTCAAACTTGTAACTTAAGATATATCCTTGATCGAATAAAATCTTTGTGATTTCTTTTTTCAAGTTTGAAGCAGGAATTTCAACCACTTTGTGATTTACTCTAGCTGCATTTCTTACTCTAGTAAGATAATCGGCAATTGGATCTGTATACATATGTATAAATTTGCGATTATGGTTTTCAAAAAGCACTCACTTCCTGAACCTTTAACCAATTAAAATTATTTTTTGGTTTGCAAAAGTAATAACTTTTTGCGAGATTACCAAGAAGCTTTTTTAACTCCTGGTATTAACCCTTGATTAGCCATTTCACGGAATGTAACACGTGAAAGACCGAATTGACGCATATACCCTCTTGGTCTACCAGTTAATTTACAACGATTGTGTAAACGAATTGGCGAAGCATTTTTAGGTAATTTTTGTAAAGCTTCATAATCTCCAGCTTTTTTCAAAGCTTTTCTTTTTTCAGCATACTTATCTACAACAGCTTGTCTTTTAACCTCACGGGCTTTCATTGATTCTTTTGCCATAACTTAGTTCTTTTTGAAAGGTAAACCTAATTCGGTTAATAATGATTTCGCTTCTTTATCTGTATCAGCAGAGGTAACAAAAGTAATATCCATTCCTGAAATTTTGTTTACTTTATCAATATCAATTTCTGGGAAAATGATTTGCTCAAGTACACCTAAGTTATAATTACCTCTTCCATCAAATCCAGTAGATTTAATCCCACCAAAATCTCTTACACGAGGTAAAGATGAAGTAATAAGTCTATCTAAAAACTCATACATTCTTTCTCCACGTAAAGTTACTTTAGCACCAATTGGCATTCCTTTTCTTAGTTTGAATGAAGCAACGTCTTTCTTTGAAATTGTAGCAACTGCTCTTTGACCTGTAATTTTAGTTAACTCATCAACAGCGTAATCTACTAATTTTTTGTCAGACACTGCAGCACCTACGCCGCGGCTAATAACAATTTTTTCCAATTTTGGAACTTGCATTACATTTTTGTAACCAAATTCTTCTTTCAAAGCAGCAACTATTCTGCTTTTATATTCTTCCTTTAGTCTTGGTAAGTATCCCATAACTATATAACTTGATTAGATTTTTTTGAAAATCTTACTTTTGTTTCTCCATCCATTCTAAAACCAACTTTAGAAGTTTCTTTAGTTTTAGCGTCTAATAACGCTAAGTTAGAAATATGAATAGGAGCTTCTTTTTTCACGATTCCACCTTGTGGGCTTTTTGCACTTGGTTTCGTATGTTTTGAAACCATGTTTAATCCTTCCACTACAGCTTTGTTTTTATCGCGAATTACACGTAAAACTTTACCTTCTTGTCCTTTATGATCACCAGAATTGACTCTTACTAGGTCACCTGATTTTATTTTAATTTTCATCATTTCCTTGAGAATTAAAGCACCTCAGGTGCTAATGATACAATTTTCATGAATTGTTTTTCACGAAGTTCTCTAGCTACTGGACCAAAAACACGAGTACCTCTCATTTCACCACCAGCATTTAATAACACGCATGCGTTATCATCAAATCTAATGTATGAACCATCGGCTCTTCTCACTTCTTTTTTGGTACGTATTACAACTGCAGTTGAAACAGATCCTTTTTTTACATTACTGTTAGGAGCTGCGTCTTTTATTGAAACTACAATTTTATCACCTACAGATGCGTAACGACGTTTCGTTCCACCTAAGACACGGATAGTCAAAACTTCTTTTGCTCCTGTGTTATCTGCTACTTTTAATCTTGATTCTTGTTGTACCATAATTACTTAGCTCTTTCAATAATTTCAACTAATCTCCAACATTTTGTTTTACTTAAAGGACGCGTTTCGCTAATCTTTACAGTATCACCAATATTACAGTCGTTTGTTTCGTCGTGTGCAACATATTTCTTAGTTTTCAACACGAACTTACCATACATAGGGTGTTTTACTCTTTTTGTTTCTGAAATAACAATAGATTTATCCATTTTATTACTAGTAACAACACCAACTCTTTCTTTTCTTAAATTTCTTTTTTCCATCTTTCAGCAGAATACAATTATTGTAACTCTCTTTTAGTAATTTCAGTAGCAATTCTTGCCACTGATCTTCTTAATGTTCTCATTTGAAGCGGATTCTCTATTGGAGAAATAGCATGAGCCATTTTAAGGTCGTTATACGTTTTCTTTACCTGAACAAGCTTTGCTTGTAAGTCAGCTACAGATAGATTTTTTATTTCAGATTGTTTCATAATTAATTTTTATTATTCTTCGAAATCTCTAGCAACGATAAACTTAGTTTTTACAGGAAGTTTTTGTGCTGCAAGACGTAATGCCTCTTTAGCTATTGAGATAGGCACTCCACCTACTTCAAACATAATTTTTCCTGGTTTTACAACAGCAGCCCAATATTCGACTGCCCCTTTTCCTTTACCCATACGTACCTCAAGTGGTTTTTTTGTAATAGGTTTGTCTGGAAATATTTTGATCCATAATTGACCCTCTCTTTTCATGTAACGAGTTGCAGCAATACGAGATGCTTCAATTTGACGAGACGTGATAAAAGAAGAATCCATAGATTTAATACCAAACATTCCGTTTGAAAGGATGTGTCCTCTTTGAGAATTACCTTTCATTCTTCCCTTTTGTACCTTACGATATTTTGTTCTTTTAGGTTGTAACATTTTGTCTTTTAATTTAAAAAATTACTTTCTTTTGCGTGGAGCTGGTTTACCGCCTTTTCCTTTTGAATCAAAACCACCTCTTTCAGAAGATTTTGGACCTTTTTTGTCCATACCTACTAATGGAGATAAATCTCTTTTACCATAAACTTCACCCTTCATTATCCATACTTTGATTCCCATTCTACCATAAGTAGTATGTGCTTCAGATAATGCATAATCAATGTCTGCTCTGAAAGTTGATAATGGAATTCTTCCTTCTTTGAAGCCTTCAGAACGCGCCATCTCTGCACCATTTAAACGACCAGAAATAAGAACCTTAATTCCTTCTGCATTCATTCTCATTGCTGCTGCGATAGCCATTTTGATAGCTCTTCTGTAAGAAATACGACTTTCGATTTGACGAGCAATAGAGTTACCGACTAAGTAAGCATCTAATTCAGGTCTTTTGATTTCGAAAATGTTAATTTGAATTTCCTTATCGGTAATTTTCTTAAGTTCTTCTTTTAACTTGTCTACCTCTTGTCCGCCTTTTCCGATAATAATACCAGGTCTAGCAGTAGTGATAGTAACGGTTACAAGTTTTAAAGTTCTCTCGATAATTATTTTTGATACACTAGCTTTCGTTAAACGTGCATGGATATACTTTCTGATTTTATAATCTTCGGCGATTTTATCCCCGTAATCATTTCCACCATACCAGTTTGAGTCCCATCCTCTGATGATACCAAGTCTGTTTCCTATTGGATTTGTCTTTTGTCCCATACTGTTAATTAATTACTTTGTGTGTTATTGATAGCTCCTAAAACCACGGTTACGTGATTAGAACGTTTTCTAATTCTGTGTGCTCTACCTTGAGGTGCAGGACGTAATCTTTTTAACATCATACCACCATCAACGCGAATCTCTTTTATAAATAAGCCAGCGTCTTCCATACTAGATCCTTCGTTTTTAGCTGACCAATTGGCGATAGCTGATAAAACTAATTTCTCTAATTTTTTTGAAGCTTCTTTTGGACTGAATCTTAATATATTAAGAGCATTTTCTACCTTCTGACCTCTTACTTGATCCGCAACTAAGCGCATTTTTCTAGGTGAAGAAGGGCAGTTATTTAATTTTGCAAACGCAATTTGCTTATTAGCTTCTTTTCTTGCGTCAGCGGCTTCTCTTTTACGAACTCCCATGACTTCTTATTTTTTACCTTTATTTTTCGCACCCGCGTGACCTCTAAAAGATCTTGTTGGTGAGAATTCTCCTAATTTATGACCCACCATGTTCTCAGTTACATAAACTGGAACGAATTGACGGCCATTGTGAACAGCGATAGTTTGTCCTACAAAATCTGGAATAATCATAGATGCTCTAGACCAAGTCTTCACAACATTTTTATTTCCACCTTCTATATTCTCTTGTACTTTTTTCTCTAATTTAAAGTGTACAAATGGTCCTTTTTTTAATGAACGTGCCATATCTTATTATTTCTTTCTACGTTCTACAATATACTTGTTACTCGGGTTAACCTTAGAACGAGTTCTATAACCTTTAGCTGGCAAACCTTTTCTTGATCGTGGATGACCTCCTGAAGAGCGTCCTTCTCCACCTCCCATAGGGTGATCAACTGGGTTCATAGCTACTGGTCTTGTTCTAGGTCTTCTTCCTAACCATCTAGACCTACCTGCTTTACCAGATACTACTAATTGGTGGTCAGAGTTAGATACTGCTCCAATTGTAGCCGAGCAAGTTAACAAGATTAATCTTGTTTCTCCTGATGGCATTTTAATTGTTGCATATTTTCCATCTCTAGCCATTAACTGAGCAAATGTACCTGCCGAACGAGCGATTACCGCACCTTGACCAGGTCTTAATTCGATACAAGAAATAACTGTTCCTAATGGAATTTTACTTAAAGGTAACGCATTTCCAATTTCTGGTGAAGCATCTTCTCCTGAAACTATAGTTTGCCCAACTTGTAAACCATTCTGTGCAATAACATAAGTTTTTGCTCCATCTGCATAATATAATAATGAAATGAATGCAGAACGGTTTGGATCGTATTCGATTGTTTTTACATTAGCAGGAACTCCAGCTTTTGTTCTTTTAAAATCAACTAAACGATACTTTTGTTTATGACCACCACCTGTATAACGCATGGTCATTTTTCCTTGACTATTTCTACCTCCAGAGTTTTTTTTCGGTGCGATCAATGAACGCTCCGGCTTATCAGTTGTAATAGTGTCAAAGCTATTAACAACTCTAAAACGCTGACCTGGGGTAATAGGTTTTAATTTTCTAACTGACATTGTTGTATATTAGATATTAGTATAAAAATCTATCGATTCTCCTTCTTTAACTTGAACAACTGCTTTTTTGTAAGCATTTGTTTTTCCACTGATTAATCCGCTTTTAGTGTATTTTACACTTCTATCAGCTCTATAGTTCATTGTTCTTACAGCAACTACAGTAATACCAAATGCAGCTTCAACAGCTTGTTTGATTTGTACTTTGTTAGCCTTCTTTTCAACTATAAAACCAAAACGGTTAAAAACTTCACCATCTTTAGTTAACTTTTCAGTTACAATTGGCTTGATAATAACACTCATGATCTGAATTATTTACTTAAATTAGCTTCTATCGCTTCAATTGAACCTTCTAAAAGAACCAAACATTTTGCGTTTAAAATCGCATAAGTACTTAATTCTGAGCTAGTTACAACAGAAGTTGTTTTTAAATTACGCGACGACAAATATACATTTTTATTTGAATCACCCAATATAAATAGAGATTTTTTGTTTTCTAACCCTAAAGAACCCAATACATTAATGAATTTTTTAGTGTTTGGTTCGTCGAAAGTAAAATCTTCAACAACAAGAATATTTGATTCCAAAGCCTTTATAGAAAAAGCAGATTTACGTGCTAATCTTTTTAAGTTTTTATTCAATTTGAATGAATAACTTCTTGGTCTTGGTCCAAAAACAGTACCACCACCTTTGAATAAAGGAGATTTTTTTGATCCTGCACGAGCAGTACCTGTACCTTTTTGTTTTTTAATTTTACGTGTACTACCTGCAACTTCTGCTCTTTCTTTAGCTTTATGCGTCCCTTGTCTTTGGTTAGCCAAGTATTGCTTAACGTCTAAATATACAGCATGTTTGTTAGGTTCTATAGCGAAAACGGTATCGTCAAGATTTACTTTACGACCTGTTTCTTTTCCGTTGATATCTAAAACTTTTACTTCCATTACTTCTGAATGATTACATAAGAGTTTTTGCACCCTGGTACACACCCTTTAATTACTAAAAGATTTTTCTCTGCAACAACTTTCAAAACTTTTAAGTTTTGAACTTTTACATTATCTCCACCCATTCTTCCTGCCATTCTCATTCCTTTGAATACTCTAGAAGGATAAGATGACGCTCCAACAGATCCTGGCGCACGTAAACGGTTATGTTGACCGTGAGTGGCTTGACCTACCCCACCGAAACCATGACGTTTTACAACACCTTGAAATCCTTTACCTTTTGAAGTCCCAACAACATCCACAAATTCACCTTCAGCGAATAAGTTTACATCAATTGAATCTCCCAACTTAAACTCCGCATCAAAACCTTGGAATTCAACAACTTTCTTCTTTGCAGCAGTTCCAGCTTTCTTGAAGTGACCTTCTTCAGCTTTTACTGTATGCTTTTCAGTTTTGTCATCGAAACCTAATTGAAGGGCTTCATACCCATCAATTGCATTGGTTCTGACTTGGGTCACAACGCATGGTCCAGCTTCAATAACGGTGCATGGAATATTCTTTCCATTCTCGTCAAAGATGCTAGTCATACCGATTTTTCTTCCGATTAACCCAGACATAAATACATATTATTTAATTAAACATTGATTTTTCAGCACGATTGCTGAATTTTTTCAAGGGTGCAAATATATAAATATTTTATTATTCTCAAAAATAAATATTAACTTATTTTTAAAAACAATAAAAATCTAGTATTTTTCCCTTGAGAATATAAAAAAACCGAGTAGTATTTCAACTCGGTTTTTTAATTATTATGAAATAAAGTTATACTTTAATTTCTACTTCTACACCACTTGGTAATTCCAACTTCATTAACGCATCAATCGTTTTTGAAGAAGAACTATAAATATCTAAAAGTCTTTTATATGACATTAATTCAAACTGCTCTCTAGACTTTTTGTTTACGTGTGGAGAACGTAATACTGTAAAAATTCTTTTGTGTGTTGGCAAAGGAATTGGACCCGTTACTACAGCACCTGTACTCTTTACAGTTTTTACAATCTTCTCAGCAGACTTGTCTACCAACATGTGATCGTAAGATTTCAATTTTATTCTGATTTTTTGACTCATTTTCTTAAGAATTAAGCGTTACCTTTTGCTTTTTTAATTACCGCTTCTGAAATATTAGCAGGTGTTTCAGCGTAATGTGAGAACTCCATTGTTGAAGTTGCTCTACCTGAAGACAATGTTCTTAATGTAGTTACATAACCAAACATTTCTGATAATGGTACATCTGCTTTGATAGTTTTAGCGCCATTTCTGTCACCCATGTCATTCACCTGACCTCTACGACGGTTAATATCACCTACGATATCTCCCATGTTTTCTTCTGGTGTAATTACTTCCATTTTCATGATAGGCTCTAATACGATAGCTCCTGCAGCTTTTGCTACTTCTCTATACCCCATTCTAGCTGCTAATTCAAAAGAAAGTGCATCAGAATCGACAGGGTGGAAAGATCCGTCTGTTAAAGTTACTTTTAAACTATCAACTTGGTATCCTGCTAAAGGACCCGTTTTCATAGCTTCACGGAAACCTTTTTCAACTGAAGGAATATATTCTTTTGGAACGTTACCACCTTTTACTGCGTTGATAAACTGTAATCCTTTTGGAGTTTTACCATCAACTTCATCTGCTGGCTCTAATGTAAATACGATATCACCGAATTTACCACGACCTCCAGATTGTTTTTTGTATGTTTCTCTGTGCGTTGCAGTTTTTGTAAACGCTTCTTTGTATTCAACTTGAGGCTCACCTTGGTTTACTTCAACTTTAAATTCACGTTTCATTCTATCAACAAGAATATCTAAGTGTAACTCACCCATTCCTGAAATAATAGTTTGACCTGAAGCTTCATCAGTTCTTACTGTAAATGTTGGATCTTCTTCAGCTAATTTAGCTAAAGCCATACCCATTTTATCTACGTCAGCTTTTGTTTTTGGTTCAATAGCAATACCAATTACTGGTGCAGGGAATTTCATTGACTCTAAAATAATTGGGTGTTTTTCATCACACAATGTATCTCCAGTTTTGATATCTTTAAAACCAACTGCTGCTCCAATATCTCCAGCTTCGATATATTCGATTGGATTTTGTTTGTTAGCGTGCATTTGATAGATACGAGAAATTCTTTCTTTACTTCCAGAACGTGTATTTAACACATAAGAACCAGCATCTAAACGACCTGAGTAAGCACGGAAGAATGCTAAACGACCTACGAATGGATCAGTAGCAATTTTAAATGCTAAAGCTGCGAATGGCTCTTTAACATCAGGCTTACGTAATATTTTTGTTTGATCTTCTTCTAATAATTCAGCGTCATCAGGGTGAATTCCTTCGATTCCTTCTTTATCCATTGGAGATGGTAAGTATTTACATACTGCATCTAACATGAATTGAACACCTTTATTTTTGAAAGACGAACCTGCAATCATAGGAATAATAGCCATATCCATAACCGCAGCTCTTAATGCAATGTTGATTTCTTCTTCAGTAATTGAATCCGGATCTTCCATGTACTTATCAAGCAAGTTCTCATCGTAATCAGCTACTGCTTCAATAAGGATATCTCTGTATTCTTTTACTTCATCAAGCATATCATTAGGAATATCAACAACTTCATAAGTTGCTCCCATTCCCTCATCATCCCAAACAATTGCTTGGTTTTTTACTAAATCAACAACACCTTTGAAATCATTTTCTTCACCAATAGGTAAAGTAATTGCAACTGCGTTAGACTTTAACATATCTCTTACTTGTTGACATACCATCAAAAAGTTAGATCCTTGTCTGTCCATTTTATTAACGAAACCGATACGCGGTACTTTGTATTGATCTGCTAATCTCCAGTTAGTTTCAGATTGTGGCTCAACACCATCTACTGCACTAAATAAGAAAACTAAACCATCTAATACACGTAAAGATCTGTTTACTTCTACAGTAAAATCAACGTGTCCAGGAGTATCAATAATATTAAAGTGATAAGGTAATGATTCCGGCAACAATTTACCTTGTGTAGTTGGAAAATTCCACTCACAAGTTGTAGCTGCTGAAGTAATTGTAATACCTCTTTCTTGCTCTTGAGCCATCCAGTCCATTGTTGCAGCACCATCATGTACTTCACCAATTTTGTGTGATTTACCAGTATAGAATAATATACGCTCAGTTGTTGTTGTTTTACCAGCATCAATGTGAGCAGCAATACCAATATTTCTTGTATATTTAAGTTCTCTAGCCATCTCTATTCAAATTAAAATCTAAAGTGAGAGAATGCTTTGTTAGCATCTGCCATTTTGTGAGTATCCATTCTTTTCTTAACGGCTGCACCTTCTTCTTTGGACGCTGCTAAAATTTCTGCAGCTAATTTACCAGCCATAGATTTTTCATTTCTTCTTCTAGTGTAAAGAATTAACCATTTAATTGCCATAGATACTTTTCTATCTGGGCGAATTTGCATTGGAATTTGAAATGTAGCACCACCCACTCTTCGTGAACGTACTTCTACGTGAGGCATAACGTTTGTTAATGCATCTTTCCAAATTTCTAATGCTGATTTCTCTGCATCTTGTTTTTTTGTCTCAACTATTTCTAAAGCATCATAAAATACTTTAAAAGCAACTGATTTTTTACCATCCCACATTAAGTTGTTTACGAAACGTGTTACCAACTGATCGTTGAATTTTGGATCTGGCAAAAGAGGTCTTTTTTTGGCCTGTCTTTTTCTCATGTCTTTTCTTTAAAAGTGTTAAATAATTACTTTTTAGCTGCTTCTTTAGGGCGTTTTGTACCGTATTTAGATCTACGTTGTGTTCTGTCTTTAACACCTGCTGTGTCTAAAGCACCACGCACAATGTGGTATCTAACTCCTGGTAAATCTTTTACCCTTCCACCTCTAACTAATACTATCGAGTGCTCTTGTAAATTATGCCCCTCTCCAGGAATGTATGCATTTACTTCGTTTCCGTTTGTTAAACGAACCCTAGCTACCTTTCTCATTGCTGAGTTTGGTTTTTTTGGAGTCGTTGTGTAAACACGAGTACATACACCTCTTCTTTGAGGACATGAATCTAAAGCCGCCGATTTACTCTTCTTAGTTATTTTGGTTCTTCCTGTTCTAACTAACTGCTGAATTGTTGGCATAATTAAATTTTAATTAAACTTTGTTTATTATTACCTTATTTTAAGGGATGCAAAGGTAGAAATTAATTTTAATTATCCAAACTCTATATTATTTATTTTTAATTTTCTAACTTTTTGATAACCAGATATTGTCGAATGTCTTAAAGTTAAAATGTCAAAAGTCTTAAATTTGTGTTATTTTTAAAATTAAACCCCAAAATAAATATTATAAAAATTACGTTATATTTGGACTATGAAATATCTAATATTCTTATTTTTATTTTCACCTTATATATATAGTCAGCAATTTTATTTGAAAATTGAAGGAAGTTCCTCAACTGAAAATAAAATAATTGATAGTATTGGCTACACTAAAAAACATACTGAAATAAAAAGCATTTTAGAAACTCAAAAAACATTCAATCAAAGTTTGTTAAAAATTGGTTTTTTAGAAAACGAATTGCTTCAAACCAAAAAAAATAACGACAGTAGTTTTACCTTTATATATAAGTTAGGAAATCTGACTAAGAACATCGAAATTAAAATAGATAGTTTAGAAAATGAAGTAAAAGAAATTTTAAACTTAACAACTTCTGAAATTATTTTGCTGTCGCAGACAGAAAATTACATGAATGAAAAATTAAATGTCTTAGAAAAAAAAGGTTTTGCCCAATCCAAAATACAACTAAGAAATTTTACTAAAACCAATACCCTTTTACAAGCTGATTTAGTAATTGAATTAAACAAAATCAGAAAAATTAACCAATTGGTTTTTCAAGGATATGATCAATTTCCGGAGGGCATTAAAAAAGTTTTTTTAAGAAAATACAACGCTAAACCTTTTAACAAAGCTGTGATTAAAAAAATTCATTCCGATTTTAATGCTTTACTTTTTGTATCGCAAATAAAATATCCAGAAGTTTTGCTCACCACAGATTCTACCAAAGTGTATTTGTATTTAGAAAAAAGAAAAAACAATAGTTTTGATGGTTTTTTAGGATTTGGCAACAAAGAAGAAACCCAAAAATTGCAATTTAATGGTTATGTGGATTTGAACTTATTTAACAATTTAAATTCTGGAGAACGCTTTAATTTGTATTGGAAAAATGATGGCAACAAACAAAGTACATTTAATGTCAATTTAGATTTGGCTTATATTTTTAAAAGTCCGATGGCGTTAAAAACAAATTTAAAAATCTTTAAACAAGACACCATTTTTCAAAATAGTAGTTTTGATTTCGATTTGGGTTATATGATCAATTACAACACCAAAGTTTTTATAGGTTATAAAGACAACGTTTCGGAAGCCATTCAAAAAATAACATCTTCTACCATTAAAGATTTACAATCAACATTTATTACTTCCGTTTTTGAACATAAGAAAACAGATTTTGACACTTCTTTATTTCCAGATAAATTTAGCGTTTTTACAAAATTCGGAATGGGAAACCGAACTACTTCAAATATTAAAACCAATCAGTTTTTTGCTCAAATTCAGCTGCAAAAATTGCTCGAACTCAATAAAAATAACTTTATTCATATAAAAACAGACACGTATTATCTGCAAAGTAATGATTATTTCACAAACGAATTGTACCGATTTGGAGGCATTCAATCCATTAGAGGATTTAACGAAAATAGCTTGCAGGGAAATGTTTTTAGCGGTCTTTTTGCAGAATACAGATATGTTGCGGCACCAAATTTATATTTTTATAGCATTACCGATTTTGGCTATTACCAAGACAAAGCCAACGACACAAAAGACCAACTTTTCGGACTGGGTTTTGGTTTCGGATTACTAAGCAATGGGGGCTTATTTAATTTAGTGTATGCCAATGGAAATACCGGAAACCAAACCATAAAACTCTCCAATTCTATTGTGCAAATTAGTTTTAAAACGTATTTTTAAAATAAATTGGAATAAACTTGCCTATATTTACACCATGAAAAACGACAATCAGATTTTTGGAATTAGAGCCATTATTGAAGCCATACATTCCGGCGCAGTTATAGACAAAGTATTTATTCAGAAAGAAGCTCAGGGCGACTTAATGAAAGATTTGATGAAAGCTATAAAAGCAAATAATGTAAATTTTAGCTATGTGCCAGTAGAAAAACTGAATCGTTTTACTTCGTTAAATCACCAAGGGGCGGTGGCAACAATTTCACCAATTGCTTTTCATGATTTAGATACTTTAATTGAACAAACTTTAGAAAGTGGTAAAACGCCTTTATTTTTAGTTTTAGATCAATTATCTGATGCGAGAAACTTTGGTGCGATTATTAGAACGGCAGAATGTGTTGGCGTTAATGGCATTATTGTTCAAAAACAAGGTTCCGCTCCAGTAAATGGCGACACAGTAAAAACAAGTGCTGGTGCCGTTTTTAATATTCCAATTTGTAAAGTAGATCATATTAAAGATGCCGTTTTTCACTTGCAAAGTTGCGACATCAAAACCGTTGCAGCAACAGAAAAAACCGAAAATACCATTTATGATATCGATTTTAAAGTTCCCGTAGCAATTATTATGGGTAACGAAGAACGCGGTGTAAACCCATCCGTGTTAAAAGTGGTTGATGAAAAAGCAAAATTACCGATGTACGGAACTATTGAATCTTTAAATGTTTCAGTAGCTTGTGGTGCTTTTTTATATGAAGTTGTTAGGCAGCGACTTGTTTAATTATTTTTCATTTTTAAAAAATCATAAATCACTTTTACTGAAGATTTAAAATACGAATCTACTTCGGTTTCCTCAACAATTTCAGGTTTTGGAGGATTGATAAAATTGCCGTTTTCGTCAAATTGTTTAAAGAATGGTTTATCTGTTGGGTCGAAATCTGGATGTTCCCAATCGTAAAAAATAGGTTTGTCAAACTGAAGTGTTTTCATGAAAATTGCCATAATCAAACCCGTTACAAAACCTGCAAAATGTCCTTCCCAGGAAACATTTCCCTTTAAGGTTTCTGCATTGGGAAACATATACCAAATAATTCCGCCATATAACAAAACGATGGTTAATGACAAGGCGACTAATCGGTAATATTTGGTTAAAATTCCTTTAAAAAAGATAAAACTCACCAAACAATACACCAATCCGCTAGCGCCAATGTGATAGGAATTTCTACCCAAAAGCCACGTTCCAAAACCCGTAAATAAAATACCTAAAAACAACACTTTAAAAAACTGTTGGCGGTAAAAATACTTTAAAGCCATTACCAAAAAGAAAATCGGAATAGAATTATTAAGTAAATGTTTGAAATTTCCGTGAATAAAAATATGTAATGGAATGCCTCGCAAACCTTTAACCGTTTTTGGCAAAATTCCGTATTGATACATTTCAGGAAAATAATGCAAATTCAAATAATACGTGATCCATAACAACATTACAAAGAGCAACGGAAATAGAATCACGGAAAGTGAATAATAAAAATTTTTATCTATAGTCGATTTAATCATATTCAAGAAAAGTCAAAAATGAAGCCAAAGTACAAGGTATGAAAATTTGGCATATCATATTAAAATTAAAAAAAATTGTTTGAGAAGATTGCATTGTTTAAATTTGCTTTATGACAATACCTTTAGCAGAACGAATTCGTCCGAAAACTTTATCGGAATACATTAGCCAATCTCATTTGGTTGGCGAAAACGGTTCATTGACCCAACAAATTGAGAAAGGAATCATTCCGAGTTTAATTTTATGGGGGCCTCCAGGAACAGGAAAAACTACCTTGGCACAAATTATGGCACAGGAAAGCAAACGTCCGTTTTACGAGTTAAGTGCAATAAATTCTGGGGTAAAAGACATTAGAGATGTTATTGAAAAAGCCAAACAAAGCGGTGGTTTATTCACAGCCAAAAATCCAATTTTATTTATTGATGAGATTCATCGTTTTAGTAAATCGCAACAAGATTCGCTTTTAGCGGCAGTAGAAAAAGGTTGGATCACTTTAATTGGCGCCACTACTGAAAATCCGAGTTTTGAAGTAATTCCTGCACTTTTGTCACGATGTCAGGTTTATATATTAAATGCGTTTACAAAAGAAGATTTAGAGAGTATTTTACACCGAGCCATTGCGACAGATGACTATCTAAAAACCAAAAAAATTAGTTTAATTGAAACCGAAGCTTTATTGAGATTATCTGGTGGTGATGGTAGAAAATTATTAAACGTTTTTGAGTTGGTAATTAACGCAACTGAAGGCAACACCATTGAAATTACTAATGAAAAAGTAATGCAGTTGGTACAAAAAAATACGGTATTGTACGATAAAACAGGCGAACAACATTACGATATTGTTTCAGCATTTATAAAATCAATTCGTGGAAGCGACCCAAATGGCGCGGTTTATTGGTTAGCCAGAATGATTGAAGGTGGCGAAGATGTAAAATTTATCGCGCGTAGAATGTTGATTTTATCAAGTGAAGACATTGGAAACGCTAATCCAACAGCATTTATACTGGCAAATAATACCTTTCAGGCTGTGAGTACAATTGGCTATCCAGAAAGCAGAATTATTTTAAGTCAATGTGCGATTTATTTGGCTACTTCAGCAAAAAGCAACGCCAGTTATATGGCCATTGGAAAAGCGCAACAAGTAGTAAAACAAACCGGAGATTTATCTGTTCCGATACATTTACGAAATGCACCAACTAAATTAATGAAAGAATTAGGTTATGGCGAGGCATACAAATATTCACACGATTTTGCTAATAATTTTGCCGAACAAGAATTTTTACCAAACGAAATTTCTGAAACTACTTTTTTTGAACCAGGTGAAAACGCCAGGGAAAAGGAAATTCGTCAGTTTTTAAAAAACCGATGGAAAAATAAATATGGCTATTAGGATAATTAACTTTTACCTAAAATAAATATTCTTCAACTACTAATTTATCATTCAAATAATATTCGAATATTCCTTTGTTTTCTATTTTAGTAAAAACGCCTTTTAAACCAAACTTATCAGCAATAAAAACGTTTGGATTTGTGGTTTTATAGATTTGTAAAATCACTTTAGGAGCCGCATCCATAATAGCAAAACCATTTGCAATTTCTACAAATTGATATTTTGATTTTGATGAAGATACAACAACAGATGGCGTTTCAACAACTTCTTTAACTTGAATTACAGTTCCATTATATTTTTTTAATTCCGGGCTTAACATTCTAACTGTTTCAATATAAGCATTTTGATAGTCTTTTTCTCTTGTTTTTACTTCTGCCGTTTCAAATAGTAAATTGTTTTTACAATCTCTAATTTGAAATTTTAGTTTCGTTACTAAAAAATTACTGTTATCCAATAAAACGCCGGTTAAAGCATTACATCTGTTTTGAGCAATTTCTGCAGGCAAAATTTCATCATCAAAAAACACTTGATAATTATTTGAAACTAAAATTGCTTTTAGCATATTATTAATGTTGTACGTGTTTTTTTCTTTTTGAAATTCGTATTTATTAGAAATAATAATTGCCTTGTTTTGCTGTGCAAATGAATTGATTGATAAGAAAACCAATGCTAAAATGGAGAAATTTTTCATCATAATAAATTTTTTAATTGGGTTAAACTTTGTATTTGAATTATTTGATTTTGCGAAATCATTTCCGCTTTTGGATTAAAATAAACGGCTTTTATTCCGAAATTTAGCGCACCTAAAACATCTGCTTCAAAACTATCACCAATCATTATACTTTGGTTTTTTTCTGCATTTGCGACAGATAACGCATGTTTAAATATATTTTCATGAGGTTTTTTATGTCCCGCTGCTTCCGAATTGGTAATGGTAACAAAATATTTATCCAAGTTGCTTTTTTGTAATTTTACATCTTGTACAAATGAAAATCCATTGGTAATAATATGTAAAACATATTTATCTTTTAAATATTCCAAAGTTTCAATTGTGCCTTCAATTAAATGATTATTTGAAGTTAAATACTCTATAAACAAATTCGAAACAGCATCAATTTCATCTGATGTAATAAAGTAATTTAATGCTTCAAAAGAATCTTTAACACGTCTAACACGAAGTGTTTCTTGATCAATTTCGTTTTTTTCATATAATTTCCAATACGCAACATTTATAGGATTATAAATACCCATAAATGCTTCAGAATCAATATCAAAATTTAGTTCTTGAAATATTTTTTCAAACGCTAAACCTGAATTTTTTTCAAAATCCCAAAGCGTATGATCTAAATCGAAAAAAAGATGTTTTATATCTTCCAAATTTATTTTCCTTTTACAATTTCGGCATTATCACAATTATAAATCCAATCTTCTACGTCATCTTCATTTGGGCGAAAAGTACCTTTTATGGTTAGATAAGTATCTGTTTTTAATTTTGGTGTAGCTCCTTTAAATTTGATACCCATAATGGTTTCTGGACCTGATTTTCCGCAGAAAAAACAAGAAGCAAAAACGTTTTTGCTTAAAGCATAATTTTTGTTATCAATAGGCACAATAAACCCACTCATTACGATTGTTTTTTTGGCTAATTTTTTCAATTTGGTATTGATAATTGGAAAATCAACTTCGCCGTACGACGCATGTTTTTTCTTCATATATTTAATTTCACCTAACAATTTCCAGTTCAAAGTATCTGTTGCTGTAAATGCTTTTTTTGAATTGGAAAAAGTAACTTCTTCACTTTGATTTTGAAAACTGAATAAGAAAACGCCAAGTATTAAGGCCGTCATCATTTTTATTGAATTACGCATTTGCTAATGTTTTTGATATATTAATTGTATATGCTTTTATAGCAGGAATTAAAGCGGCTAATAATCCAATTAAAAGGGTTAATCCAAATAAAAGTCCTTCTTTTTCCCAGATAATTTCCATAGGATCAAATCCTAATTTAAAATCTGATTCTGATGCTTTTGATAACAGCACTATTCCTAATCTGCCTAAAACAGTTCCGAAAAAATAGCCAACTATACAAAGTAAAATACTTTCGAGTAACACCACTAAAAGCAGTTGGTGTTTTTTAGCTCCGTTTACGCGCATTAAGGCAAATTCGGCTTTTCTTTCTTTTAATGTATTGAATAATGCAATAAAAATTGATATTCCAGAAATTAGCATAATTCCGAATGCCAAATACTTCAATGCATTTAATCCAACGCCAAACATATCAAACAATCTATTCATTTGATAAGTTGGTAAAGCGGCTTGCATTTTAGTGTTTTGTGCAATAATATTAGGCCACATAAAAACACCCATTTTGTTTTTAAACTCAATTAAAACTGAAGTTATTTCCATGTTTGGTTCATCGATAGTCATATCAGATTCGTGTTCCTCATGAATGTGACCTTCTTCTCCATGTGCAGGATTTTTAGCAACAATTTCCTCTTCATGGTGCACATGACCTTCTTCTCCATGTGCAGGATTTTCGGCAACTTCTTCGTGACTTTCTTCGTGACCTTCATCTTGGTGCATTTGCCAAACGGTTGGAATATTTGACAAAATTAAATTGTCAATTACTTTTCCTGTTTTAGAAGCAATTCCTACAATTATATATTCTCCGTGGTCATGAACTTCACCTTCAGCAGCGCTACCGTGTGTTCCTTTAAAAGTATCTCCTAATTTTAAATTCAGTTTTTCAGCAACATCAGCTCCAATTACGACTTCAAAATTATGCTCGAATAATTTGCCTTCTGCAATTTTAGCCTGATATTTTTCTATATAATCTGGTGTTGTACCAACAATTTTAAATCCTACATAATTATCGCCATACGCTAACGGAATGGCTTTTTTTACATAAGGATGTTGCATCCAAACTTTTACCGAATCATAACTAATATTTCCTGTGGGATCATCGACTTGATACACAGAAGACAGCACGAGTTGTAAAGGACTTCCTTGAGCGCCTAATACCAAGTCGACGCCGTCTAAATTGCTTTGGTATTTTTCCTCGAATTGTTTTTCAACTAAAATTAAAATTGTTATGATGGCTACTGAAGCCGTTAATAACAAAATACTCAAAATGGTATTCAATGGTTTGAACCAAATATTTTTCCATGCTAATTTTCCGATCATACCATTGTAATTTGATTGGTGAATTTGGCTTTGATGCGATTGTCATGCGTAACAATTATTAAAGCCGTTTTATATTCTTTAGATAATGTTTCTAATATCTCAATTACGTTGTCTGCATTTTTATCGTCTAAACTTGATGTAGGTTCATCTGCTAATAATACTTTTGGCTCATTGATTAATGCACGAGCTATTGACACACGTTGTTGTTGTCCAACACTCAATTGACTTGGTTGTTTGTGTGCTTGTTCTAAAATATCTAATTTTCGTAAAAGTTCTTTAGCACGTTTCGTATGTTTTTTTCCAGAGGCCAACCAACTTGCCATTTCTAAATTTTCTAAAACAGAAAGTGATGCAATAAAGTGAGATTTTTGAAAAACTACTCCAATATTTTTACCTCTAAATTGGTCAGCTTTACTGCCTTTAAGATTTGTAAAACTAGTGTTATCAATAAAAATTTCTCCAGAATGTGGCTGCAACAAACCTGCTAAAATGTGCAAATATGTGGTTTTTCCTTTTCCAGAATTTCCTGTAACCAAAATGGTACTTCCTGCCTGACAGAATAAATCGGGCATGATGAAATTTTGATTTTTATCGTAATAAAATGTAATATTTTTTGTGCTTATCATTTTGTGTAATATTATGTGGCAAGATAAGAATATTGGAATAAGTTTGAAAACGTATTAACAAAATTTTATTTCAATTAAATATAAATTATTATGGTTCGTAATCTTCTACTAATAATCCTTTTTCTTCGTTGTAATAAATTGCTAATGAGCCATCAATAAAATCAAAATGAATAAAATTCTCATTATTCATATCATAATCAACAACAGTATTTACTGACAAAAGCGGTGTTTTTATTTTTTCTTTCCAAATAGTTGCAGTACTTACATCAATTCTTTTTAATGAAAGTACGTCTTGAAATTTTGCGGCTAACATTTTTTGTTCTTCTTCAAAATTATAAGTAGTTGAGATGGTGTAACCCGAATCTTCTTCATTAATTTTGAAAAAATAGGTGGTTGATTTATCAAAAACAATTTCAATAGTGTCCACAAAAACAAATTTCTCTTCTGGATTTACTAAATTTATCCAAAAATGATAAAATATAGCCGTAATGTTTTGTTGTTTTTTTATTTGTGAAACTAAATCTAAATCGGAATTGGAAAATTGGTATAATTCTTTCATTGTATTAACTGTAAATTTATTTTGCAAAAGTACATTAACTATTTTAAACACTTAGGCACATAGCTTTTTTTATTTATGTGATGAATCAATAAAAATCTGTGTTCCCATACTCAAAAAATTCCGGTATCTTTAAAACTCAAATAACCAAATTCAGTGATAATAATGTGGTCTAATACTAAAACATCTAAAGCTTGACCTGCTAATTTTAGCTTTTTAGTCAATTGCAAATCGGGTTCACTGGCTTGTAATTTGCCAGAAGGATGATTATGCGCTAAAATTATTGAGGTGGCATGGTATTCAAATGCGGTTTTGAAAACCATTCTATTATCTACAACAGTTCCTGTGATACCACCTTTACTAATTTGCGATTTATGAATAACTTTATTAGAGTTATTTAAATACAATACCCAAAATTCTTCATGAGGTAATTCGCCAATTATAGGTTGCATAATTTCGAATATACTTTTACTCGAAGTAATTCTGGGTAATTCAGTTGCTTCTTCTAACCTTCTTCTTCTACCTAATTCTAAAGCAGCAACAATACTTATGGCTTTAGCTTCGCCGATACCTTTAAATTGAATTAATTGATTAACAGAGAGTTTACTAAGTTGATTGAGATTATTGTTTGATGCTGCTAAAATACGCTGACACAATTGCACTGCGCTTTCATTTCTAGAGCCTGATCCTATTAAAATGGCTAATAATTCGGAGTCTGATAAGGTTGATTTACCTTTAAGTTGTAGTTTTTCACGTGGTCGATCATCTTCGGCCCACTGATTAATTGGCGTGTACATAAAAATTTATTTTGGCGTTTATAAAATCAAATTTAATTTAAATATACCAAACAAGAAATAATTTTCGTGTTTATTTAATAAAAAAACCTCCAAAAGTTATAAATTCTTGGAGGTTTTTAAAAATTGGCACATTGACTAATTATCTAATTGACCAATTGTTTAACTTCATCAAAATTCAATCCGCCGTAATTACCAGAACTCATTAATAATAATGCAGAATTATCGAAATCTTGTGCAAATAAATAGTCTTTAAATTCTGTTGGATTGGTATAAATAATTAAATCTTTTCTGTTGAATGCTTTTGCAATTTGCTCTTGCGACACTTCTTCTAATTGTTTAATTTTTACTGAATCTGGCGAATAAAAAACAACCGCAACATCTGCCGCATCTAAGGCGCCTTCGTATTCTTTTAAAAATTCGGCATTTAAACTACTATAAGTATGTAATTCTAAACAAGCGATTAGTTTTCTGTCAGGATATTGATCTTTTACAGCTTTTGTAGTAGCTGAAACTTTACTTGGCGAATGGGCAAAATCTTTGTAGGCGACTTTATTGCTGCTTTCTGCAATTTTTTCTAAACGTTTACTTGCACCTTTAAAAGTAGCTATTGCCTCATAAAAATCAACCTCATCCACGCCCATACATTGGCAAATCCATTTGGCACCTGCTAAATTATTTAAGTTGTGTGCTCCAAAAACTTCAATTGGCATAGGCCCTTCTGGGGTATCTAATAATGTAGTTCCGTTTTCAACCGAATAACTTGGCGTTTGATAGGCAATTTTACGAATTGGATTCGTAGTTTCATCAGCCACTTGTTTAACGGTTGCGTCTTCTTCATTATAAACTAGAATGCCGCCATTTGTAATTTGCGAAGTAAAAATACTAAATTGTTCTACATAATTTTCAAACGTTGGAAACACATTAATATGGTCCCAAGCAATGCCTGAAAGTAACGCAATATTAGGTTGGTATAAATGAAATTTTGGTCGTCTATCCATTGGAGATGATAAATATTCATCACCTTCTAAAACGATAAAATCATTAGTTTCCGTAAGGTGCACCATCGTATCAAAACCTTCTAATTGAGCGCCAACCATATAATCAACTTCAATATTATGATAATGCATTACGTGTAAAATCATAGACGTAATAGTTGTTTTTCCATGCGAACCACCAATTACAACTCGAGTTTTATTTTTAGACTGTTCGTACAAAAATTCGGGATACGAATAAATTTTCAACCCAAGCTCTTGCGCTATCAATAATTCTGGGTTGTCTTCTTTTGCATGCATTCCTAAAATAACAGCCTCAATATCAGTTGTAATTTTTTCTGGAAACCAACCCATTTCTTTAGGCAATAATCCTTTTTTCTCTAATCGAGATTTTGAAGGTTCAAAAATAGCATCATCGCTACCGGTTATTTGATATCCTTTATTATGTAAAGCTAATGCTAAATTGTGCATGGCGGCTCCGCCAATTGCTATAAAATGTGTACGCATGTGAAAATTCCAATTTTAAAAATTCTAAATTCCAAATTATTATTGGAATTAAAATGTTGATTATTTTTTTAAGCTTTGTGCTTTTTCTTTGTCTTTTAATTTATTCATGTATAAATCGAATAACTTGGCATAGGTTGTGGCTGATTTTCCAATTTGATGTGCTTTTAATAAATTGACTTCCGCCGCTTTGTATCTTTTGTAATACACATCAATGTGCCCTTTTGCTAAATAACCTTCTACTTTTGAAATGTTCATAATTTCGTCAGCGTACTTTAAAGCTTTGGTTTCGCTACCACCAATAATTCCAGGTAATTCAATATATAAAAATACTAACGCCCAGCGAGATTCAACATGTTTTTTATCTAAATTGGCAGCTGTTAAAAAAGCGGTTTCTATATCGTCTATCATGCCAAGCGCTTTAAACTTATTAATGGATTTGGCTTTCATTCCTATTGCGCCGCCGTATTTATACCAATAATTAGCGCTGTTTAGATTTTGTTGTCTTAACTTATTGTAATACTTAATTGCTTCATCCCATTTTTTTGAATTGCCTGCTATATCGCCCAAATACTCAATGGTTTTTTGATGATTAGGAGCCGATTTTAAATAATTTTCAAACAATTTTTTGGCTTCTTCAAACTTTTTTTCATTAAATAAATTTTCCGCTTTCTCAAATAAAGACTGAGAAAACAAGCATTGAGAAAAAAGCAATAAAAAGAAAATGTATTTTTTCATGGGTTTAAAATTATTTTCAAAAATAAGAAAACAAATCGTTTTTTTCAATAAAAAAGAACTACTAAATAGGTGTTTTCTTTATTTAAACGGATGACGTTGCTGCCAAACGGTTTCAGGTTCTAAATTTCTGAATATTTTTCCTAAAAATCTGTTGATTAATTTGTTACTATGGTAAATAAAACCAGTCATCATAACAGGCGTCGCTCCAATAGAACTTTTAATTTCTAAAGCCGTTCTGCCAAAAATAATTTTTTTAAATTGCTGTGTAATTCCAAATTCGGTCATGTTGTACAACATATTTAAATACAACATTTTTTCTTTTTGAATTTGTTCATCGTATCCTAAAAAATAGGTTTCTAAAACAGCGTCGTTTAGTAAAACGGAATGAAAACCAATTAGTTTTTCTTCCAAAAAATAACCAAAAATTTTAAAGCCATCTCCACATTGGTTTTTAAATGTTGAAAAATGGTTTTCAGCCAAGAAAAAAGTATTAAAAGGTGCGTTTTTGGCTACGTGATGATATAATTCATTTATTCGTGATTCAAACAAAACAACCTCATTTACATCTAATTCTTTCACAGAAATTCCTTCAAATTTTTTATGTGCTCTTTTATATTGATCTCGATATTTTTTTGAAAAGGCGTTATAATAATCTTCAATTGATTTCCAATTCATTGGTATTTCAAAAATCATATTAGGCTGTGTATTGAATTCGTACACTTTTTCGAAGGCATATTTTTTAAATTCAACGGCACAATTTTGATAAAAATCCTTAAAAGAAACCAAATGAATTTTAATTCCTTTTTGTTTGAAGTAAGCCTCTATTTCTTTTGAACTTTGTATTAAAATATAACTAACATCCTCAAAACTAATTTCTTTCTGAAAAGTAAAACTATTTTGTCCAGTTATCATATTATTTCCAATAAATAAAGTATGCGAAGCGAAATTTCGAAAAATAAAATTTCGTATGAATGTTTTGAAACAGTTGTCTCTTTCTCCAAAAGATTCTAGTTTATTCAAATCTAAATATTGTGCTATCGAAACGCCAATTAGCTCTGAATTTTCATAAAAACCAATATAAAAACATTGCATATTGGTTGGTGATGAACGTTCTAAAACCTTTAAATATGGAATTTGCAGAAAATGATTGGCAGCAGCAACTGCATTCCAATTTTCCGGAAAGTCGTTAATGGTTTCGAATATTTTTATAGTGATTTTTTTCAAGGCATAAAAAAGTCCCACAAATGTAGGACTTCTATTTTATAAATAAATGTTAATTATTGTCATCAAATAAAATTTAGCACTTTTAATGCTTTTCATCAGTTCTATATTTACAACATCCATGAATTTTTGCATATTGTGCGTCAGTAGCTTTTATGTCTTTGGTGTCATGTCCAGCTATTGCTACTGCTTTTTCTACATCTAAAACCTTACATTTTGTTTCATCAATGATTAAATGTAGATCTTGATCTTCTGCATACCAAATAGCGCTTTTTACTCCTTTGACAGAATAAGCGGCTTTTTCGATGCGTTTTTTACACATATCACACACACCTTTGACTTCAACTTCTACTTTTTTATTTTTATTTGCTTGTTCTTGTGCATTTACATTAATTCCTAAAAAGGCAATTAAAACTACTAATACTATTTTTTTCATAATTTTTGTGTTTAATGATTTATTTGATTTTGTTCTTTTTTATCTTTTATTTTAAATCTTATTCCTGCGTAATACATTGTACCAAAAACTGGGCCATAAATCATGGTACTATCAAAATACGGACTATTGGGATTATCCGAAGCAATGATTGCATTTTTCTGTTTAAAATTTCCTAAGTTTTCAGTTCCAAAATACATTTCAAATGTACTTGAAAATGTGCGCGTTATTTGCGCATTAATAAGTTGGTAACTTGGCGTAAATTCCGATAATTGATACTCAATTGGATTGGCAAGTGTATTTGGCAAACGCTGCTGACCAATCCAATTAAAAGTAGCATCAAATTTCCATTGTTGTCCTTTGTCTAAAATATGTGTTTCATAAGCAATATTAGCAAAAAAACGATTTTTGGCTTGTAACGGCTTGTCTAATAATCCAGTTGCGTAATCAGTTTTTACATTTAAATATTTATAGGCAGTTCTTAAATTTAAGTGCGTCATTAAATTAATATTCCATTCTAATTGAAAAGATTCCGCAAAACTTTTCCCATTCAAGTTAGAGAAAGTTACTTGTCTTACATTTTCTAAATCTACCACAATTTGATTACTAAAATCGGTTTTATAATAATCTACAACAATTTCATTTTCTTTTCCAAATATATAAAATTTCTGAATAAAACTCGCGCCAAAATTCCAGGCTATTTCTGGATTTAAACCGTACAATTTTCCGTTTTCATTTTTAATAATAATGTCTCTGGAACTAGCCAAAACATTAATATTTTCAGCAAAAATATTTGAGGCTCTTTTTCCTCTCCCCGCAGAAAAACGAAACGTGGTTTTATCAAACGGATTGTATTTAACGTGTGCTCTAGGCGTGAAAAACAAGCCCAATCTGTTGTGATTATCGGCTCTGGCACCTAAAACGAAACTAAAATTATTTAAATTGTCAAAAGAATATTCAAAAAACGAACCAATTGAAGTATCAATTCTATCGTATTCTGCCATAAAATTGGCTTCTAAATGTTCTTGAAATTTATCAAAATTAAAATTCAAACCCGTAATAAATTTATGTTTAGTATTGTTAATAATCGAATTAAAAATAAGATTAGAAAAATAATTTTTATGATGAATATGATGTACTTTATCGCCAAATTCAGAATGCATTTTATTGTATTGAAAAGCCTGTTGAAAACTAATACTTTGAAATGGCATGCTTGGATAAACATAGCCTATTTTGTTGGAAATTTCTATTTTGTCCGTATTCACATGACTGGTCCATAAGTTTGGATTCATTACCATTTCGTGGGAATTATCATTTATAGTTCCGCCCGTTTTTTCATCAGAAAAATATTTGATATTTAAGAATGACACAATTCCTTTTTCTACATTATTATATTGCCAACGATTTAAAATATTGACTTGTTTTCCTAAAGGATTGTCTAAAAATCCATCATGATTCATATCATTTTTAATATTTCGAGTATTGCCGTGCAAAAGAACCAAGGAACTTAATTTATCTGAATATTTATTTGCAAAATGAGTATTCAATTCATATCTACCATCATTTGAAGCATAAACATTGGCAAAAAACGGATCTTCTTTTTGTGGTTTAACTAATTCATAATTTATTTGACCCGAAATACTTTCATATCCATTCACCACACTTCCGGCGCCTTTTGTAATTTGAATGCTTTCTGCCCAAGATCCTGGAATGAAATTTAAACCTGTAGCTTGTAAAGCACCTCTAATTGCTGGAATATTTTCTTCACTCATTAAAATATACGGACTAGTTAATCCTAACATTTTAATTTGCTTATTCCCGGTTACAGCATCAGAAAAATTTACATCTATAGACGGATTGGTTTCAAAACTTTCCGATAAATTACAGCAAGCCGCTTTTTGCAATTCGCCTTGTGATAAATTTTGCGTATTTGTAACTGCTTTTTGTTTTCTTCCCAACGTATTTTGCTTCTTTACAATATTTACAGTTGCAATATTGCTTTCCGAATCGGTTTTTGCTAATTGAATGGTAAAATCTGATTTTACGCTTTGTTGAATTTCAAGGGTCTGAAATCCGTTTTTTTCTATAAATAATAATAGATTGCGGTTTCCTTGAATCAAACTAAACAATCCGCTTTCGTTGGAAAACAATACGGTATTTAATTCTGGAATTGTGATTTTTACATTTGTGATAGGGGTTTTTTCCTTATCAATAATTTTTCCTTGGACGCTACTTTGAGCTAAAGAAAATAATGGCATTAATACCAAAAATAAGATTTTATACATAATTAATTAATAAAGTTTATAATTTAAAAAACTAAAAACAATATAAATTATGCGTAAAAAATAAGTTGAGAATAGAGTTTATAAAAAGGAGGCGCATTAGAGTCGCAGCAATATGATACTGTTTGCTTTGGTGTTACCAAAAAACATTTATGATCTAAAAAAGCAGTACAATTATTTTCAAAAAAAAGCGGTGAAAAAGTATATGATATATCTTTTAAAACAGAATACTCGTTCTTTTTTTCAACTTTTATTTCTTCGTTTGAGCAACATCCTTTATCATCAGTATATATTGTTTCTGAAGTACAACAAGAGGCTTCAGAAGTAGAATCAACTAATTTGTTTTCTTGATAAACTAAGGATACATAAGCAATTTGGTCATTACAAAAATGCAATACCAAACTAGCACTACTATTTACTAATAAAATAAATAATGCCAAATAAATACTTATGTGTTTTTTAAAATTCATTACTGCAAATTTATAGCTTTATTTTATAACTTATTGTTTATTAACACTTTTTTGATAAAAAAAAGCTGGAACAAATAAAATTAAAAATAAAGGTTGAATTAGAAATCTTCTTACATAGAAAACATATAAATAATCTGGTGATACAGAAAAATGTAATAAACTGTAAAAAATTATTATCAAAACAACAAAGAAAAAAAGTAATAAAAATGAAGTCAATTTTATTATGGAAACATCCTTAAATAAAAAATATAGTATCAGAATTGTAAGTATTCCATTCATGAAATACCTAAATAAAAGTCCTAAAAATAATTTAAAAGTATCAAATTCTGGCAAAATTTTATTTTGTGTGTCACCATGAAAAAATTCTAAAAAAGGATCGTAAAACAAATCTTTTTCAAACATTCTAATTAGCAATAAGGATAACGCCAAAATGCCAATAACTGATATATTTATGGCTTTATTTTTTCGATTTTGCATACGCTGAAAATTTAATAACCCAAACAATCCATAACACAAAAACCAATCCATAAATAACTAAAGGAAACAAAATATCATGTAAAAAAGTGCCGTATTCTGGATACTTATAAAGTCCTGCCGTAAGTAAAGCAATTCTGAAAATATTCAATATAAAAATCACTATTGAACCCAAAAATATATACAAAAAAGTAGTAATAAATTTATTTGAAAACGAAAATATAAAGGCAGCAAATAAAATAATTACACTTACCGAATTACAACCTTCCACTATTCGAGCGATGTACTTAGAATTGTAAATTATTTTATAGGAAGGTTCCAATTCATGCTTTATTATCTCGCAATTTGCACTAAAAAAAACGAGAATGTTTTCAGTTTGTTTTGCTACAAAATGCGTAATACCATCTACCTCATTTTTTTGTGTGTGGTATTGATTTAAATAAAGCGAGTAAATTATCGTAACAATAAAATAGCTCAATAAAAACTTTATTAGAAAAATAAAAAATACTTTATGCTGCTGAAATATGTTTTTCAAAATTTTAAATTTTAACAAAAATATAATTTTTACTTTCTTATTAATGTATAATTTTACAAAAAAATTAAAAATGGAATTTGAACTTATAAAAACAGAAGTAAAAAACATCATTAAAACTAATGAAAATAGAGATGAAAAGCTTTCTAATATTTGTCAATTATTACAAGATTCTATTTCATATTACAATTGGGTTGGTTTTTATTTTGCCAATCATGAAACCAAAACTTTACATCTTGGACCATACGTAGGTGCTAAAACAGATCATACCGTAATCCCTTTCGGAAAAGGTATTTGCGGCCAAGTAGCAGAAAGCAACGCTAACTTTGTTGTGCCTGACGTTTCTGCCCAAGATAATTACATTGCTTGTAGCTTTACCGTAAAATCGGAAATTGTTGTGCCTTTATTTGTAAATGGAATAAATATTGGTCAAATAGATATCGACAGTCATGTGATTGACCCATTTACAGAAGCAGATGAACGTTTTTTAGAATTTGTAACCGAACAGGTGGCTTCGCTCTTCTAAAAAAATAGTTACATCCGTTACATTAATTTAAGTAACGGATTTTTTATTTCCTTCCAGTATTGAAAATCAAATTATTCTACTTAATTTTGTTTATTATTTTTTAATTAATGTTAAACAAAATGCCTGTTACGCAAAAAACTGAATTGGACGACATTGCCATTGATAGAATTATCGAAATGGCATGGGAAGACAGAACGCCTTTTGATGCCATAAAATTTCAATTTGGTTTAGCTGAAGCTGATGTAAAAGCTTTAATGAAAAAAGAATTAAAATTTTCAAGTTACAAACTGTGGCGAAAACGGGTTGAAAATTGCAAAACCAAACATACAGCAAAACGTGCTGAAGGAATCGACCGATTCAAATGCAAATTACAAAGAGCTATTTCTAATAATAAAATATCAAAAAGATAAAAGAAAAAATGGAAAACAAAAAGCCTGATAATGTGGTTTATTCAGAGGAAAATGGATACAATGCAAGTTTTTTACCTTATGCAACAACTGTAAGTGCGCCTATAATTAAAGTTGATGATGTTGCCGCATGGAAAGGCAGGGGCGTTAGAAATGTGAACAAAGAATTTGAAAATAAATTCAATGAACTAAAATTACAGTACCAAAATTTAATGGAAGAATTTGAATGGAATGAAATGGTTTACAATTCAAAATTTTCATTTGAACCTATAATTGGAGAGATATATCATTTGTACGCATCAGGTAATGCCACTTATTTTTTGTCCTTAATTCCACCAAACGAATGGAATAAAGAACATATTGGAACCTTTCAATTAAATAGTGATAAAAAATGGGTGAAACTTTAGTAAAACATATTACCCAAGAACAAATTTTGAACATGGAAAAACAAGAACGTGTTCATTTTGCAAATAGCTTAGGTGGTTTTAAAAGCGTTGGATTAATTGGCACACAAAACAAAAAAAATCAAACCAATTTGGCTATTGTAGATTCTATTTTACATATTGGAAGCAATCCGCCATTATTCGGAATGGTTTTTCGTCCAGGAGTTGTAGAACGACATACTCTTGAAAATATATTAAAAACAGGTTTTTATACTATTAATCACATCAATGAAAAAATTCACGAACAAGCCCATCAAACCTCAGCTAGGTATGATAGAGATTGCTCAGAATTTGACGAAACTGGCTTAACACCTGAATTTAAAAATAACTTTTTTGCGCCTTTTGTAAAAGAAAGCAACGTACAATTGGCAATAGAATTTAAAGAAAAAATAACGCTTTCCATCAATAATACCGTTCTTATAATTGGTGAAGTTAAAGACGTTTATTTTCCAGAAAACTGTTTGCAAAAAGATGGTTTTCTAGATATTGAAAAAGCAGAATCAATAACTTGTTCCGGATTAGATAGTTATCATAAAACTACACAAATATCAAGATTGAGTTATGCCAAACCTGACAAAATAATTACAACTCTAATTTAATTTTGACAAAAAAAGCAATCAATATTGTATGGTTCAAACGTGACCTTCGTTTGGTTGACAACGAAGCGCTTTTTTATGCTCACCAATCTGATTTGCCTTTATTGCTGATTTATGTTTTCGAACCATCCGTAATGAATTATGATGATTCAGATGTGCGACATTGGCGATTTATTTACGAATCCATTCAGGATTTGAATAAAAAACTAGCACCTTTTAATGCTGTAATCTATTTTTTCCATAACGAAGTAAAAACCGTTTTTTCTGAATTAATATATAAATTCGAAGTGAAAACTGTTTTTTCTCATCAAGAAATAGGAAATAAAGTAACCTATGACCGCGATTTGGAAATGAAGTCGTTTTTCAGTTCCAATGAAATAACTTGGAAAGAATTTCAAATGCACGGCGTTATTCGTAGACTAAAATCAAGACAAGATTGGGACAAACGTTGGGAGCAAGTCATGCAAGATACCCTTAAAAATATAAAAGAATCCGATTTAAATACAATAGAATTAGATTCTGAATTTTACGATACTTTAAAAGGCAACAATTTACCAATCGAAATTACATCTCCAAATCCCAACTTTCAACGAGGTGGTGAATACTGGGCATGGCGCTATTTGGACAGTTTTATCAAAGAACGCTATGTCAATTACAGCAAACACATTTCGAAACCAGCTTTGAGCAGAAAAGGCTGTAGCCGATTGTCACCATATTTGGCCTATGGAAACATTAGCATGCGGATGATTTATCAATATACGAATCAGCATTACGAAACTTCCAAAAACAAAAGAGCCATCCTGAATTTTGTTTCCCGTTTGCATTGGCATTGCCATTTTATTCAAAAATTTGAAGACGAATGCGAAATGGAATTTGAAAACGCAAACCGAGCTTATGATACTTTGATTAAACCCAAAAACGAAACCTACATAAAAGCTTGGCAAGAAGGAAAAACTGGTGTGCCAATTGTAGATGCTTGCATGCGATGTTTGGTTGCAACAGGTTACATTAATTTTAGAATGCGCGCAATGGTGGTGTCGTTTTTTACCTTTAATTTATGGCAAGATTGGCGCGAATTGCATTTCTTAGCAAGGCAATTTTTAGATTACGAACCTGGGATTCATTATCCGCAAATTCAAATGCAATCAGGCACTACGGGAATTAATACGATACGAATTTACAGTCCAATTAAAAATTCAGAAGAACATGATTCAGAAGGAATCTTCATCAAACAATGGTTGCCTGAATTAGCAGAAATACCAGTTCATTTGCTACATGAACCATGGAAAATGAACGAAATGGAACAGCAATTTTACAATTGTACCATTGGCAAAGATTATCCAGCACCTATCGTAAATATTGAAGAAACTCGGAAGTATGCTATTGATATTGTTTGGAGCTTTCGAAAAAAAGAAGAAGTGAAAGAAGAAGGCAAACGAATTTTGCAAAAACACGTGAGCAATCCCAACAAATTGAAAAATGCGAGGAGTAAAAAAACAAAACCTACCGACTAAAATTTGTTTAGTATGCCAAAAACCATTCACTTGGCGGAAAAAATGGGAGAAAGTTTGGGACGAAGTAAAATATTGTAGTGATAGATGCAGAGGAAAAAAATAAAATAAGATGTCAAAAACGTTACGATTACTTCTCGGAGATCAATTAAATAGCAATCATTCTTGGTTTCAAGCGGTGGATGATTCCGTGACTTATGTTTTGATGGAAATTCGCACAGAAACCGATTATGCCAAACATCATATTCAAAAAATTGCTGGTTTTTTCTCTGCGATGCAACAATTTGCCTCTGAATTACAAATGCAAAAACACAAAGTAATTTATTTGCATTTGAATGATGCATCGAATTTACAATCGTTCGAAAAAAACATTCGCTTTTTAGTTGAAAAAGTGCAATTCACCCATTTTGATTACCAATTTCCTGATGAATACCGTTTGGATGAACAGCTGAAAAATTTGTGCCAATCGCTATCTATACCAACTTCAGTTTGCGATTCGGAACATTTTATGAGTTCTAGAAACGAATTAGGTGATTTTTTTGAAGGTAAAAAAACCTTTTTAATGGAAAGTTTTTACCACATGATGCGCAAAAAACACCATATTTTAATGGAAGGCGCTAAACCGTTGACAGGAAAATGGAATTATGATGGCGAAAACAGAAAAAAATTGCCAAAAGATCACAAACCAACACCGCCTTTGGTTTTCAATAATAATGTTTCGAAAATCGTTTCTGAAATTCAAAAAACAGACATCAAAACCATCGGAAATATTGATGCTGAAAATTTTGTATGGCCCATCAACAGAGCACAATCGTTAAAATTACTCGATTTTTTTGTAACCGAATGTTTGGCGCTTTTTGGAAGTTATCAAGATGCCATGACACCAAACGAATGGTCGTTGTATCATGCGAGAATTTCGTTTTCGATGAATATAAAATTGATTTCACCTTTGGAAGTGATCCAACGAGCCATTACAGAATGGGAAAATCGGCCTGAAGAAATTGCTTACAATCAGTTGGAAGGATTTGTGCGCCAAATTATCGGCTGGCGCGAATACATGCGTGGGATTTATTGGGAAAAAATGCCAGAATTTGCCACAATGAATTATTTCAATAACGAAAACCAACTTCCAGAATGGTTTTGGACCGGCAAAACAAAAATGAATTGTTTGAAAGACGCGATTAACCAATCCTTAAATTACGCTTACGCACACCATATTCAGCGATTGATGATTACAGGAAATTTTGCCCTTTTAGCGGGAATTCATCCCGATGAAGTAGATGCTTGGTATTTGGGCATTTATATTGATGCGATTGAATGGGTAGAAATTACGAATACACGCGGCATGAGTCAGTTTGCAGATGGCGGCATTGTTGGTACAAAACCCTATGTAAGTTCTGCATCTTATATTGACAAAATGAGTCATTATTGCGGAAGCTGTTACTATAAAAAAGCAATAAAAACAGGTGAAAAAGCTTGCCCGTTCAATAGTCTGTATTGGAATTTCTATGATAAAAACGAAGACAAATTAGGCAAAAATCCCCGCATTGGAATGATGTATAATGTGTGGCGAAAAATGAAACCTGATGATAAAGTTGCCTTGTTAGAACAAGCGGATTATTATTTGAAAAATATGAATGAGTTATGATAAAAACAGCAATTGTTTGGTTTAAAACCGACTTACGAATAGAAGACAACGAAACCCTTGTAAAAGCTATCGCCATTAGCGAGAATGTAATTCCCGTGTATTGTTTTGACGAATCCCATTTTGAAACAACATCCTACGGATTTAAAAAAACAGGCAGTTTCAGAGCACAATTTTTATTGGAATCGCTTCAAGATTTAGATGCAAGGTTAAGAACTTTAGGTTCGGGATTACTTATTTTAAAAGGAAAACCTGAAATAGAAATCCCTAAAATTGTAAATCAATTTAAAGCACAAAAAGTGTTTGCCAAGCGAGAAGTGGCTTTTGAAGAAAGACAAACTGAGAAAAAGGTGCAAGATGAATTATTTAAAGTGCGTTGCGAATTAGAAAAAATTAGCACAAGTACTTTATATCACGCCGAAGATTTGCCTTTTTCTATCAAAGACATTCCGGATGTGTTTTCTAATTTCAAAAAAAAAACAGAAAAAGATTCTCAAATAAGAGCACCTTTTGAAGCACCAACAAAAATTAATTCGCCTAAAATTTCGCCTTTGGAATTACCAACATTAGAAGCTTTAGGCTTAACCAAAACTACAATCGATTCTAGGGCAGTTTTACAATTTAAAGGTGGCGAATCAGTAGCTTTACAAAGATTGCATCATTATTTTTACGATACACAATGTTTGTCATCGTATAAAGAAACTAGAAACGGAATGGTGGGCGCTGATTATTCTTCTAAATTTTCAGCTTGGTTGGCTATGGGTTGTATTTCAGCGCGATTTATTTATGCTGAAATTAAAAAATACGAAAAGCAGTTTGGTGCAAATGATTCCACTTATTGGTTGGTTTTTGAATTACTTTGGAGGGACTTTTTCCGATTTATGTTTAAAAAATACCAAACGAAATTTTTCTTATATGAAGGAATAAAAACCGAAAAAGTGAATTCGAAATCCTTGAATGAAAAACTACTTTCGCAATGGATGAATGGCGCAACACCTTCTGATTTTATTAATGCCAATATGCTCGAATTGCAACAAACCGGATTTATGAGTAATCGTGGAAGGCAAAATGTTGCCAGTTATTTTTGCAATGAATTGAACATGGATTGGCGTTTTGGAGCAGCTTATTTTGAAGAGCAACTTATCGATTATGACGTTTGTAGCAATTGGGGAAATTGGGCCTATTTAGCTGGGGTTGGCAACGATCCAAGAGGGCATCGCTACTTCAATATTGAGAAACAAGCTGGCGATTATGACAAAAGTAAATCGTTTAGAAATTTGTGGTTAAAAAAAAAGAGCTAAAAGTTGCAACTTCAAAATTAATTTGTAAATTTGCACCCGTATTGAGATAAACTCAATCTACATAATAATCATTTAAATAATATTAGCATGTATTTGACTAAAGAAACAAAAGCTGACATCTTCGCTAAGCACGGAGGAAAAGCTGAAAACACAGGTTCTGCAGAAGGACAAATTGCGTTATTCACATTTAGAATTTCGCACTTAACAGAACACTTGAAAAAAAATCGTCACGATTACAACACAGAAAGATCTTTGGTGCTTTTAGTAGGTAAAAGAAGAAGTCTTTTAGATTACTTAAAGAAGAAAGATATCTTAAGATACCGTGAAATAATTAAAGAATTAGGAATTAGAAAATAATACACTAAAGGGGCTTTGCGCCCCTTTTTGTTTATAAACAACGCAGAAAAGTTTGGTTTTTCATTGGGTTAGACACAACTACTACAACAACAACACAACTAACCCTTTGTATAACCTTTTGAGAATTAAATTTATGATTCCACAATTATTTGTAGAAAAAATCGATTTAGGTGATGGCAGAAGCATCACAATCGAGACAGGACGTTTAGCTAAACAAGCAGACGGATCTGTAGTAGTAAGAATTGGAAATACTGTTATTTTAGGTACAGTTGTTTCTTCAAGAAAAGCAAGCCCAGGCATTGACTTTTTACCTTTGACGGTAGATTACCGTGAAAAATTTGCAGCAGCAGGTCGTTTTCCTGGTGGTTTCTTCAAAAGAGAAGCACGTCCAAGTGATAACGAAGTGTTAACGATGCGTTTAGTTGACCGTGTATTACGTCCACTTTTCCCATCTGATTACCATGCTGAAGTTCAAGTAATGATTCAATTAATGTCTCATGACGAAGACGTTATGCCAGATGCTTTAGCAGGATTAGCGGCATCAGCAGCACTTGCTTTGTCTGACATTCCTTTTGAAACTTTGATTTCTGAAGCTAGAGTGGGAAGAATTGATGGTAAATTCATCATCAATCCATCTCGCGCACAATTAGAATTGTCTGATATTGACATGATGATTGGAGCTTCAACTGATTCTATCGCGATGGTAGAAGGAGAAATGAAAGAAATTTCAGAAGCTGAAATGGTAGAAGCAATTAAATTTGCTCATGGACACATTAAAGTACAAATTGCTGCACAAGAAAGATTAGCGCAAGCTTTTGGTAAAAAAGAAGTTCGTACCTACGAAACTGAAAGAACAGACGATGCTATTTATGCAAAAGTAAAAGCAGCCGCTTACGATAAAATATACGCAATTGCAAGTAAAGGTTCTTCTAAACAAGAACGTACTGCTTCCTTTGACGCTGTAAAAGAAGAAGTTAAAGCGTTGTTTACAGAAGAAGAATTAGCAGAAAATGGCGATTTAGTTTCTAAATATTTTTATAAAACTAATAAAGAAGCGGTTCGTAACGTAACCTTAGATTTAGGTACGCGTTTAGACGGTAGAAAAACTACAGAAATTCGCCCAATTTGGTGTGAAGTAGATTATTTACCATCAGTTCACGGATCGGCATTATTTACTCGTGGAGAAACTCAAGCATTAGCAACAGCTACTTTAGGAACTTCTAGAGAAGCAAACCAAATTGATTCCCCATCTGAACAAGGAGAAGAAAAATTCTACTTACACTATAATTTTCCACCATTTTCTACAGGAGAAGCGCGTCCATTGAGAGGAACTTCAAGAAGAGAAGTTGGTCACGGAAATTTAGCACAAAGAGCCTTGAAAAATATGATTCCTGCTGATTGTCCTTATACAATTCGTGTGGTTTCTGAAGTATTAGAATCGAATGGTTCGTCTTCAATGGCTACTGTTTGTGCCGGAACATTATCTTTAATGGATGCCGGTATTCAAATGATTCGTCCTGTTTCAGGAATTGCGATGGGATTAATTACGGATGGAGAACGTTTCGCGGTTTTATCTGACATTTTAGGTGATGAAGATCATTTAGGAGATATGGATTTCAAAGTTACTGGAACTTCAGAAGGTATTACAGCTTGTCAAATGGACATCAAAATTGACGGATTGAAATACGAAATTATGGAAGCTGCTTTGGCACAAGCTCGTGATGGCCGTTTGCATATCTTAGGAAAATTAATGGAAACATTAGACAAACCAAATACTGACGTTAAAGTTCATGCGCCAAAAATTATCATGAGAACAATTCCTGGTAACTTTATTGGAGCGTTGATTGGACCTGGCGGGAAAGTAATTCAAGAATTACAAAAAGCTACTGGTTGTACTATCGTTATCAACGAAGTTGATGAGCAAGGTGTAGTTGAAATTCTTGGAACAGATCCTGATGGGATTGCAGCAGTATTGGCTAAAATTGATTCTATCATTTTCAAACCAGCAATGGGTGAAGCATATGAAGTAAAAGTAATTAAAATGTTAGATTTTGGTGCGGTTGTAGAATATACTGATGCACCAGGAAACGAAGTTTTATTACACGTATCTGAATTGGCTTGGGAACGTACAGAAAACGTTACGGATGTAGTGAATATGGGCGATGTATTCCAAGTGAAATACTTAGGACTTGACCCAAAAACTAGAAAAGAAAAAGTGTCAAGAAAAGCACTTTTACCAAGACCTCCAAGAGAAGAGAGAAAAGAATAATTTATATTTTATAGTTTACCAAAAACCCCAATTTATAATCTAAATTGGGGTTTTTAATTTTAAGCAAATGTAGATTTGTAGTTTTTGTTTAATAGTTAGTTTTAATTATTTATAGGATTTTTTTAACTTTTGTTATACTTTTAACCTTTAGTAAAAAATTAATTTTACGTCACTATTTTTAATTAAATATAATGACAAAAACCGTTGGTATAATTGGATCTGGAATTGGAGGTCTTGCATTAGCAATTCGACTAGCTAATCAAGGGTTTAAGGTAACAATTTTTGAAAAAAATAGTTATCCAGGCGGTAAATTGAGTGAACTTAAAATAAACGGATTCCGATTTGATAAAGGGCCATCATTATTTACAATGCCTTCGTTGATAGATGAATTGACTAATTTACAAGGAAGCGCCCATACATTTGAATACCAGAAATTAGATGTCATAACTAACTATTTTTATTCGGATGGAACGCAGCTAAAAGCATCTGCTAATTTGGAAGATTTTGCAGATGAAGTGCATTTAAAATTAAATGAAAAAAAAGAAAGCGTTTTAAAACACATCAAGCGCAACGCATTTTATTTTAAAACCACAGAAGATTTATTTTTAAACCAATCGCTTCATCAACTGAAAAATTTTATAAATTTTAAAACTTTAAAAGGCATATTATTTTCACCATTTTTGGGATTATTCAGTACGATGCACGAAAAAAATTCAAGAACGTTTTCAAA
Organism: Chryseobacterium gleum; assembly: GCA_945897915.1. GTDB lineage: Bacteria > Bacteroidota > Bacteroidia > Flavobacteriales > Flavobacteriaceae > Flavobacterium. The sequence continues at coordinate 4,572 of CAMDGB010000011.1, read as the reverse complement.
TCCAAAAACGGTAAAACTTTTCAATCGATTTGCGACTTATAATGGTTCAAATCCATACAAAGCTCCTGCATTAATGAATATGATTTCGCATTTAGAGTTTAATCTTGGGGCCTATTTACCTAAAAAAGGCATGCATCAAATTACAACACATTTAGTCAAACTTGCAGAAGAAGCTAATGTGGAAATTAAATACAATGCAGCCGTTGAAAAATTAGAAGTAGAATCTAATAACCAGATTACTTCCATTAAAAGTAATGGTGTGAATTATGCCTTTGATATTGTAGCAAGCGATGTGGATCTGCATGTGCTTTACAAGTATTTGTTGCCAAAATCTTTTACTCCTAAAAAGCTAATTCAACAAGAAAAATCAAGTAGTGCGTATGTTTTTTATTGGGGAATAAACAAAGAATTTGCAGCTTTGGGACTACATAATATTTTGTTTAGTGATGATTACAAAAAGGAATTTGATTATTTGTTTTCAAAACAATTTCCAACTGACGATCCAACGGTTTATATTAATATTACTTCAAAATATTGTAAAGATGATGCGCCAGAAGGTTGTGAAAACTGGTTTGTAATGGTAAATGTGCCACACAATAAAAACGAAAGTATAAACTATGCAGCCGATATTAGGAAAAATGTTGTTGAAAAAATTAATGCCATTTTAAAAACCGATATTGAAAAATACATCATTTCAGAAAGTACGTTAAGTCCCATTGATATAGAAAACCAAACTTCGTCTTACGGCGGATCACTTTATGGAAACTCCAGCAACAATAAATTTGCGGCATTTTTACGACATGCTAATTTTTCGTCAAGCATTAAAAATTTGTTTCTTGTAGGCGGAAGTGTGCATCCTGGCGGAGGAATTCCTTTATGCCTTTTTAGTGCAAAAATTGCGAGTCAAATAATAGTAGAAAGAGAAAAAAATGATAAAAACATATAAATCCTATTTATTATATTTCTTAATTCTGGTCTATATTTCCGGGTCAATTGGGTTTGTAATCAATCCTAGTTTTTTTAGTCCTTTTACGCCTTATACTTTATTATTGACTTGTTTAGTTTTTTTAATTCATAGTCCAGTAGCCGACAAAAAATTCATTTTAGCCTTTTTTTCTATAGCTTTTTTAGGGTATATTTTTGAAGTAATTGGCGTAAAAACTGGGTTAATTTTTGGAAAATATTCCTACGGGAATGGATTAGGCATAAAATTACTTGAAGTCCCACTAATCATTTCTATCAATTGGGCAATGCTTATTTGTGCAGGAATTAGAATAGTAAGTAGTATCTTTGTAAACAAAATAACAGTATTGTTTGTAGCGGCTTTACTAGTTACACTTATTGATTTGTTGATAGAACAAGTAGCTCCTAAACTTGATTTTTGGCAATTTGAAAATGGATTACCTGGTTTACATAATTATTTGGGTTGGATTGGAGTTGCTTTTTTTATATCGTACTTTTTTTAACCTATCATTATTAAAGCCAATCGTAAAGTGTCTTTAATTATATTGATTTTACAAATTATATTTTTTACATCATTATTTATATTTATTTAACATGGAAATAATAATTAATTGCAGCATTGTTTTAGTCACATTTATACTAACCGAATTTTCGGCTTGGGCAAATCACAAGTACATCATGCATGGCTTTATGTGGTATTTTCATGCTGATCATCACAAAAAAGACCATAAAAGTTGGTTTGAACGAAATGATTTATTTTTTATCACTTATGCAGTACCAAGTTGGTTGCTAATAATGTTTGGAATGATGAACCAATATGCCTGGTACACTTGGGTTGGTTTTGGTATTTTACTTTATGGTTTAGCTTATTTTGTTGTACACGACTTAGTAATACACCAACGTTTCAAAGTGCTTACTAAATCAAAAAACGTATATGTTTTAGCATTGCGTCGCGCACACAAAATGCATCACAAAAATATAGGTAAAGATGGTGGAGAAAGTTTTGGAATGTTAATTATTAAGAAAAAATACATTCAAGACGCTTTAAAAAAATCTAAAACCCAGTATGCGCAATAAGAATTCATATTCATGAGCCAAATAACAACTTGTACCTTTTTTAAACTGGAATCTTTTTCCAATAAACTTTGGGCATTTTCGCAAATGCAATTAGGACACGCTCATTTCAAAAATATTGAAGGACTTGTATTTTACAAGCTATTAGGTTCTGGCGCTGAAAATGGTTTTAGTTCGAAACCCAACTTCGGTACGTATGCCTTATTATGCATTTGGGAATCAGAAATGCATGCCACTACTTTTTTTGAAAAAAATTCTTTCTTTAACAAGTATAAATCTAAAAGTGCCGAATCATTTACCGTTTTTGCACATGCTGCAGAGGCACACGGAAAATGGGACGGAAAGCAACCTTTTGTTTCAGATGCCACTTTGGCTTTAGACAAACCCGTTATGGTTTTAACACGAGCCAGCATTCGACTTTCAAAATTAATTTCTTTCTGGAGAAAAGTGGGTAATGTAAGTAAAAGTTTAGAAGACTATGATGGATTAGCACTGTCAATTGGTGTTGGCGAATGGCCTTTAATTCAACAAGCGACTTTAAGCATATGGAAAACACAAGCAGAAATGATTGATTATGCCTACAAAAACGAAAAGCACAAAGAAGTTGTTCGTCTAACCAGAAAACTTAAATGGTACAAAGAAGAACTATTTGCAAGATTTATCCCTTATAAATTTTTAGGAAAATGGAACGGCAAAAATGTTGCCAATTTTTTAGAGGTGTAATTAAATTTTTAATTCTTATTTGAATATAATTAATATATTTAAACAATCCCAATTTTTTAAAACTCTTTTGTATTCTTAAAACAGAATTTTTAAGTTGGTGTTAAACTTATTACTATTTTTTGTAACTTTTTACTTTTTCTTACGTATAATAAATAGAACTAATAAATTGAGGGGGAAATTCAATGAGACAACTTAAAATAACCAAGCAGGTTACCAATCGTGAAACTGCTTCTTTAGACAAATATTTACAAGAAATTGGTAAAGTAGACTTAATTACTGCCGATGAAGAAGTAGAATTAGCACAACGTATTAAAGCGGGTGACCAAAGTGCCTTAGAAAAATTAACAAAAGCGAATTTACGTTTCGTAGTATCGGTTGCCAAACAATATCAAAATCAAGGTTTGACTTTGCCCGATTTAATTAACGAAGGAAACTTAGGTTTGATTAAAGCGGCACAACGTTTTGATGAAACACGTGGTTTCAAATTCATTTCGTATGCGGTTTGGTGGATTCGTCAATCGATTTTACAAGCGTTAGCAGAACAATCTCGTATTGTTCGTTTGCCTTTGAACAAAATTGGTTCGATCAATAAAATCAACAAAATGTACGCTTTATTAGAGCAATCTAATGAAAGACCACCTTCTGCTGAAGAAATTGCAAAAGAATTAGACATGACGGTGAATGACGTAAAAGAGTCTATGAAAAACTCTGGTCGTCACTTGTCAATGGATGCTCCACTTGTAGAAGGAGAAGATTCAAATTTATACGACGTTTTACGTTCGGGTGAATCACCAAATCCAGATAGAGAATTAATTCACGAATCACTTCAAACTGAAATTGAACGTGCTTTAGAAACCTTAACACCTAGAGAAGCAGACGTAGTGCGTTTGTATTTTGGATTAAGCGATCAGCATCCAATGACATTAGAAGAAATTGGCGAAACATTTGATTTAACTCGTGAACGTGTACGTCAAATTAAAGAAAAAGCCATTAGAAGATTAAAACATACATCAAGAAGTAAAATATTAAAAACATATTTAGGATAAATTTAGTCGTAAAGTCGAAAATCAAAAGTCTTAACATCAAAACTCCGGAAATACTTTCGGAGTTTTTTTAAAATATCTATTTTTGCACAAACAATATACTTAAATGAAAAATACACTTATCGCTCCTTCGGTTTTAGCTGCGGATTTTGCTAATTTACAACGCGACATTGAAATGATTAATGCCAGTGAAGCTGATTGGTTTCATATTGACATCATGGATGGCGTTTTTGTACCCAATATATCTTTTGGAATGCCTGTTTTGCAAGCTATTTCAAAGCATGCAAAAAAAACAATAGATGTCCATTTAATGATAGTAGATCCTGACAGATACATTACTACTTTTGCCAAATTAGGCGCTAATGTATTAACCGTTCATTATGAAGCCTGTAATCATTTACACAGAACGCTTCAAGCTATCAAAGCAGAAGGCATGAAAGCAGGAGTAGCCATCAACCCTCACACTAGCGTAAAAGTTTTAGAAGACATTATTCAGGATATTGATTTGGTTTGTATCATGAGTGTAAATCCAGGATTTGGCGGACAAAGTTTTATTGAAAAAACATACGACAAAGTTGGCCAATTGAAAGAAATAATAAAGAGATGTAAAGCTAATACCATTATAGAAATTGATGGCGGTGTAACCAACAAAAACGCGAAACAATTAGCTGATGCTGGTGCAGATGTATTAGTTGCAGGAAATTACGTGTTTGGAGCTGCCAATCCAACTGAAACAATTGCTGATTTGAAAAAACTTACAAAATAATAT